>JBBQCV010000161.1:0-8109 GCA_038319115.1 Burkholderiales bacterium | reverse complement strand
CATGGGCAACGTGGTGCTGTTGGGAGATGCCAAGGCGACCGAGCATTTCTCCATCGGTTCTGGCACCAAGCTCTCGATGGAGGATGCGATAGCGCAGAACGAGGCGTTCCACCACGAGGGCACGGTCAAGGGCGCGCTTGCGCACTACGATGCCCAGCGTCGCGAGGACGTCGAAAAGACGCAGCACGCAGCGGACGTTTCGCTGTCGTGGTTTGAAAACATGCCGCGCTACTGGGGCATGGACCCGCTGCAGTTCGCCTTCGGCGTGATGTCGCGCTCCAAGCAGATCACCTACGAAAACCTGCGCCTGCGCGACGACCGGTTCCTTGCGGACGTAACGCGCTGGTTCGCCCTCAAGGTCAAGGCCGAAGGCATGGACCGCGACGACCGGGTCGACCCCGACAACCCGCCTGCGCCGATGTTCCTGCCCTTTCGCCTGCGCGGCATGCAGCTCGAGAACCGCGTGGTGGTGTCGCCGATGGACCAGTACATGGCCGAGGACGGGATGCCCACCGACTGGCACCTGGTGCACCTGGGCAGCCGCGCGATCGGCGGCGCCGGGCTGGTCTTCGTCGAGATGACCTGTCCCTCGCCCGAGGCGCGCATCACCCCCGGCTGCACCGGCCTCTGGAACGAGGCGCAGCGCGACGCGTGGAAACGCATCATCGGCTTCTGCCACGCGCAGTCGAAGGCCAGGATCTGCCTGCAGCTCGGCCACGCCGGGCGCAAGGGTTCGACCCAGCTGGGCTGGGATCGCATGGACCACCCGCTGCCGGACGGGAACTGGGACCTCGTCGCGCCTTCGGCCCTGCCCTATTCCCCCGACTCGCACACGCCGCGCGAACTCACGCGCGCGGACATGGACAAGATCGTGGCCGATTTCGTGCGCTCTGCGAAGTACGGCGAGGAGGCCGGGTTCGACATGCTGGAAATGCACGCCGCCCACGGCTACCTGCTTTCGTCATTCATCTCCCCGCTGACCAACCTGCGCACCGACGAGTACGGCGGGGCGATCGAGAACCGCGCGCGATTTCCCCTCGAGGTATTCCGGGCAATGCGCGCGGTGTGGCCGCAGGACAAGCCGATGTCGGTGCGCGTGTCGGCCACCGACTGGGCGCCCGGCGGGCTGTCGGAATCCGATTTGCTCGCGCTGGCGCACCTGTTCAAGGCCGCCGGGGCCGACCTCATCGACGTGTCCACCGGCCAGGTCGTGGCCGACCAGAAGCCCGTCTACGGGCGCATGTACCAGACCCCGTTCGCGGACAAGATCCGCAACGAAGTGGGCATCGCCGTCATGGCGGTGGGCAACATCTTCAACGCCGACCAGGTGAATACGATCGTGGTTTCCGGGCGCGCCGACCTCGTTGCACTCGCGCGAACGCACCTGTCGGACCCGTATTTCACGCTGCACGCCTCGGCTTGGTACCAGCACGCGGGCCAGCACTGGCCCAAGCCTTACCTGTCGGGCCGCGACCAGGCCTACCGGCTGGCGGTGCAGGCTCGCGCCGACTGGACCGCAGGCAAGATCGCCCAGCGGCCGCCTTCGCACGAAGCGAAGGACCCGGCCGCCACGGGAGAACATGGCGCGGGCAAGCCCGCTGCCGGCGGGACTGAAAAGCGTCGCGGCAAGGCGGTCGGACCGAAAAAAGCCGCCTGATCGATACGGCATGGCTTCGCGCCGGTACATTTCCGGTGCGCGTCCGTGGGGCTGTTTCTCGCCGTCAGCCGCGCCTGTCAGGCACCCTGCGCTCGGCCTCGCCGTCATGCCGCGTTCGTTCGGCCGCCAGGATGTGCCACACGGCGATGAACATGCCCGCCACCAGCGGGCCGATCACAAACCCGTTGATGCCGAAGATGGTCATTCCGCCCAGGGTGGCGAGCAGCACGACGTAGTCGGGCATGCGCGTGTCCTTGCCCACCAGCACCGGGCGCAGCAGGTTGTCCACCAGGCCGATCACCAGCACGCCGTAGGCAACGAGGATTGCGCCTTGCCCGGGCGATCCACTGATGAGCAGGTAGGCCGCCACGGGCACCCACACGATGCCTGCGCCAATGGCGGGCAGCAGCGACAGGAAGGCCATGAGCACCCCCCACAGCACCGGTGCATGGATGCCGAGGAACCAGAAGATGAGGCCGCCCAGGGCTCCCTGGATTCCCGCCACGACGAGGTTGCCCTTGACCGTGGCGCGCAGGATGGTGGTGAACTTGGCCGCCAGGCTGCGCTTGTGTTCCTCGCGCAGCGGGATCGCCTTGCTGATGCGCGCGCCCAGTGCGGGGCCATCGCGAAGCAGGAAGAAAAGCAGGTACAGCATCACGAAGAACTCGACCGCGAGCTCGAAGGTGTCACGCCCGAAGCCCAGTGCATGGCTGGCGGTTTCCTTGCTGTACTTCATGAGTGCGCCGGTGAGTCGATCCTGCACGGCCCACTGCTGGTCCAGGCCGAAGCGGCCGAGCAGGCTCGTGACCCACGCCGGCAGGGCGTCGAGGAACTGTTGAATATAGCGCGCAACACTGATGTCGCCGCTCTCGAGGCTCCTGTAGACCCCGGCGACTTCCTGCACCAGCAGCGCGGCCACGAGCATGAGCGGCAGGATCACCAGGCACAGGATGAAAAATACCGTCACCAGCGCGGCGAGCGTACGCCGCCCGCCGGTGAAGCTGACGAAATGCCGGTGCAGCGGCGCGAACACCAGTGCCGTCGCCGTGCCCCAGAGGATCGCGCCGTAGAAGGGCAGGAGGATGTACACGAACGCCACCGTGACCAGGACCAGCAGCCACAGGAAGGCCTTGCTTTCGAGGTACCGCGGGCTGGCCGGTGGGGGGATGTTCATCGGTTCGGTCGCGCGGCTGGCCGGTCGTTTCCGGAATATGGAAGGCGTGGCCGCGAAGGCTAGGGCATTGGCGCATGCGCGGTCTGTGCGCACGCGAACAGTAGGCATTGCCCAAGGCCCGTTATGGGGCCGGCCTGCCGCTAAAATGGGCACCAGCGTTCGTGCACGGCACCGAAGGAAACGGAGATGATCAGACTTTACGAACTCAAGGGACTCGACGGACGGCTCTACAGCCTGTTTTCCTGGCGCACGCGCATGGCACTTGCGCACAAGGGCCTGGCGTTCGAGTCCCACCCGGTACCCATGTCTGACAAGGCCGCGATCGCCTTTTCGGGCGGCAAGACCGTCCCCATTATTCGCGATGGAGACACGGTGGTGCGCGATTCCTGGAAGATCGCCGAACACCTCGAGGCGAAGTATCCCGACGCCCCGACCTTGTTCGGCGGCCCGATAGGCCACGGGCTATGCCACACCTTCAACGTGTGGGCCGACCGCACGCTGGTCCCGGCCGTGCTGCCGATAGTAGTTGCCGACATCCACGACCGGGTCGATCCCGTGGACCGCGACTACTTCCGCGCCATGATGGAAGGGTTCGTCAAGGCGAAGCTCGAGGACACGCGCGCCGGTCGCGACAAGGCGGTGGAGCGCCTCGGGCGCACGCTCGACCCGCTTCGCGCTGTGCTCAAGCGACAGGCTTTTGTGTGCGGCGAGGCCCCGGCTTATGCGGACTACATCGTATTCTCCGTTTTCCAGTGGGCGCGGGTCATGAGCCCGTTCGCGTGCCTCGCCGCCGACGATCCCATCGCGGCGTGGCGCGAAAAGATCCTCGACTTGCATGCGGGATTCGCGCGCGAGGTTCCCTGTGCCTGACAAGCAGCGCTGCGCCTGGCCGTCGAACCCGCTTGCGATCGAATACCACGATCGCGAATGGGGCGTGCCGGTGCGCGACGACCGCGTGCTGTTCGAGTTCCTGATCCTCGAGGGCGCGCAGGCCGGCCTGTCGTGGGACACGGTGCTTGCCAAGCGCGAGCACTACCGCGAGGTCTTCGACGGCTTCGACCCGGCGCGGGTCGCGCGCTACGATGCGCGCAAAAAGGCCCGGCTCATGGGCGATGCGGGCATCATCCGCAATCGGGCCAAGATCGACGCCGCAGTGGTCAACGCGAAGGCCTTTCTCGCGGTGCAGGAGGAATTCGGTTCGTTCGCCGGCTACGTCTGGGGGTTCGTGGGCGGCAAGCCGCTGCAGGGCAGGCGAAAGGAGGGCGCGGACATTCCCACGCGAACCGAAGCCTCCGACGCGTTGTCCAAAGACCTCAAGCTTCGCGGCTTCAAGTTCGTGGGCACCACAATCATGTACGCTTTCATGCAGGCCACCGGGATGGTCAACGACCATGGCACGCAATGTTTTCGCTACAAGGCCCTGAGCAAGTGATGCGTGCTGCATTGCTGGCGTTTGCGCTGGCCTTTGCGGCGCCCGCGTGGGCCGCTTTCGACGCCAACGGGGTCAGGCTCGGCGACGCAGAAGCCGCCATCAAGAAGCAGTTTCCTGGCATCCACTGCAAGGCCCTCGAGTGGAAATCCGATGCCGCCGACCGCCGCTGTGATGACGCCAAGGTGTCCTTCGGCGGCGTCGAGGCGCGCGTCATCTTTTACCTCAAGGCCGATGCCGTGCACGGATTCAACGTGCTCTTCGACAGCGGCAGCATGGACAAGGTGGCCGAGTACCTCAAGCGGCGTTTCGGCCCTCCCGTGTCCGAGGCACGCGAAAAGATAGTGCGCAAGGGCAAGCCCGAGCGCGAAGTGTTCAAGATCCTGTGGGAGCAGGGCGCCGACAAGGCGCTCCTGTCGTCGCTATCGACCACCCGGCGCGCATCGCTGTCGGTGTCGCGCGGCAACTTCGACGACGAGATCTATCGCGTCAAGTGACGTGGCCTGGTGCCGGGATCGCCGGTGGGCATTCTTCGCGTGACTCCGGGGCCGCCATCGCACCGGGCGGCGCCCTTGTATGCGGAATCGGTATTGCATCGTGAGATTCCATTGCATAGCATGGGAGCACAATTAGAAAATCACGGAGACACGAAAAATGGGAACCCCACGCAATATCCTCATCATGGGCGCCTCTTATGGGTCGCTCCTCGGCATGAAACTGGTGCTTGCGGGGCACAACGTCAAGCTCGTCTGCCTGCCTGCGGAAGCGGAATTGTTCAACGCCGAAGGGGCGATCGTGCGCATGCCGGTCAAGGGACGTGAGGGGCTGGTCGAACTCGACTCGCGCAAGGCCCCCGGCAAACTCAGCGCCGGGGGGCCGCAGTCGGCCAACCCCGGCGACTTTGACCTGGTCGTGCTGGCGATGCAGGAGCCGCAGTACCGCTCCCCGGGAGTGCGCGAACTGCTCGACGCGGTGGCGAAGTCCCGCGTGCCGTGCATGTCGATCATGAACATGCCGCCGCTGCCCTACCTTGCGCGCGTGCCCGGCATCGACGTCAAGGCCTGCCGCGAGTGCTATGCGGGTCCCGAGGTGTGGGACAGCTTCGACCCGGCGACCATGACGCTGTGCAGCCCCGATCCGCAGGCATTCCGGCCGCCGGAAGAAAAGGTCAACGTGCTGCAGGTCAGGCTGCCGACCAACTTCAAGTCGGCGCGCTTCGTGTCGGACAAGGACACCGCAATGCTGCGCGGCATCGCCGCGGACGTGGAAGCGGTGCGGTTCGACACCGGCTCCGGGTCGATCGAATTGCCGGTCAAGCTCAAGGTGCACGAGTCGGTGTTCGTGCCACTGGCCAAGTGGGCCATGCTCATCGCGGGCAACTATCGGTGCATCACCAAGGACGGCCCGCGCCCGATCAAGGATGCGGTGCATTCCGACCTCGACAAGTCGCGCGAAGTGTTTAACTGGGTGGTCAAGCTGTGCGTTTCCCTCGGGGCAGACGAAAGAGACCTCGTGCCGTTCGACAAGTACGCCGCCGCCGCGCAGGGGCTCGCCAATCCATCGTCGGCGGCGCGCGCGCTGTTCAGCGGCGCGCCCAATATCGAGCGCGTGGACCGGCTGGTGAAGACCGTGGCCGCGCAGAAAGGCATGCAATCGGCGGTGCTCGACGAAGTGGTGGCCCTGGTCGACGCGCAGCTCGAACGCAACCGCAAAGCCAAGGCCTAGCGCCCTGGCGCCGCGCATCGTCGGGCCTGCCCCATCAAATGTACCGACACCGGTACACAAATTGGCAGGAGAGCCGCGCAGCGCTTGACTCTACGAAAGCGATTGTTTTACTTTCACACGTAGATCCAGGGCCGCTCGCGGCGGTCCTTGTGCTGGAACGCGGCGATTTCGGCCTCGCGAAGCCGAGTGAGGCCGATCTCGTCCAGCCCCTCGAGCAGGGCCTTCTTGCGCAGCGGCTCGATGTCGAAACCGATCTCCGCGCCATCGGGCGCGATGACTTTCTGGCCGGCGAGGTCGATGGTCAGGTTGGCGTTCGCCGGATCGGCAGCGAGAGCGGCCCCCAGCTTCTCCACCGTGTCCTGCGGCAGCACGATCGGCAGCAGGCCGTTCTGGAAGCAGTTGCCGAAAAAAATGTCGCCGAAAGAGGGCGCGATGACGCAGCGGATGCCCAGGCCCGCGATCGCCCACACGGCCATTTCGCGCGAACTGCCGCAGCCGAAATTGATGTTGCCCACGAGGATCTGCGCCTGGCGGAAAGGGCCCTGGTTGAGCGGAAACTCCGGGTTTTCGCTGCCATCGGGCAGGAAGCGCGCCATCTCGAAGGCATAGCGCCCGAGGCCGTCCTTTTCGACCTTGGCGCAGCGCTCGACGCGAATGATGAGGTCGGTGTCCACATTGGCGCGCGGATACCAGGCGGCGACGGCGGTGAGCGTGGTGAATTTTTGCATGACTACCTCATGAGCGTGCGCACGTCGGCGATCTCGCCGGCGATCGCGGCGGCCGCCGCCATGGCAGGGCTGGCGAGGTGGGTGCGCACCTCGGGTCCCTGGCGGCCGACGAAGTTGCGGTTGGATGTCGAAACACAACGCGCCTTGGGCGCGGCCCATTCCTCGTTCACGCCGACGCACATCGAGCAGCCGGGCTCGCGCCATTGGAAGCCCGCCGCGAGGAACACCTCGTGCAGGCCCTCGGCCTCGGCCTCCTTCTTGACGCCGACCGAACCTGGCACCACCCATGCTTCGACGTGGCGGGCCACCTTGCGGCCGCGCGCCACCTCGGCCGCGATGCGCAGGTCGGAGATGCGCGAATTGGTGCACGAGCCGATGAAGACGCGGTCGACCTTCGTCCCGGCGATGCGATCTCCCGCCGACAGGCCCATGTAGCGAAGGGCCTCGGACTTCGAGGCATGCGAGGGCGCGGGAATGCAACCGTCAACGCCGATCACGTCCTCGGGGCTGGTGCCCCACGTGATCTGCGGCGCCAGGGCGCCGACGTCGAGCGAAACTTCGCGGTCGAACTGCGCCTCGGCATCGCCCGGCAGCGTTTTCCAGTGCGCGATGGCCGCTTCGAGCTGGGCGCCCGTCGGGGCGAAGCGGCGTCCTGCGACGTACGCGTAAGTCTTGTCGTCGGGGGCGACCATGCCGATCTTGGCGCCCAGCTCGATCGACAGGTTGCACAGGGTCATGCGTGCTTCCAGTTCCAGCGCCCGCACCGCGCTGCCGGCGTACTCGATCGCGTAGCCCGCACCGCCCGCGGCGCCGACCTTTCCGATCAGCGCGAGGATGAGGTCCTTGGCGTAAATCCCGCGCGGTAGCCGCCCCACGAGCGTTGCGCGCATCGTGCGCGGCTTGCGCTGCACGATGGTCTGGGTGGCGAGGATGTGGACCACTTCGCTGATGCCGATCCCGAAGGCGAGCGCGCCGAGCGCGCCGTTGGTGCAGGTGTGGCTGTCGCCGCACACCACCGTGGTGCCCGGCAGCGTGAGCCCGAGCTCCGGGCCGATCACGTGCAGGATGCCCTGGCCGTCCTGGTCGATGTCGAACAGGCGGATGCCCGCCTTTGCAGTCTCGATGCGCAGGGTGTCCATGACCTTGATCGACCATGGGAACGCACCGCCCGTGCGGCCGGGGGCGGAGGAGATGACGTGGTCAGGCGCGGCAAACGTGAGGTCGGGGTTGCGCACCGGGAGGCCGCGCTCGTGCAGGGTGGGGAAGCCGCGGCTCACGCACAATTCGTGCAGGTAATGGCGGTCCACGTGCAGCAGGCTCGCGCCGCCGCCGAGGTCGGCCACCACGTGCTGGGCCCAGATCTTTTCGAACAGCGTGCGCGGTGGGGGCGTGCTCA
>JBBQCV010000160.1:0-8146 GCA_038319115.1 Burkholderiales bacterium | reverse complement strand
TCGGACGATTACGTCGAGGGGCCGCGCGCGTTTGCCGCCAAGCGCAAGCCGCAGTGGAAGGGGCGCTAGGGCGGCCAGCACGCGAGCCCCTGCTACAGGCCGAAAATCTTCATGAGCGAATCGGTGAAGCCTTCGAGGCCGCGGCCGGTGATGCCCGATTTGCGCCCGAAGCCGGGCATTTCCTCGTACACGTAAAAGCCCACATCGCCGGCGAAGCGGTCCTTGAACAACGGCTGCTGCCCCAGCGCATAGGCGAGGAAGGTCTCACTGCGCGCCGTCGAGTAGAGGACATTCGCGCTGAAGCCGATGGTGGCTTCCTGGTGGATCGCGCGGCCCGCTTCGGCCTTTTCCACGCGGATTCCCCGGCCGCCCTTGGCGATCAGGCTGACCGGGCCGTGGAACACGAGGTAGCGCAGTTGCAGCGTCATCCATGCGTGCAGGCTCCCGAGGCGCCAGTGCCGCGTGATGCGCAGCGGCTTGTCTTCGGCGCACACGACACCGACGAGGTTGCGCGGCTGGAACACCACGGCCGAGCCTTCGGGCACGCCCAGCACGCCGATCTCGTTGATGGGGTCGGTGGTCGAGGAGACCACGACCGTCTCGCGCTTTGCGGCGCGGACACGGGTGAGCATCACCAGACCCGCAGCGAGGCTGCTCAGCGGGTAGGACCAGTCGAGCAGCAGCTTGGTGTCCGTGCGGGTCTCGGCCTGCGCGCCGGGCTGCGTCGCCGAAGGCATGCTCTGCAGGTACTGCGGGTGGATCAGGAGCACCTGCCCGGCGTCGATCGCAATCGGCTGCGATACGGCGGAAAAGGCGGGGCGCGCCGCGTCGGCGTCGCTGCCGCGCGGCGCAAGGTCGATGGCGCCGGACGTGCCGGGCATGACGCTGGTCGGCGGCCGGCGCGCCACGAGCGGGGCGAGGACGAAAAAGAACACCAGCTTGATTCCGATCGGCACGAGAAGGATGGACAGGACGATTGCGGCCGCCGCCGGCCAGACTTCGCGCCATCGCGCAAGTGTCCGTCCGGCGAGGTTGCCGAGCCGGCTTTTCTCGCGCTCCCCGATCAGCGCATCGAGCGGCTGCAACACCGCGGAAACCCGCTCGCTGCCAAGCTCGAAGGGCTTCCTGGCAGCGGCGCCCGCGTCGATCACCTGCTTCTTGAACCTGTAATCGGCGTCCGCGCGCCGGTTCTTCTCGTACAACGCGACGGCGTCCTGGCGCAATTGCCTGAGGCGCGCATGGGGGCCGGTGCCGATGATCAGCGTGGCGATGGGATGGTTCTCGGCGAGCCTCCGCTGGGCCTCCTGGTTGGCGAGATAGTCCGCGTAGGCGGCTGCGTGGATGCGCCGGAACGCTTCGAGCTGCGCCGGTCCGTCGTGCGCTGCGGCGAGAAAGGGGCGCAGGCGCAGCAGGTACTCGCGCTCCTGGGTGAGCACTTCGATCTCGACGTTGCGTTTGAAGTGGTCCACCACGCCGCGGCCGAGGGGGACGCTGGTGAAGAGTCCGATGCCGTCCTTCTGCTCGAGCGCGAGGCGGGAGATTTCGCGGTCGATGCCTTCGATGCGCGCATTGAGCGCGGCGGCGGGCGCCTGCGACAGGGCCTTCAGGCGAGCGGCCGAGGCCTTCTCGAATTCGCGCACCTGGCGTTCGATCCCTGCCTTGCCTTCCGCGAGGAGAGCCACTTCGCCCTGCAGGCGGCGATAGGCGCGCACTTCGTCCTGCACCCAGTAGCCGGCCACGAGGAGCGTCGATACGAGGACGAACATGAGCGCGACGCGAACCAGCCACCCGCCGACGGCCTCGACGAGGTTCAGCAAGTGCGCGCGACCGCGTCGTGCAATGGTCCGGCTATCCGCATAGCGATGGCAATGCCGCCTGGTCGGCCCGCCGGAAAGGGAAAGTCCGCCGGACCGGCAAAGCGGCCATCCTACCGCGAGGCCAGCTCCCGCTCCAGCGCGCCGACCTCGGCGTCGATCGCATCCATGCCCGGAAACGTTCGTACGGCGCGCTCGTACCAGTAGCGGGCGTTGGACTCGTCCCCCTCGATGAGGTGGACGATGCCATGCGCCCATGCCGCCAGCGGGTCCTTACTCTCCTGTGCGATCTCGTGCGCGGCCTGCCAGTTGCGCGCACGGAGCAACGCGACCGTGTCGCCAAGCGGCGCGACCGCGTCGACAACCGGCGCGGCCGCGTCATCGGGCTTGGCGCCGCTCCCCACGGCGCGGGCAGGTGGCTTTTCGTCCAGAGCTATTCGCGCAGCTTGCGCGCCTCCTTGGCCGCCGGACGCTCGATGCTCTCGGTGAGCCACGCGCTGAATTTCGGGAACTTCGACAGGTCGTACTTGATCGCCGCCAGCGTGTAGGTCACGCTCGCCACCATGAAGTCGGCCATGTCCCAGCGCTCGCCGCCGAAGTAGCGGTGCTTCGCAAGATGGTCCTCGAGGAGCTTCAGCCGCACCACCATCTGGGATTCGGAAGCGTCGGCGAGCGCGGCGTCGCGTTTCTCCGGTGGAAACAGCACGCGGTTCTGGAACATCGCGATCATGGGCGGCTCGACGTCGTTGGCGATGTAGAACGCCCACTGCAGCATGCGGCCGCGGGCCTTGGCGGTGGCGGGGAACAGGCTCGACTTGTACTTCTCGGCCAGGTACAGGTTGATCGCCGCCGACTCCCACATCACGAAGCCGTCGTCGTCGATGGTGGGCACCCGCGCGTTGGGGTTGAGCTCCACGTACCACGGCTCCTTGCACTCGGGCTTGTCGGCCGTGATGCTCACCGGGATGTGCTCGTAGGCGATGCCGGCCTCTTTCGCCAGCCAGAGCACGCGAAACGCGCGTGAGCGCGGTTGTCCGTAGATTTTCAACATGCCTTGCTCCTGGTTACTTGTCCTCGCTCGCGACGCGAAACGGTCGCGGCCGGAAGCAGGCGCAACGATAGAATGACTGCATCGGCTCTGCAAGCGAGGTTTGCAGGAGGAGATGCTGCACCGGTTCCATCAATCGCACAGGAGTTCCCCGCGTTGAACGCTCCTTCCGACAAGCCTTCCAGCCTCGAACGGGCCGGTTACTGGCCAAGCCGCTTCCGGCGCAGCCTTACTGCGCCCCGTACCACGCTCGCAACGAACCTTGCGGTCGCCGCTTTGCGTTACGGGGATGCGCCGGCCATCCACAGCCTCGGGCGCACGTTGAGCTGGCGCGAGTTTGCCGCCGCGTCCGACGCTTTCGCCGGCTGGCTGCAGCATGCGGGCATCGCGCGTGGCGACCGGGTGCTGATCTACATGCAGAACTCGGTGCAGTGGCTCATCGCCAGTTTTGGCGCGATGCAAGCCGACGCGGTGGTGGTGCCGGTCAATCCGATGAACCGCGTGGACGAGTTGCACCACTACCTCAAGGACTCCGGCGCACGGGTCGCGGTCTGCGCGCAGGAGCTCGCGCCGGCGCTGCTCGGTGCCGCGGGCGGGACATTGCTCGAGCAGGTCGTCGCGGCCACCTATTCGGAATACGTCCCCGCGGACTCGCCTTGTACCCTGCCTGACTGGCTGCACGCGCCGCGCGTAAACGTCCCGGGGTGCGTTCCCTGGCAGGACGTCATGGCCGCTGGGCGCACGCCACGCGCGCCTGAGGCCACGCCGGACGACCTGTGCCTGCTCCCCTATACCTCGGGGTCCACGGGACTGCCCAAGGGCTGCATGCACACCAGCGCGACTTTCATGCACAACGTGGCGGGGCTTGCGCTGTGGCACGGCATCACCGCCGGGGATCCCTGTCTCGGCGTGGCACCCATGTACCACGTGTCCGGCCTGACCCACAGCATCCATGTGCCGGTTTATGCCGGCGCCTGCATCGTGCTGGTGCCGCGCTGGGAGCGCAGGCTGGCTGCGGAACTCATCGAGTACTACCGCGTCGTGCACGCGAGCATGGCCCCCACGGCGGTCATCGACCTGCTGGCCGATCCCGAGCTCGATCGGCGCGATCTTTCGAGTCTGCGGCGCATCGGCTCCGGCGGCTCCTCGATGCCGGACGAAGTGTGGAAGCGGCTCAACGAGCGCATGGGCATTCCCTACATCGAGGCCTATGGCATGACCGAGGCGGCGGCAACCACCCACAACAATCCGGGCGATCGCCCCAGGCGTCAATGCCTCGGCATCACGTGGTTCGACAGCGAATCCTGCGTGATCGACCCGGAAACGCTGGCGGTACGCGCGGTTGGCGAGCCTGGGGAGATCCTGATTCGCGGTCCGCAGATGTTCAAGGGCTACTGGAACCGTCCGGAGGACACGGCGGCGGCATGGGTCAAGGTCGCCGGCCGCGAGTGGTACCGCTCGGGAGACATCGGCTATGTGGACGAAGAGGGCTACTTTTTCATGACCGACCGGCTCAAGCGCATGATCAACGCTTCGGGCTTCAAGGTCTGGCCGGCGGAAGTGGAATCCGTGTTGTATGCCCATCCTGACGTGCTGGAGGCGTGTGTCGTCGGCGTTCGCGACGCATACCGGGGCGAGACGGTCAAGGCGCTGCTCGTGCTGCGACCCGAGGCGCGCGGCCGCCTGACGGGCGAGGCGTTCACGGCCTGGGCGCGGGAAAAGATAGCGGCCTACAAGGTGCCGCGCATCGTCGAGTTCGTCGAAACCCTGCCCAAGTCGCCGGTAGGCAAGATCCTTTGGCGCGATGTGCAGGAGCGGGAGAATGCGCGCGACTGAGGGCCGCGCCGCACTTTATTTTTTCGGGCTCTTGCGCTTGAGCTTCGAAGTGGATTTCCTGGCGGTTGCCTTTTCCCCGGGACGCGCCACGGCGCCAAGGCCGGGCTTGAAGCTCTTCTTGTCGAGGAACTCGCGCATGCCGCGCTCGCGCGTGTGTTCGGTGTCCTTGGCCTCAAGCGCGGTGATCTTGGCGATCAGGTAGTCGTAGGCCTGCTCCATGTCCATCGTGCGCACCTGCCGGATCGCCTGCTTGGTATAGGCGAGCACCATGGGGCTCTTCGACATCAGTTCGCGGGCGAGCGCAACGGTTTCCGCGCGCAGCTTTTTAGAGGGCACCGAAAAATTCACCAGCCCCATCTGGGCGGCTTTCTTCCCGTCGAAAGTGCGGCCGGTGACCGCGTAGTACATCGCGTCCCGGATGCGCAGCGTGTCGACCAGCAACTTGCTGACGACGCCGCCGGGCACGATGCCCCAGTTGATCTCGGAGAGCCCGAAAACCGCATCGTCCGCGGCGATGGCCAGGTCGCAGTTGCAAAGGGGAATGAACGCACCGCCGAAGCAGTAGCCGTTCACCATGGCGATGACCGGCTTCCTGCCCCGCACCAGCGCATCCCATGACCAGCGCCGGTTGTCCGTGTACGACCGGAACTGCGCCTGCGCGTCACCGTCGGTCTCGCGAAAGTATTCCTTGAGGTCCATGCCGGCGCTCCAGGAGTTGCCCGCGCCGGTCAGCACGATGACCTTCGTTTCCGGGTGCGTTTCGTGCTCCAGCATCGCCTGCGCCATCTCGGCGTGCAGGGTCGGATTCATCGCGTTGCGCTTTTCCGGCCGGTTGAACGTCATCCAGGTGATGCCTTCGCGGTCGGTTTCGACCGTGATGCATTCGTAGTCGGTGCGCGGCTGCTTCGGGTATTTGACGGGCATGAATGTCCTTCTATTTTTTGGATTACAACGCGGCCGCAGTGCCGAGCAGCACCGTGACCTGCGATGAGAGGGTGCCACCGTTGCCGTGGCACAAGGCGATTTCGGGCGCGGCCACCTGCCGCTCGCCGGCTTCGCCGCGCAGCTGGGCAACCGCTTCGGCAAGCAGGAAGATGCCGTACATGCCGGGGTGCACGCACGAAAGCCCGCCGCCGTTGGTATTGACCGGCAGGCTGCCACCCGGCGCGATGCGGCCGTTTTGGACGAAGGCGCCGCCTTCGCCCTTGGCGCAGAAGCCAAGGTCTTCGAGCGCGAGGATCGTGTTGATCGTGAAGGCGTCGTAGATCTCTGCGACATCGACGTCGCCGATCGACAGGCCCGCCATCGCGAGCGCGCGCGGGCCGGTCTCGGCAGCGGCAGTCACCGTGAGGTCGGGCATCGACGAAATCTGGCGGTGGGAGACCGCCGCCGAGCCCCCGAGGAAATACACCGGCCGCCTGGTAAAATCCTTTGCGCGGTCCGCGGCGACCATGACGATCGCGCCGGCGCCGTCGGTCACAAGGCAGCAGTCGCGCACGGTGAGCGGGTCGCAAAGCATGCGCGAGGCGCGAACCTGCGCCACCGTCAGCGGGTCGCGCATGAAAGCCTGGGGATTCAGCCGGGCCCAGCCGCGCGCCGCGACGGCGACTTCGGCGAGCTGCTCCGGCGTAGTGCCAAACTGGTGCATGTGGCGCGCCGCAGCCAGCGCGAACGGGCCGACCATGTAGCTCGGTTTATAGGCGGATTCGTAAGGCGGCGGATCGGAAAAGTTCGGCGAATGTCTTCCGCTGCGCTGGTTCGAGCCGTAGCAGATCAGCGCGACATCGCACATCCCGGCTTCCAGTGCGAGGGTCGCGGAGAGCGCGAATTCGAGGAAGGAGGATCCGCCGATGTTCGTGCCAACCACGTGGCGTGGATGGATGCCGAGATAGTCGGCGGTCGAGAGCACCGGCAGGAAGTTGACTGAATTCGCGGTAAACAGGCCGTCGACCGCGCTTAACGGCAGCCCCGCATCGGCGAGGGCGGCGTGCACCGCCTGGCCGAGCAGGTCGAGGTGCGAAAAACCAGGCGCTTCGCCCATTCCGGCGAGGCCCGCGCCAACGATCGCCGCCGCGCCGCGTAAGGACCGCATTGCGGAGGTTCAGTCCGCTTTAATTCCGGCGGCGCGCACCACTTGTCCCCACCGCGCTAGGTCGGCGCGCAGGAACGCGGCCAGGTCCTCGCCGACGACACCGGCTTCGGCGCCGAAAGCTCGCAGCCTTTCACGCAGGTCGGGATCGCGCAGCACTGTCGCCATGTCGGTGCGGATCTTCGCGGTGACCTCTCCGGGCAGGCCCGCCGGCGCGATCAGCATGAACCACGTGACCGCTTCGAACCCCGGGATGCCCTGTTGGGCAAAGGTTGCTACGTCGGGGACCGAGGCATTGCGTTCGCGTGTCGGGATGGCGATCGGCACCAGCTTGCCGGACTTGATGTGCGGCAGCGAGTTTGCCACTGGTACGAACATCATCGAGATCTGGCCGCCGATGAGGTCGTTCATCGCGGGTCCCACGCCCTTGTAGGGCACATGCACCATCTTGATCCCGAAATGCTGGTTGAGGAATTCGCCCGCGAGGTGGGCCTGCGAGCCGTTGGCGGGGGAGCCGAACGTAAGCTCGCCGGGCTTGCTGCGCGCGAGGGCGGCCAGTTCCTGCAGGTTCTTTGCAGGCACCGAAGGGTTCACCGTGAGGACATTATCGATGTTGGCAGCGCGCGCGATCAGGGTGAAATCCTTGAGCGGGTCATACGCGAGCTTGGGGAACAGGTGCGGGTTGACCGCCATCGTGTTCGTCGGCGCCATGAGCAGGAAGTAGCCGTCGGGCGGCGCGTTCTTGAGCTGCTCCATCGAGAGCGCACCCGATGCGCCCGGGCGCGCCTCGACGATGACCGGCTGCTTCCAGATCGCCTGGAGCTTTTCGCCGAACACGCGCGCCATCAGGTCAGTGGGCCCGCCGCCGGGGAAGCCAGTGACCAGGCGGACGGGTTTGGACGGGTAGGGCGCTGCGCCCTGCGAGAACGCGAGGGTGCTGGCGGCGGCGAGGAGGCCGCCAAAGAGGGGGGAGAGCAGTCTTTTCACTTGAGCCATCCAATTGATGTGGGGGCCTGCTTGGTCAGTTCCTTCGGGTCGACTTCGACCGCGCGGAAAGGCGCGCGCGCGAAGCGCTCTTTCTCCTCGAACGGGACGGTCGCGTCGATGCCCACCTTGGCGCGGATGCCGTTGTCGCTCTTTCTCACATATTCGTGCGTGCGCGCACCGGGGATGATGAACAGGTCGCGGCTCGCCTCCATGCGCATCGCAAGGGCGTACTCGACGTCGTTGGGGTTCTTGATGTCGATGTCGTCGTCCACCGCGATCACGAGGTCGAGGTCCTTGAGCGTGCCGAATGCCGCGAGGATGGCGTTTCGCTGCAGGCCTTCCTGCTGCGGGTTGGTCTTCTTCACGCTGATG
>JBBQCV010000159.1:0-8251 GCA_038319115.1 Burkholderiales bacterium | reverse complement strand
ACGACCGTGTGTAAAACTGCTGGTCGCGCAGGCGCTGGTCCAGCTTTTTGCGCTCGTCTTCCACCTGCTGACGGGCCGTATTGTCGGTGCCGATCAACAGGTAGCCGATGATGATGTTTTGCGAGTCACGCAGTGCCGTGACCGACACCACCGCAGGCAGGCGGCTGCCGTCTTTTCGAATGTAGGTCAGCTCATAAATGTCTTCGATCCCGCGCGAGGCCTTGAACACCAGCGCCTCGAAACCCGGCAGGATCGTGGTGTCCAGCTCCAGACTCAGCGTCTGGGCGCGCACGATTACTTCTTGTGGATCAGATATATCGGCCGGTGTGACCTTGTTGACTACATCTGAAGCGACGTAGCCCAGCATGCGTTCCGCCCCGACATTAAAAATCTGGATCACGCCTTTGGCGTCGGTGGCGATCGACGAGAAGTTGGCGCTGTTGAAAATGGCGTTCTGCAACGCCTCCGCGGTAAGGAGCGCTTCCTGCCGGCGGCCCTCGGTACCGACATCCACCGTGCCGGCGGTCTCCTCGTTGGGAATCATGTCCAAAAGGTACGTGGACGCCGGCCCGGCCTCCGTTCGGTGGGCCACATAAGGTACACCCAGTACGCGAAGGCCATTGTCCGAAGCCGTGACGGGCGCAACTCGATTCCTGAACAATTATCCCTGGAACCCGCGCCCCGCTTGACTTTCCAGCACATTTTGTGCCGGTACCAGTACATCTTCGCAGGGATCGGCAGCCGCTGAGAGGGCTTCGAACCCGGACACCACGTCGAACAGCTCCTCGTCGATGCTGCTCTGGCGCAGCCGGTGAAAGGTGCCATGCAGGTCGCCGAGCAGGTCCTCGATGTTCTTCTCCGCGCGCTGCATCGCGGCGAGCCGGCTGGCGTTTTCGCTCGCCAGGGACTCCGCGCAGGCGCGGAAAATCGAAACGAACAAGTACTCCCGGATCAGGGCGCTGAGGCTCTCCGCGGGGCGTCCGAGCACCTCGGGCAGGAGTTTGAGTTCGTGGTTGCCGACGGCGACTTGGGCCCGGAAGGCCCGATGATCGTCGGCATCCGCGGCTCGGGCAGGAAGCCCGACTCGCCCTACCCTGTGTTCGGGCGCCTCGGTGGCGGCTATGGCCGCGGCGAGTACCTCATGCTCAATGGCGTGGAGATCCCGCACGGACCCCAGCAGGCGCTCGGACCCGGCGACCGGCTCAGCATGGCACTGCCGGGCGGCGGGGGATTCGGGCTGCCAAAGGAGCGCGAGCCGGAACGCGTCGCGCGCGACGTCCGGCTGGGCTACGTGACGGTGGAAGCCGCGCTTGAAGATTACGGTGTAGTGGTCGACACGCAGGGCGTCGTGGATGCGCCGGCGACAGGCAAGGCGAGGACCAACGGGGCCTGAGCGCACAAATAGGCGGCCTGTATTGCTCCCCCTCTATCGACCGGCGGGGATCCCGCGTAGCGTTCCCGGTTCACCCGCCATGCTACTTGCCTGAGCTCAAGCCGTCTTCGCCGGCCGCGCTAGCTTGGATCCCTGCCACGCGTTGTACGCCGCGCGCTCGTACTGAGGCGGCACGGTGACTGGCAGGCCGAAGCGCTCGGCGGCGTGCCAGACCCAGCGCGGGTTGTCGAGGAAGGCGCGCGCCATGGCGACGAGGTCGGCCTTTCCCGAGGCGATGATTTCTTGGGCCTGCTCGGCGTCCGCGATCATGCCCACGGCCCGAACTGCCATCCCCGGCACGGCCTTGCGCACGGCTTCGGCCAGCGGCACCTGGTAGTTGGGGCCGATGGTGTAGCGCGTCTTGCCGAGCAGCGCCCCGCTCGTGACGCACACGTAGTCGTAGCCGATTTTCTTGAGCTCGCGCGCAAATGCAATCGTGTCCTCGATCGGCGTGCCGTTGTCGAGCCAGTCGTGCCCGGAGATGCGCGCCCCGAGGCAGCGCTCCTTGGGCCACACGTCGCGCAGCGCACGCGCGACTTCGAGCGGCGCGCGCATGCGGTTCCCGAGCGATCCGCCGTACGCGTCGGTGCGCTGGTTCGAGATCGACGAGAAGAACTGGTGCAGGAGGTAGCCGTGCGCGGCGTGCAGTTCCACCACATCGAGCCCCAACCGCAACGAACGCTGTGCCGCGCTGGCGAACGCATCGACGACGCCTTTGATCTCCGCCACTGTCAGTTCGCGCGGCGTGTGCCAGCCCGGCCGGTCGTCGTACGGCAGTGCCGAGGGCGCCACCGTCGGCCACGGGTTCTCGCCGGGGCCGAGCGCGTTGCGGCCTTCCCACGGCACGTGCGTCGAGCCCTTGCGCCCGGCATGGGCGAGCTGGATGCCGATCGGGTTTTTGGTGAGCCGCCGGCAGTGGTCGACAACGCGCTTCATCGCTGCCTCATTGGCTTCGCTGTACAGGCCCGTGCAGCGGTGGCTGATGCGCCCCTCGCGCGTGACCGCGGTGGCTTCGATGACGAGCAACCCCGCGCCCGAGATGGCGAGCGTGCCGAGGTGGGTCAGGTGCCAGTCGCTCATGCAGCCGTCGTTGGCGGAGTACTGGCACATCGGCGCGACGACAATACGATTGGGAAAGGTGATGCCCCCGAGCTGGATCGGGTCGAAGAGCTTGCTCATGGATTGCCTAAGGAAGGGAAGGAATGGCAACACCAATGAGGCTGTCGCGCGACACGGTCGCTGCGAGTTGCTCTTCGGTGAATTTTTCAGTGCCGGCCGGACGCAGGGGCAGCACGAGGTAGCGCATGTCCGCGGTACTGTCGTGGACGCGGATCCGGACGTCTTCGGCGATATGCGTGCCGAATTCTTCCAGCACCACACGCGGCTCGCGCACCACGCGGCTGCGGTAGTTGCGCGACTTGTACCACTCGGGCGGAATGCCGAGCAGCATCCGCGGATAGCACGAGCACAGCGTGCACACGACCACGTTGTGGGTGTCGGGCGTGTTCTCGACCACGATGAGCTTGAGCCCGGGCACTTCGAAACCGAGCTCCTCAGCCGCCTCGCTGCCATTGGCCAGCATGCGCGCCTTGTAGGCCGGGTCGAGCCACGCGCGCGCCACCATTTTCGCGCCGCGCTCCGGGTCCCGCGCGCCGATCTCGCCCATGGCCTGGGCGATTTCACCGTCGGTGACCACGCCCTTCTCCACCAGCAGCTCGCGCAGGCTCACCTCCATGAGCTGGTAATAGGTGAGCGGCTGGTAAGTGCCGAGGTCTTCGTTGTTCATGCGCGCTCCAACCAGTGCTGGAAGATTTCGATTTCGATGAGGTCGTCGGCGTGGCCGGCATATTCGGGCCAGACGTCCTTCTGCAGGAACCGCACGCGGTATAGCGGCTGACGCGGCCGGCCCGAGCGCGCGTAGGCGAGTTCTTCCGGGTTGGGGAAGGCGCCGCACAGCCGCTCGACCACGCCGGTGTGGCCGCGGATATACCAGGGCGTGCGCACATGGCCCAGCGGCGCGGCGTCGAGGACGCGCACCCGGTCACCCGGGGCGAAGCGGGCTTCGATCGCTGGGGGCTGCGCCGCGACGGGGGCTGCGATGGCCGCCGTCATCATCCGCCCGCGCCTTTTGGGTACGCGCCGGGTTGGACGGGCGCGCCATCGTCTCCAGCAACAGGCGCCGTCCCCGCGGCCGATGCGTCCAGTCGCGTCTTGACCTCGGCCATCTTGCGCGTGAGGTCGTCGGTGGAAATGTAGCCGCGCTGGAGCATCGTCTGGGTAAGCGAAGTCACCCAGCGCTCGTAATAGCTCATGCGGTCGTAGGTGGCGGGGGCGATCGACTCGATGTTCTTGCGCAGCTCGTCCACGCTCATGCGCCGGTTGCCACCCGACACGCCGGTGAGCAGCATCATCATTGCGTCCACGCGCCGCTCCCACTCGGCGTAGTCGTGCTCGGAAGGCTCGACGCGCCCGGCCGGGAGCCCGCCCATGTCGTGGTGGCTGCGCCCGGCATCAATCGGGGTATCGCGATTCTCGGCGTCATTCATGCCCCGCAATTGTGTACATTAGGCCCCCCTGAGGCAAGGACGAAAATGAAACCACGCCCCGAAAAAGACGCTCCCCTGGGCGTCGCCGAAAGCCAGCTGCCACCGTTGGGCGGGCTCAACCTCGACCACGTCGCGCACTTTGTCCCGGACATGGAGGCGGCCTCGCGTGCGCTTGAAGAACTCGGCTTCGTGCTCACCCCGCTATCGCCGCAGACGACCAAGGACGCCAACGGCGCGGCGGTGCCCGCCGGCACCGCGAACCGCTGCGTGATGCTCGAATCCGGCTACCTGGAATTCCTCACGCCCACGGCGGATACCCCCATCGCCGAACAGATCCGCAAAGCAATATCGCGCCACACCGGCCAGCACCTGATCGCCTTCGGCACCCCGGCCGCAGAAGAGGAACACACGCGCCTCGAGCGCCACGGGTTCGAGCCGCTGCCGCTGGTCAATCTGCAGCGCGAGGTGGACGTCGCAGGCGAACAGAAACTGGCGCGCTTTTCGGTGGTGCGGGTCAAACCGGACACGATGCCCGAAGGCCGCGTGCAATTCGTGCAGCAGCACACCCCGGAATGCCTGTGGCAGCCGAAATATGTTCGCCACCCGAACGGGGTCACTGCCCTAACGGCGACCTTCGTGGCCGCGCGCGGCGTCGAAGCGGTCGCCGCGCGATTCGCGCAATTCTCCGCCCTGCTCCCGAACCCGGTCCGCGGCTTCGTCCAAATGCAAACCACGCGCGGCAGCGTATTCGTGGGCAGCGAGACGGCCTGCAAGGCCCTGTTCGGCGAAGACCCGCCCGACGCTCCGGCGATGGCAGGGTATGCGCTCGAATGCAACGACGCGCAGGGGCTCAAGGCGAGACTGCTGGATGCGGGGTGTACGGTGACCGAGCCGTCGCCCGACCTGTTTGCGGCGAACCTGCCGGCGGCGATCGGCGGGGCGTGGTTGTTTGGGACGAAAGCGGCTTACGAGGATTGGTTGGCGCCGATTTGTGGGTGAGGGGGGAGAATTCGCAAGGGAAGCTTTCGATAGGTCCGAGGCGGGAAACTTCTTTCACACCCTGCGTTTACGCCACTACAGTTCGGTGTATTTCTTGCTGTTGCCCCGGGCCTTGTCGATCGGGTATTTCCTGGCATTTTCGAGCAGTTTGTCCCGCGCAGCCTCGACCAGGTCTACGTCAAGCCTGTCTGCGAGTCGTATCAGGTATAGGAGTACGTCGCCCATCTCCTTCTTCACCTCTGTGAGCGCGATCGACTTACTTTGCTCCTCGGTCAACCACTGAAAGTGCTCGAGCAATTCCGATGCCTCGACGCTGAGGGCGATTGCGAGGTTCTTGGGGGAATGAAACTGATCCCACTCCCGCTCCTGCGCAAATGTGCGCAGTTGGTCCCGAAGAGCCAGCAGGTCGTTGGCGGAATTTGGCGAAGTCATGGGCTGAGGTCGTCTGAGAGGCCGATTCTACGGAAATCGGGGAGTGGGAAGGCAATATTCGGCCGTTCGGTTTGGAGAAGTCGCTCATCGAAGCCCTCTTGGCCGCCGAAATCCTGACGAAAAGCCAGAGCGGAACTAGTATTGCAAATTAGATGGAGAAGATCTAATATGCGAGCCATGTACGAGCGCCTCGCCACCCCTGTCCTCCGCCTTGCGGCAGAGCGATTCCCCGTCGTGGCCATTCTCGGCGCCCGGCAGGTGGGCAAGACGACGCTTGCGCGCGCCACTTTTCCGGATTACGAATATCTCGACCTCGAAGACCCGCGCACCGCCGAACGGTTTGACGGAGATGCCCGGTTCGCGCTCGAGCGCGAAGGAGGTCGCGGCCTGATCCTGGACGAAGCTCAGGCGGTGCCCGGCGTATTTGCCGCGCTCAGGGGCGCCGTAGACGCGCGACGCCTCGGCCGCGGGCAGTACATCCTTCTCGGGTCGGCCCAGCCAGCCCTGGTGCGAGGCGTGGCGGAATCGCTTGCCGGACGGGTGGCCGTAGTCGACCTTGATCCACTGACCGCCTGCGAAGCGCTGACGGGGGACAGCCCGCGCGATTGGCGCACGGTCTGGCTCAAAGGCGGCTTCCCCGACGCGGCCGGGGGTGATTTTCGAGCATGGTGGGAAGCCTACCTGCGAATGTTGCTGGAGCGTGATCTGCCCCAGTACGGAATCTCCGCCGACCCGATCTTCATGCGGCGATTGCTTGTCATGCTCGCCCATCAGCATGGCGGGTTGCTGAACGCATCCTCGCTCGGGGCGTCGTTGGGCGTTTCGTATCACGTCATCCAACGCCACATCGACGTGCTGGAGGCGATCTTCCTCGTCCGGCGCCTGGCGCCTTGGTTTCGCAATGTGGGCAAGAGGCTGACAAAATCGCCCAAGCTCTACATCCGCGATTCGGGCCTGCTGCATCACTTGCTGAATATCTCGAGCGCCGAAGAGCTTGCAAATCATCCGTCGCGCGGCGCCAGCTGGGAGGGATTCGTCATCGAGGACGTGCTGCGGCGCGAACGCGCAGCCCGCCCCTCCTCGACGCCCTGGTTCTGGCGAACCGCGGCCGGCGCCGAAGTGGATCTGCTCCTGGATCGGGGAAGCGAAAAAGTGGCCATCGAAATCAAAGCCGGGAGTGGAGCGGATGCGCGCGCACTGCGTTCCCTGAGAGAGAGCCTGCCCGACATCGAAGCGAGCCGCGCCTGGATCATCGACCAGGCGCCGGGCATCTCACAACTCGGGCCGCAGATCGCCCGGGCCGGATTTGCAGAGGTCATCGCGGGAACGCCCTGATCAGCTCACCCTGTGGATGGTGGCTAGTCGACAATCGCGGCCTGCACCAGGGTACCGACGTGGGGCGCACGCTTTTAGATCACGTTGCGTCCTTCCATGCTTCCGCTGCGAGCGGCAGTTCATTCAATTCGGCCCGAGCTTCGCGCCATGACGGATAGTGCTTCTCCAGAACTGAAATAAAGCGTTCGCTGTGCGTCGGTTCCAGAAGGTGGGCCATTTCGTGGACGATTACGTATTCGATCAAATCTTTCGGCTTTTTCACGAGCTCCGTATTCAGTCGAATATGGCCGGCCCGATGATTGCAGCTCCCCCACTTTGTTTTCATGCGCTGAAGAAAATAGCCGGCCACATTGACTCCAAGTTTCGGCTCCCATTTGGCGATTAGTGGTGGCACTGCGGTATGAAGAAGGGACTTGTGCCACTCGTGCATCAGCTGGGCGCGCTTTTGTACGCTGCTACCAGGGCGAACGGTAATCGTGATGCGCCTGTGATCAATCGTAACGAGCGGTTTGGCCTCCGAGTACACGACCGACAGCAAGTACCTGCGTCCCCACAGATAGTGACTCTCCCGCGTGACGAACTGACGGGAAGTTTCTCTCGCCTGCGCTCGCAGCCTGGCTTGCTGCTTTCGAATCCAGCCCAACCTGGACACTGCATAGGCGCGAGCCACTTCCGGGCGCGTACCCGTTGGCGCGACCAGCGTTACGCGGCCGGACGGCGGATGCACCGAAAGATGAACATGCTTGATGTCCTTGCGCGTGACCGCAATCGCGATTTCGCCGAACCGGAGCGTCTCTGCCATCAGTATCCCGGCTGATTCTTGACGAGTTCGAAAAGGGCGAGCGTGGCTTCCCGGTTGCGGTCGAGCAGCGGGAACAATGCGTTCAGGACCTGTGCCTCGCGCGCCTGGTCGCCCTTCCAACCCGCGGGTGCCTGTTCACGGATCACGGCATCAATTCTCAATGCCAGTTCGGCGAGGCCGACCTGACCGGGCCGGGATTCTGCCCTCATGCTCTCCACGTCGAGAATTCCTGGAAGATTGTTGTAAATCACTGCCGCTTCTTTCTTCCCGTGCAGAACTGCGGGGGTCCCGTCATCGGACTGCTTCGCCGCCAATTTCTTCACCAGCGCCTCGGCCTTGCGCAGGAATTCCTCATAGGCTACTTTGTCGGCCCGGCTCTGCTTGATCAGGTCGGCGAGCAGCTTGGACATCTGGTCGTAAAAACGTGGGTCGGTGAGCTGGTCGCGGATGATGGTCTTGCGGACGTTGTTGATGATCCCTTCAGCGATGGCGTTAAGCGAGAGCTTGCCCTTCTCATTGAGCTTGCGGGCAATGGCGTCGTGGATGCCGGTCTCGATGATGAGTTCGGTCAGCGGTACGTTGGCCAGTGCCGCCAGATCGGCCGCCGGGTCGGCATGGATATAAGTGTTGAGGAGATGGCGCATGTCGGCCTCGTAAGGCTTGATGTCCAGCTCCTCGCCCGAGTGCTTCTTGATCGCCGCGCGG
>JBBQCV010000158.1:0-8292 GCA_038319115.1 Burkholderiales bacterium | reverse complement strand
CGGGCCAGGGGATGCGGCCGGTTCACGGACACGACCCGGCGCCCAACCCGGCCGCGCGATTCCCGGCTCTCACGTGCCGCCCTCGCGCCAGCCGGAGTATTCCCCGGTAAAACTGCCATGGCCGAATACTGGCGGCTTCGCGTGAGCGCACGCCACCGCAGTTCTCGCCTTTCCGAGGCGCATGAAAATCGCGTTCATCGCCCAATCGATCGACAAGCGACGCAGCTCCGGCCGCGCAAGCACCTGTGCGGCCATGATAGCCGCGAGCGCACGGTTGATAAGATAGCAACAGGCCGTGTTTGTCACGGGCTTGCCGTAGGTCACCAAGCCGGCGGGCCGCGCCGCCTCGAGCAGCGCGAAATCCTCCTCCACCGGGAAACCGCCTGCCAGATCCATGTACACGGGCGCCCCCCCATCGGAGAGGACTTCTGCAAAGGAAAGGACGCCGAGCAGGCGCAGGACGCTTTCGGGGCGGAAGATGGCATCATCCTCGAAGCACACCAGGTACTCGAGGTCGGAGTCCAGGAAAGCCCTCCATGCGGCCATGTGCTTGGCGGTCACCATCGCGTCAACTTGGAGGTGGCGGCGCCGCTTCTCCGCGCCGGCCGGATGGGTTGCCAGCCTGCGCAACAGGGCTCTTAGAAACGTGGCTGCGTCGCGAATCCATGGGCGTGGGCGTCGGCCAAGGTACCTCACCCATGCGCGATTGGCGACGTAGTAGGCGAAATCGAGGGCAAGAATCGATGCTGCTGAAATGGCGACTGGCTCCGCGGGCTGCCAGCCGAGGTTGATCCTGCCGGCCCCGAGTTCGGCGAGCCGCCTGAGGTGCGGCTCGACATGGCGATTGCGCTCATCGTTACCGCAATGAACCAGCGCAACCAGGCTCCGGCTGAAGGCAGCAGCAGGAGCAACATCGCCAATCGCAGCGACCGGACCTGCGCATCCCTCAGCCCGTGGCATGGCCGCTCGCCTTGGCTGCACCCGCCACTAGAGCCGCGTCGACGCCTTCACCATGCTCGCTTTCGTCAAGCCGCACGAAGGTGGTGGCGTCTTCCGTCAGGCTGGGTTTGTGGGCGATGACCACCAGCGTCTTGCGGCCACGAAGAGCCTTCATGGTCTGCACGACCGCTTCCTCGGTTTCGGCGTCGAGTGCGGAAGTGGCCTCATCGAGGACGATGAACTGGCGGTTATGGTAGAGGGCCCGCGCGATGGCGACCCGCTGGCGCTGTCCGCCCGACAACCGCGCACCGCGCTCGCCTACCACCGTGTCCAGTCCCTGCCCAAGCTCGGCCACAAGCGTATCCAGCTGCGCCTCGGCTACGGCGCGCAGCACGGAGCTTTCGTCGATCCGCGCATCCGGCTCGCCGAGCGCAACGTTGCGGCGAAGGGTATCGTCGATCAGGTACACCGTCTGCGGCACGAAGGCGATCATCTCGTGCCAGCGCTTCATGTCGCTGGCGATGTCCCATCCATTGACGCTTACCGTCCCCGACTGGGGCGCGAGCATGCCCATGATGACGTCCGCAAGCGTGCTCTTGCCGGAACCGGAGCGCCCCGTCAGGGCCACCACGTCGCCCGCCTTCACGGTCAGCGAAACATCGCGGATCGCAGGGACGGTCGCTCCTGCATAGGAGAAATGGACGTTCTCGAGCCGCAGTTCCCTGAACGCTTCGGCTGCCACGGCGGGCGTCCCGGGCGTGCGCAGCAACTCGACTTTCCCCTGCGGCAATGCGAGATCGCGCGCAACTTCATGCAGCGCAAAAGCATTGCTGCGCAGGCTGTTCCAGTTGGACAGGATGGCGGTACTGGCCGGCATCAGGCGCATGGCGGCCGCGGCGAAAGTGCCCAACACCGGCACGAGTGCCTGCGCGCTCTCGCCGCCGGTACGCGTGACCCACACGAGCACGATGAGGAATCCTACGATCGCCACCTCGACGGCGTGGCGCGGTATCAATTGCAGCGCGCTGGCCTTGGATGTCGATTCGGCCAGTCCCGCCGCGCGCTCGAGCAGCCGGGCATGAAAATACGCCTCCCGCCCCAGCAGGCGGACTTCGCGCAGGCCGGCCAGCGCCTGCGAGGTCGCCTCGATGAGCCCGGCATTGTGGCCGGCGCTGAGTTTTTCCTGTGCGGTGAGGCGCGGCCGCACGAAATTGCCGACCACCAGGAAAACGGCCGCCAGCAATGCTAGCAGCAGGCTTACCGCGCGCCAGTCCGTCCAGGCGAGGAACACGCCGAGCACTACAAAGACGGACAAGTCGGCGGCCATCCGCATGAGGGGACTGAGGACACCGGCGGTGCAGCCGTGCGAATACCACAGCACCTTGTTCACGAATTCGGCGCTGTTGCGCGCCGAGTGGAGTTCGTAAGGCATCGCCTGGAATGCCCTGAGGAGCCGGCCCATGATGCGGGCGCGCTCGAATTCCGTGAACCGGGTGATCTTGCGCTGCGCCCAATAGGCCGCAACCCCCTTCAAGGCGAAAACGGCGAGCAGGGTCAGCGCGAGGATCTGCAGGCCCAGGCCATACGACAGGTCGCTCCCGAAAGGGATCCACGCCGGCATTTTCGCGCCGAGCGAAAAGAGGGTGGCAAGGAACGGGGCCACGAGCGCAACGCCCAGCAGGTCGAGGGCTGTCGAGGCCAGCATGATGGCGATCACGCCCGGCACACGTTTGGCGAGCGTGCCGAAGACGGCGCGAAAATCCGCGATGCCTTGCCGGACACGCTGCGGATAATTCGAATGCTTCATCCTTGCAGCATCGCCTTTCCCGCGAGGAGGTCGTCTACGATGCCCGCGCTGCGCCGTTCGAAGTTCGCATAGGAATAGTGTTCGATCTCCGCCGGCACGCGGCGCGGCGCCGCCAGTGCCCGAAGGATGGCTTCCGTCAGCGCCGGCCGGTCATCTGGATCGACGATCTCGCCCATCCGTCCGTCGAGGAGCGCCTCCCTGCTGGCATCGAGGACGCTGCCGATGGCAGGAAGGCCGCAGGCGAGCGCCTCGAGGTAGACGATGCCGAATCCTTCCCCGCGCCCCGGCATTGCAAAGGCGTTGACCGAGCGGTAATAGGCGACCTTGTCTGTTTCGGCAACATACCCGGCAAATATCACGCGATCCGCCAGTCCCAGCGCGGTTGCCTTGGCACGCAGGCGCGGCAGGTCCGACCCCTGCCCTGCCACGAGGTATTTGATATCCGGCGCGCTTTGCAGCACGCCGGGAAGCGATTCGAGAATTTCGTCCACACCCTTGTATCGCTCCGAACGCTCGAAACGACCGATGGTGAACAATACCCGGAATCCTCGCAGGCCATGCCGCTCGACGATCGCGTCGTCGCGCGGTCCGGGCGTAAACCGCTCGAGGTCGACACAATCGGGCAGCAGGTAGGTAGGCACGCCCGCCTCGGGAGCCCATGCGCGGAAGCGCCGCAAGGTGTGCCGGCTCACGACGGACACCGCGTCGACGGACTCGATGCACAAGCCTGCCAGCCATTTGCGCGCTGGCGCCCACGCCTCGATCCCATGCAGCACCAGCAGTACCTTTCCGCCTGAAACTGCCCGGGCAAGCAGCGCGAAAGGCAGGAGGTTGATGTGACCGCAAATGATCAAGCCTGCCGGTTGGCGGCGGCGCGCAATTGCAGCGCCTGCCATCGATCGCGCGAATGCATAGCGCCCTGGCGCACGCGGATGCACATGCACGCCTTCGGGGGCCGGTTCGGGATGCAACGTGGTGTTGCGCACTATCGCGTCCACCGCTGTTACCCGCTCGTGGGCGCAGAGCGCGCGAACGAGGTCGCGGTTAAACTGGCCGATGCCTCCGGTGCGGCCGTACAGGTCACTTGCGACCAGCAATGGCCGCCAGTCGCGGCGCACATCGGCGAACACGCGCGAGGCCCATCCGCGCGAGCCGCGCTGGGCCCGCCCGCGTCCTTCCATGCGGGCAACCCAGTCGCGCACCGGCACCGCGAACCCCGTTTTGGTGCGTTCGAGCGCCTGGCGGGGAATGCCCGCGCCGAGCGATGCGGCGACGGCAGGCTTGGAGGGCATTGCCGAGGCAGCCAGGACGGACGCGGCGCGCGCGACGAAGTGAACATCCACGAACGGCACGCGGATTTCGAGCGAATGGGCCATGCCCGCCCAGTCGCTGTCGCGCAGCAACTGGTTGCGCATGTACCACGACATTTCCAGGCATGCGACCGCGCTGCGCGGATTCACGATGCCCCGGATGCTTTCGTCGAGTCGCTCGAGTGTCGCGAGTTCGGCGAGGCCCGCTGCGGCGATCCCGGGGTCGATGAGACCGGGAAGCTCCCATGGCATGAACAAGGCCCGCCGCAGCAGGTAGGCGCCACCAAGCGTTCCGCCGTACTCCGCCAGGCCAGCGTACTTGGGCGACGTGAACGGTCGCAGCAACGGATCGGCGAACCGCCGTAGTCCGCGCGCCAGGGCAGGTACGGCCCGGGCCATCGCCAGCAGGCGCCCCATGCGCGGCACCTGCCTGAAGCTTGGATAGGTCCCGAAGGCCTCGTCGCCCCCCACACCGGACAGCGCCACCTTCAGGCCTGCATTTCTCGCGCACGCCGCGACGAAATAGGTATTTACGCCGTCCGTGGATGGCTGGTCCATCGACGCCAGGATGTGTGTGAACTCTTCGCGGAACCCTTCGTACGAAATCCAGTGTGTCGCGTGGGTCGTTCCCAAAGCGGCGGCAGTTGCAGCCGCGATCGCCGTCTCGTCACGCTGGCTGCCGCGGAATTCCTCGAACCCCAGCGTGACGGTCTGCAGCGCACGGCCGCGGGCGCTGGCGCCCGCGAGCATGGCCGAGTCCAGCCCTGCGGACAGGAAAGTTCCGACCGGCACGTCGGCCGCGAGGTGGGCGGAAACGCTTTCCTTGAGCGCTTCGCGCACTTCGATCACCGCATCCTCCCGCGTGCGCGGGCTGCCGGCGCCCTGCTCGGCGGCAATGAATTCGTCGCGCAAAGAATGATACTGGCGCGGCTTGCCGACGCATCCATGTACTGCGGTGAGGCAATGTCCCGCCGGCAAGGAGCGTATGCCGCGGTAAAGCGTGTAGGGCTCCGGCACGCATCCCCACAGGAAAAATCCCGCATAGCCCGCCGGCTCGATCGCGTCGCGAAACGTGCGCCCGGCGCGCAGCGCCTTCACCTGCGAAGCAAAGCGCAAGGTGTCGCCGTCGTCCGCGTAGTAAAGCGGCTTGATCCCGAATGGGTCACGCGCAAGGAACAACGCCTTTCGGGCGACGTCCCAAATGCCGAAAGAAAACATGCCGCGCAGCGCATGCACCATTTCCGCGCCGCGCTCCTCGTACAAATGCAGGAGGACTTCGGTATCGGAGCGCGACCGGAATGCGCAACCTTTGCGCTCCAGTTCGGCACGCAAAGCGCCATGATTGTAGATTTGCCCGTTGAAGGTTACGCACAGGGAGCGCCGCGAATTCCACATGGGTTGGGCCCCCGAACTCGACAGGTCGAGGACCGCGAGCCGGCGATGGGCCAGGCCAATGCGACTGTCGCCCGATACCCATAAACCGTCGCCGTCGGGCCCGCGAGTCGTCATGCCCTCGCGGATGCGCAGCAATTCGGCCTGCTCTACCGGTGGTGCATTCTCCCTGTACGCGAAGATGCCCGCGATGCCGCACATCCTAGGAAACCGGTCGCGGCGGGTTACGACGCAGGAACGGCGCGGGAACGGCAAGGATCTGCTCTTCGGCACGCCGTCCGGCTGGCGAGCCATCGATGCGCGTAACCGAATAGCCATTCGATTCGAACGCGACGACACAGTCCCTGCATTGCGTGTCCCCATGCAGGGCCACCAGCCAGGTGGCCGACCTTCTGGCAAGCAACTGGCTGGCGCCAAGCAGGACCGCATGCTCGGCCCCCTCGACGTCCATTTTTACGAAATCCGGCACCGGAGCGCCGTGCCTCGAAATCATTTCATCAAGTGTCGAGGTGGGCACCCTGTAGGCAGTGGCAGAAAGGGAGAGCGAGCCCATCGAATTGTTTTCCGCCACATGGAACCCCGCGAATCCTGCAGTATCCGAGAGCGCGGCCTGCACCACGGTGACGTTCTGCAAATGGTTGATCTGCACATGCCGCAGCAGGTTGGCCACGTTTTCGGCCAGGGGCTCGAATGCCCAGACGCTCCCGGACGGGCCGCACATTCGCGAAAAAGCGAGCGAATAGAATCCCGCGTTGGCCCCGATATCGAAGATCGTGCTACCCGCGCGGACATGGGCGCCGATCACGCCCTGCGTATCCGATTCGTAAGTCCCCAGCCAGCAGCCGTGCACGCTGGTGCCTACGACCCACTTCATGCCGCGATTGGCGCCGGCGAGGACCCGCACATGGGTTCCGCGAGGAATGGCACGGAGCGGAAGCCGCAGGATCTTTCCGATCAGCGATTCGGCGGGGTATTTCGATGATCTGGACAAAGGAGCGAGTGTCGATGATCAAGCGGGCTGGACATTGCGGAAGTAGGCCACCGTGCGCCGCAAACCCTCTTCCAGCGCCACCGTCGGAGCCCAGCCCAACACGGCCTGGGCAAGTCCGATATCCGGTTTGCGCTGCATCGGATCGTCGCCGGGCAAGGGATGGAACTCGATGACCGAGCGTGAACCTGTAAGAGCGACCACCTGGCGGGCCAGATTCAGTATGGTGAATTCGACCGGATTGCCCAGATTGACCGGGCCGGTGAAGTCGCCTGGCGTGTCCATCAGGCGCGTCAGAGCATCGACAAGGTCATCCACATAGCAAAACGAGCGGGTCTGCGCTCCATCGCCGAAAACGGTGATCGGTTCGCCCTTGAGCGCCTGCACGATGAAGTTCGAGACGACCCGTCCGTCGTTGGGCTGCATCCTCGGCCCGTAAGTATTGAATATGCGCGCCACCTTGATGGCGACCCTGTGCTGGCGGTGATAATCGAAAAAAAGCGTCTCGGCACACCGCTTGCCCTCGTCGTAGCAGGAACGGATCCCGATGGGGTTTACGTTGCCCCAATAGCCCTCCGTCTGCGGATGGACCGCCGGGTCGCCATACACCTCGCTGGTCGAAGCCTGCAGGATCTTTGCCCTGACGCGCTTGGCAAGGCCCAGCATGTTGATTGCACCGTGTACCGACGTCTTCGTCGTCTGGACCGGATCGAACTGGTAATGCACCGGGGACGCGGGGCAGGCCAGGTTGTAGATTTCGTCGACCTCGACGTACAAAGGGAAGGTCACGTCATGCCGGATCAGCTCGAAATTCGGCAGCGGCAGAAGGTGCGCAATGTTTTCTTTGCTGCCGGTGAAGAAGTTGTCGACGCAAAGGACATCGTCGCCCCTTGCAATCAGCCGCTCGCACAGGTGGGAGCCCAGGAACCCGCCCCCGCCGGTGACTAAAACACGCTTTCGCGTACGCGATCCCTGCATCCCCATCCCCAGCTGCCTTGGTTTCAGCCGCCCATCGCCTATGGTACGTTCTTTGGGTGAAACTGATTTTTGTGAACCGGTACTTCCACCCCGACATTTCGGCCACCAGCCAGATGCTCTCCAGCCTCGCATTTCACCTCGCGGCAGCCGGGTGCGAGGTCCACGTGGTGACCAGCCGCCAGCGCTATGACGACCCCATGGCCGGGTTTGCCCCGTCCGAAGTCGTTTCCGGCGTGCATGTTCACCGCGTGCGCACCAGCCGGTTCGGGCGGCCGAACCTGCGCGGCCGTGCGCTTGATTACCTCACATTCTACTTTGCGGCGGCTTTCACGCTCGCAATGATCACCCGGCGGACGGACGTCATCGTCGCGAAGACAGACCCTCCCCTGATCTCCGTTCCAGCCGCAATCGTCGCGCGCCTGCGCGGCGCCCGCCTCGTGAACTGGCTGCAGGACCTTTTCCCCGAGCTCGCCGAGCATTTGGGCGTGCGCATTGGGCGTGTCGCCGGCATTGCGCGCATCGCGCGCAACTATTCCCTGCGCAACGCGGATTTCAACGTCGTCGTCGGCGAACAGATGCGCCGCAAGGTGGAGTCCCTGCAGCGCGAGGCGCGGGTCCGCGTCATCCACAACTGGGCCGATGGCACGATGATCGTGCCTGTCGACATGGGTGCTAGCGCGATGCGCGAGACGTGGGGGCTCGTGGGAAAATTCGTGGTGACCTATTCCGGCAACCTGGGGCGCGCCCACGAGTTCGATACCATCCTCGAAGCCGCTACATTGCTGCGCGACGACCCCAGGATCGTCTTCCTTGTCATCGGGGGCGGTTATCGTGTCGGGGGCCTGGCCACGGGCGCGCAGGTGCGCGGGCTCTCCAAC
>JBBQCV010000157.1:0-8341 GCA_038319115.1 Burkholderiales bacterium | reverse complement strand
CATGATCGGGAGAGCCGCGTTCTTTGCACCCGACACGTGAATCGTCCCCTCAAGTGCGCGCCCCCCGTTGATGAGCAGTTTGTTCATGAGGCCGCCTTCCATTCCTCGGGGGTCAGTGTTCGCATCGACAAGGCGTGGATTTCCTCCCGCATCCGGTCGCCGAGAGAGGAATACACAAGCTGGTGGCGCTGCACGCGGCTACACCCTGCAAAGTCATTGCTGACGACGAGGGCCTCGAAATGCTGGCCGTCGCCGGACACCTCGACGTGGTCGCAGGCAAGCCCCGCGGCGATACCGGTTTTTATGCTGTCAGGCGTGACCATCTTTTTTCCACAGGATTCGACAACGGGTTTGACCGGGGTACGCCGGATTAGTGCCGCAGTTTATACCCGCTCTTGAGCAGGCTAAGCGTACCTATCGCAAGCAGTGTCAGTGTTGCGCCGACGACTGTAAGGCTCACCGCGGGAGGAGCATCTGAAACACCGAAAAAGCCGTAGCGAAAGCCGTCGATCATGTAGAAAAACGGATTGAAACGGGAAACTGCCTGCCAGAAGGGGGACAGCGAGTGCAGTGAGTAGAAAACGCCCGAAAGAAAGATGAGTGGCAGCACCACGAAATTCTGGAAAGCGGCAAGATGTTCGAATTTTTCCGCCCATATGCCGGCGATCAGCCCCATGGAGCCCATGATCGCTGCGCTCACCAGGGCGAACGCCATTGCCCAAAGGGGAGCTTCGACGGGCATGTTCACCAGCAACGCGCACACGGAAAGTACCCCCGCTCCCACCGCCAGCCCCCGCGTGACTGCGGCGAGCACATACGCGATGAAGAATTCGCGGTATGAAATCGGCGTGAGGAGGATGAACACCAGGTTGCCCGTCACTTTAGACTGGATCAGGCTGGAAGACGTGTTCGCGAATGAATTCTGCAGCACGCCCATCATCACCAGGCCAGGCACAAGGAATTGCCGGTAGCCGATCCCGCCGTGGACGGTGACATGCCCTTCGAGCGCATTGGCGAAGATCAGCAGATAGAGGAGTGCGGTGAGTATCGGCGCACCGACGGTCTGGAAAGCCACCTTCCAGAATCGAAGCACCTCTTTGCGGAACAGGGTCATGAAGGAGGTCATGCCGGGCGATTCATGATGCGCATGAACACTTCCTCGAGGTCGGGAGGCTGGAGTTCGAATTCACTGATCGTCACGCCCGCCTCGCGCAAGTTCGCAAGGACTTGCTCCAGTTCGCGGAAATCCTCCAGCTTGAGTGTGTACATGTCGGCGTCGCGCGAAATTACTTTCGTCGCTACGCCGGCGGGGATGTCCTCGTCGTCTAGACGAACCTTGAGGTAAAGGCCGGAAAAGGTCTGCAGCAGGTTGCGCGTCGAATCCAGTGCCACCAGGGTGCCGCCTTTCAGCATCCCGATGCGACCGCAGAGCAATTCCGCCTCCTCCAGGTAATGGGTGGTCAGGACGATGGTGTGGCCCTCGCGATTAAGCGCGCGCATGAACTTCCAAAGGCCCTGGCGCAGCTCCACGTCGACTCCCGCAGTCGGTTCATCCAGCACGATGACGGGAGGCTTATGGACGAGGGCCTGTGCGACAAGAACACGCCGCTTCATCCCGCCCGACAGCGAGCGCATGTTCGAGTCCGCCCTGTCGGTGAGGTCAAGGTTGTGCAAGACCTCGTCGATCCATGGGTCGACGCCGCGCATCCCAAAATAACCGGCCTGGATGGTGAGGGTTTCGCGAACGGAGAAAAACGGGTCGAACACCAGTTCCTGCGGGACCACGCCGAGCATCTTGCGCGCGCGGCGGTACTCGGCGATCACGTCGGCCCCCATGACCCGCACAGTACCGGCGTCAGCGCGCGCCAGTCCCGCAATGATGCTGATGAGGGTGGTCTTTCCGGCGCCGTTGGGGCCCAGCAGCCCGAAAATCTCCCCTTGCTCGATATCGAGACTTACGCGATCGAGTGCCTGAAGGGTGCCGAAGCGCTTGCTGACCTGCTGGATTTGGATTGCGGGATGCATTGCCGGCCGCAGCGCATTGCGCGCTCGACAAAAAATTGGGTGTCAGGGCCGGGGAGTGGCCGGCAACAATTCCTCGACGCCATAGAGCTGCGCCAGGGTCTTGAGCCCCGATGGCATGTTTTCCACGGTCAGCGGGTGATTTGCAGCGCGCGCTTCGCGCATCCAGGCCAGCAGCGCCGCGAGGAGGGAGGAATCGAGCCCCGTGACCTCGCGCAGATCGACGATTTCCGCCCCATCGCGAACAAAACCAGTGCCTTCGTGAAGCAGGGCCGTCACATTCTGCAGGTTGACGGGCCCCGCAATGCACATTCGTGCGCCATCGCGCCGAATCACTTGCGCTCGGCCCGTTGGGACGGACCGCGATTCTTGGCGGTCAAACCCCTGATCAAGCCGTCGACGCCGCTGGCGCGGATCTCGTTTGCAAATTCTGTGCGGTAGTTGGCTACAAGGCTCACTCCGCCCACGCGTACGTCGTACACCTTCCACCCCGACGATGATTTTTCCATGTCGTATTCGAGCGTCACCGGCTCGCGCCCGCCCTGTGAAATCCGAACTTGCACGGTCACGTCGGTGTCAGTGGGCTTGGCCCGAAGCGGGCGGAAGTCGAACTTCTGGTCGCGATAGGCCGAGAGTGCGCTCGAGTATGTCCTCACCAGCAAGGTCTTGAACTCGTCAGTGAGCTGTCTTTTCTGCTCGCTCGTGGCCTTGTCCCAGTTGGTCGCGACCGCAAGCCGCGTCATTGCGAGGAAATTGAAGTGCGGCAATACTCTCACTTCGACCAGGTCGACGATTTTTTTCTGGTTACCCGACTGGATGTCCTTGTCCTTGGCGATGATGTCGAGCACTTCCAGCGTGACGTTCTTCACCAGCACATCGGGCGCCATCTCCTGGCTGGCAACGGGCCCGGCCGACAATAAGAGTCCGGCCAGCGACACCAGCAAAAGAACCCTAATTTGCCTGAGCATGCCGCACCTCGCCACTAGCCGAGGATGCCGACACCACGCCGTTCGGATTGTCGCCCGGCACGCTGCTGGTGGGCTCGCGCGGAGGATTTCCGTCGTAAATCAGGTTGCGCCGACGCTGCAGGTAGGCGTCCCGCTCGAACACATACTTGTCCAGCGCGGCTTCTTCCAGAAGGCGGCTTGCATCGAGCAGGTCGGCTCGCCTGCCGACAAGCCGCGTGACGTACATCGCATTGCGGGCGGCGATCGGCTTATGGTTGCTGACCGGGTCGACGCGAATGTCGATTACCTGGCCAACAGAGTCCCTTACGTTACTGGAACCCAGCAGCGGCCAGACGAGATAGGGCCCGTCGCCCACGCCCCAGCGGCCAAACGTCTGCCCGAAGTCCTCATTATGTTTTTCGAGCCCCATCTCGGAAGCCCAGTCAAGGAGCCCGAATCCGCCGATGGTCGTATTAACCGCGAACCGCATGCCGTCATTCGCCGCCTCTATGACTTTGCCCTGAAGGAGGTTATTGACGGAAATGGAGACGTCGGACAGGTTGGAAAAAAAGTTCCTTACCCCTGTCTGCACCACCTCGGGCAGGCTCGCCTTGTACGCCTTGGCCACCGGCTTGAGCACGGCCTCGTCGACGGTCTGGTTGAAGCCGTAGACCGAGCGGTTGAACCCCTCGAAGGGGTCGCGTGAATCTGTGCCTGTGGTCGCGCACCCAGCCGCCATGAGCAGGAGGATCGCGCCCAGGAGCATTCGGGCTAATCCATTCGCGGTAACCTTGTTTGCCTGGCTCACTTGGATTCCTTGCTGTCTTTCGCGCCTTCCTGTGCCTTGCTGAACATGAATTGGCTGATAAGGTTTTCGAGTACCACGGCCGACTGGGTAAGTTTCACACGGTCGCCACCCTTGAGCATTGCGGAATCGCCACCCGCTTCGAGGCCCACATATTGCTCGCCAAGTATGCCGGAAGTAAGGATCTTGGCCGACGTATCACGCGGGAACTTGAAACGGCCGTCAAGATTCAGCGTCACTACAGCCTCGTAACTTTCATTGTCGAAATGCACTTCCGCCACTCTCCCGACCACCACACCAGCGCTTTTTATCGGCGCGCGCACCTTTAATCCGCCAATGTTAGCAAACTTGGCCTGCACCTGATAGGTCTCGGAGGTCGAGATCGATGCCAGGTTGCCCACTTTGAGGGCCAGAAAGAGCAGTGCCGCCAGGCCCAAGGCGACGAGCACCCCCACCCATAGATCTATCGTGGAGCGGTTCATTTTCCATTGCCTCCGGTAAACATCAGCGCGGTTAAAACGAAATCGAGCGCGAGGATCGCGAGCGAAGAAGTGACAACGGTGCGGGTCGTGGCGCGCGAAACACCCTCCGCCGTCGGCGGCGCATCATAGCCCTCGAACACCGCGATCCAGGTGACGGCGACCCCGAATACGAAGCTTTTTATGACCCCGTTCAGGATGTCCTGGCGAACGTCGACCGCGGCCTGCATCTGCGACCAGAAAGCGCCCTGGTCGACCCCGATCAGCTGCACCCCAACGAGATAGCCTCCGAAGATACCCGCGGCCGAAAAAAGTGCTGCCAGCAACGGCATCGAAATCACGCCGGCCCAGAATCGCGGCGCCACCACCCTCGCGATCGGGTCGACTGCCATCATTTCCATCGCAGAGATCTGCTCGGTCGCCTTCATCAGGCCGATTTCCGCCGTAATCGCGCTCCCTGCCCGACTTGCAAAGAGCAGGCCCGCAACCACCGGCCCCAGTTCGCGCACCAGGGAAAGCGCGACGAGCACGCCGAGCGCTTCGGAAGATCCATAGCGCTGCAGGGTGTCGTACCCCTGCAGTCCGAGCACCATGCCCACAAACAGGCCTGAAACCAGGATGATCACCAACGACAGCACGCCGGTGAAGTAGATTTCCCTGACCGTAAGCCTGAAACGCCGGAACGCGGCGCCGGAATGAACCAGCATGTATGCAAAGAACCGGCACGCGAACCCGAGGCGCCAGAGCTTGTCTGTCACGGTGCGCCCGAGCGTGCGCAAAATCGACTTGATGCGGTCCATCAGGCGGCCCGAAGCCCGTCGAGATCCGATGCGTAATCGCCGGCCTGGTAATGAAACGCAACCGGGCCGTCCGGTTCACCCTTGACGAACTGGCGCACAAAGGGCTCCTCGGAGCGGCGAACCTCGTCGGCCGTACCCTGCGCAATCACGCGGCCGTCCGAAACGAAATAAACATAATCGACGATCTGCAGGGATTCCTGGACGTCGTGGGTGACGATTATCGACGTGGCTCCCAGTGAATCGTTGAGCCGCCGAATGAGGCGGGCAATGACCCCCAGCGAGATCGGATCGAGGCCCGCAAAAGGCTCGTCGTACATGATGAGGGTGGGGTCAAGGGCGACAGCGCGGGCAAGCGCAACGCGTCTTGCCATGCCCCCGGAAAGCTCCGAAGGCATGAGGTCTGCGGCGCCACGCAATCCGACCGCGTCGAGCTTCATCAGGACCAGATCGCGAATCAGGTCTTCCGGCAGGTCGGTGTGTTCGCGCATCTGGAATGCGACATTGTCGAAAACTGACATATCCGTAAACAACGCCCCGAACTGGAACAGCATGCCCATTTTCCGGCGCTGCAAGTAGAGTTGCCCCTGCTCTAGCGAATTCATGTCCTGGCCCATTACGCGAACGGCGCCGGTCGTGGACTGCAGTACGCCCCCAATGATCCGCAGTAGCGTGGTTTTTCCGCAGCCCGATCCCCCCATGACGGCGACAACCTGGCCTCGGCGGATTTTTAGGTCTATGCCTTTAAGGATCGGGCGAGCGTCGTATGCAAAGGTCAGGGACTCGATCTCGACAATGTCGACCGCGCTCAATGGGTTCCCCGATGCAAGGCAAAAGGGGGGATTTTACTCGACAGGCACTCGAACGCATATTGTCACCTGTCGAGGCCGGCATTTAGGGCGCTGCATCGACAGGGGCTTTGCCCTATATTAGCGGGCATGCCGCTGAACACGCCCGCCGTGGAAACCCCGGCCCTGATCGCATCGAAAGTCACAAAATCCTATGGCAACCTGCGCGTACTTGACGGGATCGATCTCAACGTCGCGAACGGCGCGGCGTTCGGGCTCGTTGGACTGAATGGTGCTGGGAAAACCACCCTGATCAAATGCCTGCTCGACTTTTGCGCCGTGGACGGCGGCAACCTCGCGATTTTCGGGGTACCGCATCGCCGGACAGTGGCGAGGGCACGTGTGGCGTTCGTACCTGAGCGGTTCGTGCCCCCCCATTACCTTACCTGCCTGGAGTTCATCCAGCTGACGACCCGCCTCACCGGGAGCCCGTTTGACCGGGGCCGTGTCGATTCCATCTGTGACGAGCTTGGGCTCGACCTGGCCGCCCTCGGCCGTCCCGTGCGACAGCTGTCCAAGGGAATGACCCAGAAACTCGGCCTTGCGGGGTGCCTGACGGTCGAACGCGATCTGTACGTGCTGGATGAGCCCATGAGCGGGCTCGACCCGGCCAGCCGCGTCGCGGTCAAGTCCGTTCTTTCACGATTAACCCGGGAAGGGCGCACGCTGTTCTTTACATCGCATGTTCTGGGCGACGTGGAAGAGCTGTGCACCTCGATTGCAGTCCTCCATGGGGGCGAGATCCGTTTTGCGGGTTCGCCGCGGCGGATGTGTGATGAGTTCGGCGAGCCCGGTCTCGAGCGTGCGTTCATGAGATGCATCGATGCAACCAGCCCCACAGTTGCAGCCTGAGCGCAAGCCGATTCTGCTGATCGTCGACGACGACCAGCTGATCACCGACACCCTCACGTTCGCGCTGGGCACTGACTTCGAAATCCACGCGTGTGAATCGCGGCGCCATGCGATTGAATTGATGCGGCAGTTGCCCGACGCCCCGCAGCTCGCCCTCGTGGACCTCGGCCTGCCGCCAAGACCGCACGCCCCTGACGAAGGATTTGCGCTGATCGCGGATCTCCTGGCCCATTCGCCCAGCATGAAGATATTCGTGCTGTCCGGACAGAACGACGCGGTGCATGCAAGGCATGCCCGGACACTGGGGGCCGCCGAATTCATCGCGAAGCCGTGCGATGCAATGGTCCTCAAACGCACTTTGGCCAAGGCACTGGCGTTTCGGGCCGCCGAAGTATCCGGTGCAGCACAGGACGCCGAAGGCCTCGTGGGCCACAGCCCCGCGATCGCTCATCTTCGGGGGCAGATTTCCCAGTACGCGGATTCGCCGTTCCCAGTGCTGATTGAAGGGGAATCCGGCAGCGGAAAGGAGCTTGTCGCCCAGAGCCTGCATCGCCTTTCTTCCCGCTCGGCCAAGCCGTATTTCGCATTCAACTGCGCGGCAATGGCGCCAACGCTGGTCGAGCCAACGCTGTTCGGCTTCGTCAAGGGCGCGTTCACGGGAGCGACCACGAACAAAGCCGGTTACTTCGAGGACGCCCAGGACGGGACATTGTTTCTCGATGAGATTGGTGAGCTCCCGCTCGAGATCCAGGCAAAGTTATTGCGAGTGCTCGAGAATGGTGAGTACCAGCGCGTAGGCGAGACTCAGCTACGCCATTCGCGCGCGCGTGTTGTGACTGCGACGAACCGCGACCTTCGCCACGAAGTGCGCAAGGGGGCGTTTCGCGCCGACCTCTACCACCGCCTTTCCGTATTCACCCTGACCGTTCCATCGCTGCGCGAAATGCAATCCGACAAGATCTTGCTGCTTGACCACTACCGCGCGTTTTATGCCGCGCAGGCCGGCTCGCAGCAGATTGAACTGGACGAGAAGGCGCTCGCCCGGTGGCTCACTTACCCGTTCCCGGGAAATGTGCGCGAACTGCGCAATATCGTGATCCGGCTGGCCACCAAACACGCAGGCCAGCGACTCTCGGTCGACGAGCTCGAACCCGAACTCGATTCCAGCCAGGAACCTGCGACAGCCCCTTCCGTGCAGTATGGACTGTCACTGGACAACCAGAGCCTGGTGGAACAGGCCACAAGGCACCTCGAGCACGACAAGCAGTTCAATCTCGACAGCGTTCTGACCGCGTGGGAACGGGGGTACATAGAGGCCGCGCTTCGTCTGTCGAAGGGAAATGTCAGCCAGGCAGCGAAGATCCTCGGAATCAATCGGACTACCCTCTATAGCCGCATGGGGTCGGTGGACAAATGAAAGCCGCACGATAAATCAATGGCAGCAGTGATCTATCTTGACCATTTCGGCCTTGACGAACCTCCGTTCCGGATCACCCCGCACACGGATTTCTTCTTCGATGGCGCCGACCGGGGGCTGACGCTCGAGGCGCTTCTGTACGCGATTTTGCACGACGAGGGCATCGTCAAGGTA
>JBBQCV010000156.1:0-8413 GCA_038319115.1 Burkholderiales bacterium | reverse complement strand
GGCGATGGACAATGTGCGCATGCCAAAAAACATCATCGTAGTGGAAGACGACGTCGACATGCGGGTCGAGTCGATGGAAAAGCACCTGCCCGCGGAGGCCTGACGTCATGAACAAGAACAAGACCATCCTGGTGGTCGAGGACGACTCAGACCAGCGCGAGCTCATCAAGCTGCACCTGCTCAATGCCGGCTACATGGTGCGCGGCGTGGCCAACGGGCTGGAGGCTGCGGCTTCGTGCCTGCAGGTCACCCCCGACCTCGTGATCAGCGACGTGCACATGCCACGCATGAGCGGCTTCGACATGATCCGCATCCTCAAGTCGGAGCTGGCAATGAAGGACATCCCGGTGATCTTCCTCTCCGTCGACGAGGGCGCACGCAACGAGGGCGAAGGCCTGGGCGCGATCGAGTACCTGCCCAAGCCCTACAAGCCGGCGTCGCTGCTCATGCTGGTGGGCAAGCACCTGGGGGCGAAAAAGAAACGCCCGGCCAAGCCCGCCGCGGACCAGTCCAAGGCGCCGTAGCCGCCCCGTTACAAAACGACGTCGTACACGCCTTTTTCAAAGGCGTAGAACCCTGCCAGCGCGCGCGGGTCCACAAAAGGCAGCACCTGCGCCATGTGCACGCCGGCCAGGCCGTTGGCGGGATCGATCCAGAAATAGGTGTTGGCAAGGCCCGCCCATGCGAGGCATCCGGCAGGACGGCCGGTCGGGGCCGCGGCCTCGTTGATCATGAACGTGAGGCCCCACGATTTGGGCACGCCGGGAAAAAACTCCGCATCGCAGGAAAGCGAGGCACGCACCGCCGGCAGCGCGGTCACGCGCAGTCCCCCCATCGCGTTGCGTGACATGAGGTCCACTGTGTCCGGGCGCAGCACGCGCGCCGCGCCACGGCCCGTGCCCGCGGCGCCGCCGTTGAGGATCATGCGCATGAAGCGCTGGTAGTCCTGCGCAGTCGAATACAGCCCGCCGCCGCCGGGATCGAACTCGGGCGCCTGGTTCACTTCGAAGTCCATCACCGTGAGCGAACCGTCGGCTGCGCGCTGGTGCACCTTGGCCAGCCGCGCGCGCATCGAAGGCGTGATGCGGTAGGCCGTGCTGTCCATGCCCAGCGGCGCAAAGATGCGCTCGCGCATGTAATCGCCCAGGCGCATTCCGCTGGCAGCCTCGACCATCTTGCCGGCCCAGTCGATGCCGATGCCGTACTCCCAGCGCTCGCCCGGGTCGAAAGCAAGCGGCGTGGTGAGCGCGCTATTGCGGCCCGAGCCCGCCCGCGGCAGCCCCATCACGTTGAGGAAACGGTCCATGTCCGGGTTCCAGATGTCGTAGGCGAACCCCGACGTGTGGGTGAGGAGATTGCGCAGCGTGATCACGCCGCGCGCCTCGCGCAGTCGCGGCCGGCCGTCGCCGTCCCACCCGTCCAGCACTTTGACCACCCCGAGCTTGGGGATGACTTTCGCCGCCGGCTCGTCGAGCGCAAGGCGCCCTTCCTCCACCATCTGCATCGCCGCCACGCCGGTGACCGGCTTGGTCATCGAGGCGATCCACATCACCGTGTCCGCCGTCATCGGCTCTGGCTGGCCGAGCGCACGCTGGCCGAAGGCCGCTTCGTACACAGTACCTTCGCGGGTGGTCACGGCGGCCGCGACGCCGGGCACGTCGCCGGCGGCGACGCTGGCTGCGAGGAGCCGGTCGAGCGCGGGTGCGAGGGTCGAGCGGGCGAGGGGCATGCGGCATTTTAGCGCCCGCTGCGCGGGTAAGATGGTTACGAGCGGCTCGCAGCAGGCCGTCCGATCACAACGAGCGGAGGCAGGATGGCGGACCTTTTCAGGGTGGGCAACTGCGCCGGATTCTCGGGCGATCGCGTCGATGCGCCCGGCCCGGTGGTCGACACGCTCATCGCGCGGGGCGGTCCGGCGGCGATCTTCTTCGAAGTCCTCGGCGAGCGCACCGTGGCGCTCGCCCAGCTCGACAAGCGGCGCGACCCGCAGCGCGGCTACGAGCCGATGCTCGAGCGGCTGCTCGAGCCCATCCTCGCGCGCTGCGTGCAGCACGGCATCGCGATCATCGGCAACTTCGGCGCCGCCAACCCGCCGGGCGCAGCGCGCGTGATCGCCCAGCTCGCCCTGCGGCTCGGACTGCCCGCATTGCGCATCGGCGTCGTGCACGGCGACGACGTGCGCGAGCAGATCGACACCGCCCGGCTCGAAGTGCACGAAGCCGATGCGATGCTCGATACCGGCAGCGGCGAGATCGTGTCGGCCAACGCCTACCTTTCGGCGCGCCCCATCGTGGATGCGCTCAAGGCCGGTGCGCAGGTCGTGGTGACCGGGCGCACCGGCGACCCGTCGCTGGCGTTGGCGCCACTCATCCACCATTTCGGCTGGGCCTACGACGACTGGGCTCACCTGGCGGCGGGATCCACAGCGGGTCACCTGCTCGAGTGTGGCTCGCAGGTCACCGGCGGCTATTACTACGACCCGGGCTACAAGGACATTCTCGACCCGGCCAATATCGGCTTCCCGATCGCCGAAGTCGGCCGCGACGGCGGCCTCGTGATCACCAAGGCCGCGCGCACCGGCGGCCTGGTCAATGCGCAGGTGGTAAAGGAGCAGCTGCTCTACGAGATCCACGACCCTGCGTGCTACATCACGCCCGACGTGACGCTCGATTTCACTGGCGTGACCGTGCGCGAGACCGGCCCCGACCGGGTCGAGGTCGCTGGCATGCGCGGCCTGCCCGCACCGGAGAAAATCAAGGCCACGGTGTGCTTCGAGGGCGGCTGGCTGGGCGAAGGCGAGATCTCCTACGCCGGCCCCAATTGCCTCGCGCGAGCGCGCGCCGCGGCCGACGTCCTGCTCGAGCGCCTGCGCTTGCGCGGGCTGGACGTGCAGCCGCGCGTGGACCTCATCGGCGTGTCGAGCGTCCATGGCGGCGACGCGGGCGCGGGTTGGCGTGCCGACACGGGCGCCGCGCACGAAGACATTCGCGTGCGGCTGGCGGTGGCGTCGCGCACGCAGGACGACGCCGAGCAGGCGTCGCGCGAGGTCCTCGCGCTGTACTGCTGCGGCCCGGCCGGAGGCGGCGGGGTGCGCTGGCGCATCACGCCGCGCATCCGCACCCAGTCTTACCTGCTGCCGCGCGCCGACATCGAGGCAGGATTCAGCGTGCGCACCGCGGCGGGGATCGCGGCATGACGAGCGAGGCCATCATCGAAGTGCCGCTGCACCGCGTGGCTCACGGCCGGGCGGGTGACAAGGGCAATCGCCTCAACGTGAGCGTGATGCCCTACATGCCCGAGGCGTACGCGCTGCTGGGCGAGCAACTCACCGAATCGCGCGTGCTCGCAGCATTCGCGCATCGCGGCGCGACGCGCGTGCGGCGCTACGACCTGCCGCTCCTGCCGGCGTTCAACTTTGTCATCGACGACGTGCTCGAGGGCGGCGTCAACGGCAGCCTCAACCTCGACGGCCACGGCAAGAGTAATTCGTTCCTGCTGCTGGCGCTCACGGTGCGCGTGCCGGCGCGCCTGGCCAAGACAGCGGCGCCCATGTCTCGGTAGGGCGGCCGAGGGGCTGTTAGCGGAAGCGCCCGACCGTGCGGTGGGGCGGCGGCGCGCCCACCGGGGGGCGGTCGTCGATGCCGACTTTGGGGGCAGTGCTGATGCCCACCGGCGGGGCGGTGCTCACGCCGACGCGCTGCGGCGGGCGGTTCTCGACGTAGAACGGCGCGTGGGGCGCATAAGGCACCCGCGCCCCGATTACGTAATGCGGCACGTAGTAGCTGGTGTACCCGTACGAAGCCTCAGGAGGTGCACCGTGGCGGATCGCCTCGCACTCGACCCGGCGGTCGGCAAGGCAGCGTTCGTACGCGGCCTGACGTGAGGCGGCGGCGGGATCCGCTGCCGACGGGCTGCGGGCTGCGGCGGACGCCGATGCTGCGCGCCCCGTGCCGTCTGCGCTACGCTCCTTGCGGGCGATGCGCGCCTCGCGCGAATCCTTCGCGTCCTCCTCCATGGCGCGGCTGAGGAGCGGGTCGGGGGTGTACACCGACACCCGTTCAGTGACCACATCGACCTTCTTCGGTTGTGCCGTCGCTGGCGGCGGGGTATTGGAATACGACACCACGCCGCGCTCGTCGACCCACTTGTACATCTGTGCCGATACCGGCAACGCGCAGCCGAGCGCCGCAACCAGAACGGCGGCGGCAAGGGCGCGGGGAGCACACGGAAGGCAGGGGCGCAGCATCGACTGAGCGTACACCCCGGCCCGCGCGCTGAGAACCCCGCGGAGCGCTGGGAGGCCACCAATATGTAACCAGGGATTACCGGATCCTTGGGTCGATCGCCTGGAAGGGCGATCTGACGTGGGTCCAAAGTCCAACTTTAATTTTGTAAGAGTCAAGCGCGGCGCGACTCTCCGGTCTGCGGGTGTACTGGTACCGGACCATTATGCGGCGGGAGGGTCAGCGCCGCGGCCCGGGCGCCCGATGCGCGTGCCTCGGCGCGGGGCGGCGTTTGCAGCGATGCGCCCGCCAAAAGCGCGGGCGGCAACATCCTTAACACATGCGGCGTCGCGCCGCGGGGCCGGGGTACGGCCCGAAATTCAAAACATTTGTTTTCACGGAATCAACCAGCGCGCGCCTCTCGCGCCAGTTGGTATTACATAAAATAGATACTCAGTCGGTCCCGCCCTCGACCTCGAGGCGCTGCGCGCGCCAGCGCAGCATGCCACCGGCGAGGTTGGCGACGCGCTCCACGCCTTTGTTCCGCAGCAGCACCGTGGCCTGCGCCGAGCGCGCGCCGGAGCGGCACACCACGACGATGGGCTTGTCGCGGGGCAGGCTGTCGAGGTCGCGCATGAGCGAACCCAGCGGAACCAGCTTCGCTCCCGCAATATGCCCGAGCGAACCGCTGTACTCCTCGGGTTCGCGCACGTCGATGACGTTCACGCCGGCAAGGTTTTCTTCCAGCGTATTGGGCTGGATCTCCCAGATGCCGGCGAAGGTATACGCCAGCGGCGCCCAGTCCTGCCCCGGCGCGGCGCCGGCGGCGCCCGCGTCGATCGGTGGCTGGCCGCATTGCATGTTGGCCGGCACCGCAACGTCCATGAGCTTGGGATGGGGCAGGCCGAGGTTGGTCATGTAGCCGACGAAATCGCCTTCGCCGATCGTTTCGGCGAGGCGCGGGTTGTACATTTTCTCCTCGCCCACGCTCGAGGCCGTCAGGCCCTTGTAGTCGTGTGCTGGGTAGAGGGTGCAATCCTCTGGGAGGGAGAAGATCCGCCCGCGCACCGAAGCGAACAGGCGGTGCGCGTCACCTTCCTGGAAGTCGGTGCGCCCGCAACCGCGGATGAGCAGCGCATCGCCGGTGAATGCCATCGAACGGTCGTCGAGAACGTAGGTGAGGCATCCGCTGGTGTGGCCGGGCGTGGCGCGCACTTCGAGCGAGCGCTTGCCGAAGGCGACGCTGTCGCCGTCGGCAAGTTGGCGGTCGGCGCCCTGCGCGCCGCCATCGCGCGCCACTGCGATGCGCGAGCCCAGCGATTGCCTGAGGAGCGCTGCGCCGGTGACGTGGTCGGCATGCACATGCGTCTCGAGGGTGAAGCGCAGCTTGAGACCGAGCTCCTCGACGAGCGCCGCGTCGCGCCGCGCGTGCTCGAACACCGGGTCGATCAGGACCGCTTCGCGCGTGGCCGGGTCGGCCAGCAGGTAAGTGTAGGTCGAGGACTGCGGGTCGAACAGCTGGCGGAAGATCAGCATGGCCCCCATTTTATTTCCGCGACCGCTCCGAGCCGGGGCTGGGCATCAGCTCTTTTCGGGCACCAGCAGCTGCGCGCAGGCCTGGCCCACGCCCTGTGCCGGTTCCTTGTCGCCGGCCATGGTGGCGAAGCCGGTCTTGGCGAGCGCATCGCCCCGTGACCACTGGTCGACTTTCTTCAGGTCCACGAGTTTGGCTTCGTGGTCCTTGGAGGCGTTGAACTGGTTGGCGCACACATGCGCGTAGGCCGCGGTCACCGCGGTCTCCGAGCCGCGCTTGACCAGCGCCTCGGTGGCCGATGCGGTTTTCCAGCCCAACGCGTCGAACCCGACCCACACTGAGAGGACGGCGCCGGCGAGCGCGCCGGTCAGGAAGGGGTTGGTGTTCTTGGGCAAGGTGAAAGCCATGGCAACTCCTGGGAGAGGGAGGGAAAGCCTCCCGTGCCTCAGGGTACCTTATTCGCGCCGGCCGATTGGTTCGGCGGACCGCATAGCCGATCTTCCGGGGCACCGTTTCGCTTGCGCACCGCGTAATTTGCGCGCTCTCAGGCGCCGCGGTCGCCGGCCACTTCGCGCGGCCGCATGATCCAGAACGCCACCAGCGCGGCGAGCATCAGCGCTGCGACCGCGAAGAACGCCAGGCCCCACCCCAGGCGCGACATCCCGCCGGACAGGTCGAGGGTCACGCCGATCACCAGCGGCCCCACGAAGCCGCCTGCGTAACCGAGCGACGAATGCACCGCGAGCTGCGCGCCGCGCCGCCCCGGGTCAGCAGTGCCAGCCGCTCCCGCCGTGAGCGAGGACGAGTCGAGCCAGATCACGAAGCCGAACACCAGCAGCAGCACCGCGGCCAGCGGGTACGACTGCGTGCCTACGAACCCGAGCACGCAGCCGGCGAGCACCGAACCGAGCATTGCGCCGGCGACCAGCCTGCGGCGGCCGATGCGTATCGCCGCCTCGTTGCCGAGCACGCTCGAGGCCGTGCCGATGAGGCCAAGCACGGTCATGAGCAGGGCGGGCGACAGGCCCGCGTCGCCCGCGCCGCGGCTGGTCGCGACGTAGGCGAGGAAAGCCACGCCCCAGCCGCGCAATGCGTTCATCTCGAGGGTGTGGACGCAATAGGCGATCGAGTAAGCCATCGCCGAGCGGTTGCGCAGCACCGGTCGGAAATCGAACAGCCCGCCGCCGTCAGCGGGCCGGGAGGCGGGCGTGTCGCGGCGCGGCACCCACAGGGCGATGAGCGCAAGCGCGACTCCCGCGCACAGCGCCGCGGCCATGAAAGCAGCGCGAAAACCCCACGCGTGCTCGATCAATCCGGCGACCGAAAACGACAGCGCGCCGGCGACGCCTATGCTCGCGGCGTGGCCAGTGACGGCGCGCGACATGAGCCGCGCATCGACCTTGTCTGCGAGCAGCTTCACGCCGGTCATGTAGGTGCCGGCCCAGCCCAGCCCGGTCAGGCCCCGCGTCCAGAACGCCGACCAGAAGCCTTCCGCATACAGGGCGAACAGCGCATGGCCGACGATCGTGCAGGCGACCCCGAAGAGGTACACGCGCTTGGCGTCGACACGGTCGGTGAGCGTGACGAGCACCGGCACCGACAGCATGTACGCGGCATAGAAGCTGGCCGTGATCCAGCCGGCCTCGGTATTGGTGAGGCCCCATTGCGGCATGAGGTCGGGCAGCAGGGCGGGCCAGAAGAATGCCCCGAGCTGCACGAAGAGTTGCGCCGTGCACACCAGCGCCACGAGGCGGGCGCCCGAAATTGCGGGCATCGCTGGTGTCATCGAGACCTCGCAGGATTCATCGCGCCCACGCCCGAAAGCCCCGCATCGAATCCCCCCAGGCCCGGAATGTCGCAACCGCTCAACGTCGTTTTCCTCTCCACAGGTCACTGCGCGCGGTGCATTCTCGCAGAGGCCTGTCGGCCGCGGGTGGTGCGGCCAGTGCGTGGCGTGCCAGAATTGCGCCATGGCAAAAGCATCCCAGTGGGCCTTTCCGGGGGCACTCCAACCCAAAGCGGCCGAAACCCAGTTCGACCTCGCGCGCGCGCTCGATGCGGCGGTGCTGGTGCGCGCGGAGGTGCCTGAAGACGCCTTTACCGCAGCCACGCTGGGGACCGAGCGCGGCGGCTACGGCATGGTGATCCGTGCCGACGGCCTCGTCCTCACCATTGGTTACCTCATCACCGAGGCCACCCAGGTCTGGCTCACCACCAATCGCGGCGCGGTGGTGGCCGGCTTCCCGCTCGCCTACGACCAGGCGAGCGGCTTCGGCCTCATCCAGCCGCTGGGCAAGCTCGATGCCGCGCACCTGGATTTCGGCCTCGCCGCGGACGTCAAGGTGGGCGACTCGGCTTTCGTGCTCGGCCACGGTGGCGTGACGCACGCGCTCAAGACGCGCCTGGTGGCCAAACAGGAATTCGCAGGCTACTGGGAATACGTGCTCGACGAGGCGATGTTCGCCTCCCCCGCGCACCCGCAGTGGGGCGGCGCGGGGCTGCTCGACGCGCAGGGCGACCTCGTGGGCATCGGCTCGCTGCTGGTCGAGCAGCTCATCGACGGCAAGTCGCAGCACGCCAACATGTTTGTGCCCATCGACCTCCTGCACCCCATCCTCGATGCAATGCTCACGACGGGGCGTGGCCCGAATGCGCC
>JBBQCV010000155.1:0-8565 GCA_038319115.1 Burkholderiales bacterium | reverse complement strand
CTCGAACAGGATCGCCGGCCCGCCGTTGCGCAGGACGCGGTCGCAGATTTCGGTCATTTCGAAGCGCGGTGATATTTCCGCCTGCACGCGCCTGAGTTCGCCGGCGGCCTCGAGCTGGGCGATGAAATCGCGCAGGTCCGTATAGCGCATCCTCAGGCGCGCTTCGCGAGCCGCGCGGCGACGTTCTCGCCGAACTCCCTCAGCAGAGGATCGTGCCCGCGGGCGCCATAGGTGCGCTCGCCGGTCGGGATACCCACCGTCATGACCGTGGCGCCTATCCACCCCAACGCAATGAGGGCCGCGCCCAGCGCGGCGAATGCGAAACTCGCGAAGGGCATGAGCGACACGCAGGCATCGAGCACGCGCAGGCCGGCGGAAAGGAAACTTCCTTGCGATTGGGCGTTCAGCTCGGCGATGGCCCCTGTGACCAGCGCGCGCAACGGCCAGTACGCGGCCAGCAGCAGGACCGCCACCGAGAGCGACGCGCCGCCCCATGCGAGCCTGCCGGAATCGCGCTCGAACGCCACGCCGACGGAGGCGACCCGATCGAGGTGCATGGTCTCGAACCCGTCCGCGCTGCGGTGCTCGAGGCAGGAGTCGAACAGCGACAGGTGTGAACCGGTCAGCGGGCCGCGGCGGAATTCGAATGTGGCCAGGGGGGCGATGTCGTTCATGGCCCGTTACCGCCCGGCACCGCGTAGGAAAACGCAATGCCCGCGAAGATCGCCGCGCCGACCCAGTTGTTGTACATGAACGCCTTGAAGCAGCCCTCGCGCGAGCGGCCGCGGATCAAAAACCAATGATAGACGATCATTGCGGCAGCCACCGCAAGCCCGGCGTAATAGGCCGGGCCGAGCCCGGCGAGCACACCCACCCAGGCGAGCAGCCCGAGCGTGGCGGCGTAGAACACCATCACTCCCGCGAGGTCGTAACGCCCGAGCGCGACGGCCGCCGTGCGAATGCCGATGCGTTTGTCGTCCTCTCGGTCCACCATCGCGTACTCCGTGTCATAGGCCAGTGCCCAGCAAACGTTTGCCGCCAGCATCCACCAGCACACCGGCGGCAGGTCGCCGCCCACGGCTGCGAAGGCCATCGGGATGCCGAAGCCGAAAGCGATTCCCAGGTAGGCCTGCGGAAACCAGAAGAAGCGCTTGGTGAGCGGATACGTCGCCGCAACGAACAGCGCGACGAAAGACAACTGGATCGCCAGCGGCGGGAGAAACAGCACAAAGCCGAAGGCAATCAGCGCGAGCACCGCGGCGACCGCCACCGCCTCCCATGCACGGATCTCCCCCGACACGATGGGCCGTGCGCGCGTGCGTTCGACATGGCCGTCAAAGCGTCGGTCGGCGAAGTCGTTGATGGCGCAGCCCGCCGAACGCATGAGCAGCGTGCCGATCGAGAATATGATCACCACTTCGGCGCGCGGGTGGCCGGCGGAAGCGATCCACACCGCCCACAGCGTGGGCCACAGCAGCAGCAGGGTGCCGATGGGCTTGTCCAGCCGGATCAGCCGCTCGTAAGCGTCCAGCCTCGCTGCGATGCGCGCAAGCGTCATGCGCGGATTATCCCTCACACCTTCGCGAGGTCGCGGCGGCTGCCGAGCCACCGCTCCACGTGCGCGCGTGCTTCGGCGGGGAACTCCCCCAGCATGCGATCGGCCGTCGCGCGCGCGACTTCGATCATGGCCGCATCGCGGTCGAGGTCGGCAAAGCGCAGCATCGGCGCGCCGCTTTGGCGCTCGCCGAGGTATTCGCCGGGGCCGCGCAGGCTCAGGTCGGCGCGCGCGATCTCGAAGCCGTCGGAGTTTTCGTAGATCGCCTTGAGCCGCCGGCGTGCCATCGCGGACAGCGGGCCCGCATACAGCAGGATGCAGTCGCTCTGCCGCCGCCCGCGCCCCACGCGGCCGCGCAGCTGGTGAAGCTGGGCCAGGCCGAACCGCTCCGCGTGTTCGATCACCATGAGCGAGGCATTGGGCACGTCCACGCCGACTTCGATCACGGTGGTGCACACGAGGAGGTGCAGGTGGTTGTCCTTGAAGGCCTGCATCACCGCCGCCTTTTCCACCGATGGCAGCCGCCCGTGCAGCAGCCCCACCTGCATGCCGGCGAATTCTGCCTGCAGCTCGGCGTGCGAATCGATGGCGGTCTGCAAGTCCAGGGTTTCAGATTCCTCGATCAGCGGGCAGACCCAGTAAGCCTGCTCGCCCGCCGCGCACGCCGAGCGGATGCGCTCGAGCACCTCGCGCCGGCGCGCGTTGGCCACCAGGCGCGTGCGCACCGGCGAGCGCCCCGGCGGCAGCTCGTTGATGACCGACACGTCGAGGTCGGCGTAGTAACTCATCGACAGCGTGCGCGGGATCGGCGTCGCGCTCATCATGAGCTGGTGCGGCACGATGCCCCCGGGGTCGGCCTTCTTGCGCAGCGCGAGCCGCTGCTGCACGCCGAACCGATGCTGCTCGTCGACGATCGCCAAACCCAGGCGCGCGAACTCCACGCCTTCCTGGAACAGCGCATGCGTGCCGATGATCACCCCCGGCGCGCTCGCCGCGACCACCTCCAGCGCCACGCGCCTTTCCTTCTTGCCCTGCCCGCCGTGGAGCCACGCGATCGGCACCCCGAGCGGCGCGAGCCACTCGGAAAACTTGCGGTAATGCTGCTCGGCCAGCAACTCGGTGGGCGCCATGACCGCCGCCTGCCAGCCCGCGTCGACCGCGGCCAGTGCCGCCAGCGCCGCGAGGATGGTCTTGCCGCTGCCCACATCGCCCTGCAGCAGGCGCTGCATCGGATGCGCCTGGGCGATGTCGGCGGCGATCTCGGCCAGGCAGCGCCGTTGCGCAACGGTCAGGGCGAACGGCAGCGCGCCGAGAAAGCGCGTGGTGAGCGCGCCGCCCTGCGCCAGGCGCGGCGCGGCGCGGGTGCGCCGGGCCATGTAATGCATGCGCATCGAAAGCTGCTGCGCAAGCACCTCGTCGAACTTGACACGCTGCCAGGCCGGGTGGGTGCGCTCCTGCAGTTCGGCCAGGTCGGTACCGGGCGGGGGCAGGTGAAGGAAGCGCACCGCCGCCGCGAACGCGCCGAGCGACAGGGGCTTCAACAACGGCGCCGGCAGCGAATCCTCCAGCCGCTCGGCGCCAAGCGCCTCGAGCACCGCCTTGCGCAGTTCCGCCTGCGAGACCCCGGCCGTGGCCGGGTAGACCGGCGTGAGCGAAACCGGCAGCGGCTCGGAGGCCGCCACCACACGGTAACGTGGATGGGCCATCTCGGCACCGCCGCGCGCGGGCCTCACCTCGCCGAATGCGCGCACCACCTGGCCGGCCTCGATGGCACGCTCGAACTGCCTCACCTGGCTGGGGTAGAAGTTGAAGAAGCGCAGGGAGAGTTCGCGGCCGCCGGCCTCGGCATGCAGGATGAGCTGGCGGCGGGGGCGGTACGCAACCTCCACCCGCAACGGGACGGCCTGCACCTGCACCGCGATCCCGGGCGCGGCGCCATCCACCGGCGTCAGGACGGTTTCGTCCTCGTAACGATGCGGCAAATGCAGGACGAGGTCGAAGCGCGTGCGGATACCGAGCTTCTCGAGCTTGCGCTCGAACGTGGCGAGGGGTTTAGTCCCCTTGGCCGTGGCGGTTTTGCCCTTGCGGGCAGGGGGGGCCCGCGGCGCAGGGCCCGCCCGGCTCACCCCGCGAACAGGATCGCGTCGATCTCGACCAAAGCCCCGCGCGGCAGGCTGGCCACGCCAATGGCCACGCGCGCCGGGTACGGCTCGCGCAGATAGCGCGCCATGACCTCGTTGACACGCGCGAAGTGGGCCAGGTCGGTGAGGTAGACGGTCATGCGCACGGTGCGCTCGAGCGTGAGCTCGGCGGCCGTGGCGATCGCCTCGAGGTTGCGGAACACCCTGTCGATCTGGGCATCGATGCCCTCGACCAGCTGCATGGTCGCGGGGTCGAAGCCTATCTGGCCGGAGATATACACCGTGTCACCCGCCCGGATGGCCTGCGAATAGGTGCCGATCGCCGCGGGGGCGTCTTTGGAATGGATGGCGGTTTTCATGCTGCGCGTAGAATCTCCGTGGACACAGGACTTATCTTAGCCCAAGTGAATGCCAGCCTGATGAATGCAAGCCTGATCGCCAACCTCGAGAAGCTGCTGGGTACGCCCCGCGACGGCGCCCTGCTGCGCTTTTCGCTCGGCAACGAATACATGAAGAACGGCGACCTGCCCCGCGCTGCGGGCTACTTGCGCGACGCGGTCGGCAAGGACCCGGGATATTCGGCCGCGTGGAAGCTGCTTGGCAAGGCGCTGGCCGACAGCGGGCAGGCGGCCGAGGCAATCGCGGCTTACCGCAGCGGGATCGCGGCGGCCGAAAAGAAAGGCGACAAGCAGGCCGGCAAGGAAATGACGGTGTTCGTGCGGAGGCTGGAGAAGGCGCAGGACGGGACCGGCTGAGGGTTGCATGCAGGACGCCACCCGGTGATCCGGGGAAAGCGCCTGTTTTTTCGGCTCCCGGCACTCCGGGTCACCCCCTGCGGCACGCTTGCGCGATTGGTATTCGCGCCAGATCAATAGCGCCACGACCGCATCAACCACTGTTAGCAGAATCAGCCATATCGAATGCGTGTGCGTATAGCGGTAGCACTGGTAAAAAATGAAGGCACCGAGAAACCAGAGCGACAAGGGATAAGCCCATAGTTTCTCCCGCAGCAGACTTGCGACCAGCAGAAGCTTGATCAGGCCGTGAACGATCAGATAGGCGCTCGCGAAGATTTTGGTGTCGGCGGTAAAAAGCTGGGCCGAATGGCTGAGGAAATTCGCAATCCGGTCGTCAGGATCTTCGGCCAGCTCCGGCGCCACAAGGAAGAGAACGAAAGAGTCGAGCAATTTCCGCGTAATGAAGAGGACAAGAAGACCCCCGATCATCTCGACCGCACCCGCCAATCCCTTGATCCAGATGCTGACGATGAAGAGGGTGTGCTCGACCTTGCGTTCGGCAAAGTTAGTCATTGAATGAAAATTGTCTGTATTCGGAAATCAGGTTCGCGCAGCGGCAAGGTGAACCGTCGTGCCGGTGTCCGGATTGCGGGGGGGGTCATCATGGCGCCCTCTCCAGCGCCTGACAAATGCTGCGATTCGCAAAACCAAACCGACGCGAAACCGGTGCTCATCGCTGCCACCAAGGACCCGCAAGTCGCAGTGGTAGCGCTGGGGCGAGTCCGCGCCACCCGGACCTGATTTAGAGACTGCGCGGAAGGTAGTGCTGCTGGATTAGCGCACTACAAATTTGTGGTGGAGTGGAAGGGGATCGAACCCTCGACCTTCGCATTGCGAACGCGACGCTCTCCCAACTGAGCTACCACCCCACGAAGGGCGCGGATTGTAACCCATGCGGGGGGGCGCCACAAACCCGCCCCCGTGGCGCGGGCACCGCGCCCTGGATCGCATTGCCGTGGCGTCGGGCAGACGGTTATGATGGCCGCCTCCTGCCCGTCCCCCTAAGAGAGAGCCCATGGAAATTTCGCCGCCCTTCGGCTACAAGGAAATCGTCCCCCTGCTCAAGACCCACAAGGTCCGCCTGCTCAGCCCGGGCGAGGTGCCACCGTTCGTGCGCGCCCTCAACGCCATCCCGATCAGCTATACCGAGTTCGCGCGCGTGTCGCTGACCTACCCGATCGTGTTCACCAGCGGCGACAAGGGCGACACTTTCGCGCCGGTGGCGGTGCTCGGCATGACCGGCGGGGAGAACCTGTTCGTCAGCAAGGACCTGTGGGCGGAGAAGACCTACGTGCCGGCCTATGCGCGGCGCTTCCCGTTCTGCATGGCGCGCGTGACCCTGGACAAGGTCGAGCAGGCGGACCGCCTGATCTGCGTGGAGAAGGAGTTCGCCGGCGACAAGGGCGAGGCGATGTTCGACGCCAAAGGCGATCCGACGCAGAAGTGGAAGGACATCGAGAAGCTCCTGTCGGAGTACGAGACCGACCTCGAGCGCAGCCGCGAGATGTGCGCGATCCTCGCCGACTACGCGCTGCTCGAGCCTTTCAACATGCAGGCCACGCTCGACAAGCAGGCGCCCATGCAGCTCACCGGCATGTACCGCGTCGACGAGAAGAAGATCGAGCACCTCAACTCGAGCCAGCTCAAGAACCTGGTGAAGAAAGGCGTGCTCGGGCGCATGTACGCCCACCTCGTGTCGCTGGAGAATTTCGGCGCGCTGCTCGACCGCAAGTCCAGGGCCGTCGCCTAGAGTCGGTTCCACGAAAAAAGGGGCGCCCGACCGGCGCCCCTTTTTCATTTCCGCGGCTGTTGCCGCCTTTCCTGCCGCGGCCTATTTCATCAGCCCCTGCTTCTCGATGAAGCCGACGATCGCGTCGAGCCCCTGCCCCGTCTTCAGGTTGGAAAACACGAACGGCCGCTCGCCGCGCATTTTCCTCGCGTCGCGGTCCATGACTTCGAGCGAGGCGCCGACCATGGGGGCGAGGTCGATCTTGTTGATGATCAGCAGGTCGGATTTGATGATGCCGGGCCCGCCCTTGCGCGGGATCTTGTCGCCGGCGGCCACGTCGATGACGTAAAGTGTCAGGTCCGACAGCTCGGGGCTGAAGGTCGCGGCCAGGTTGTCGCCGCCGGACTCGATGAAGATGATCTCCAGGTCGGTGAACGCGCGATTCAGCCGTGCCACGGCCTCTAGGTTGATCGAGGCGTCCTCGCGGATGGCGGTGTGCGGGCAGCCGCCGGTCTCCACCCCGATGATCCGCTCGGGCACCAGCGCCTCGTTGCGCACGAGGAACTGCGCGTCCTCCTCGGTGTAGATGTCGTTGGTCACCACGGCGAGGTGGTAGGAGTCGCGCAGGCGCTTGCACAAGGCGAGGGTCAGCGCGGTCTTGCCCGAGCCGACCGGCCCGCCGATGCCCACGCGCAGGGGCTGGGTTTGTGTCATGGCAGTATTTTCCCTTGAAAGCTAATGTTGGCGCGGGGGTTGGTCAAAAATTGGCAGTATTCAAAGGCCATTCGGTGCGGCCCGATTCAGGAACGGAACAGGCGCGAGTACTGGGTTTCGTGCTGGCACGAAGCGATTGCCAATCCGGGAGCGAAGTTCGCAAGCAGCCCATCTTCGCCGGCGGCGGCCTCCTCGGCGATGGACGCCAGCGCGGCACCCAGGCGCAGCAGCAGCTTCTGCCCATCGGTCTGCCCCAGGGGGACGGCCTTGAGCGCGGCCATGACCTGGTTCTCCAGCGACGACCAGAGGTAGCCCACCAGCGCCTCGCTGGCGGGCAAATCCCACTGCGCGGCGGCAAATGCATGCACCGTGGGGAACGCGACTTCGTCCATCGCCCCAAGCGCGGCAAGCGGCGCGGCCTCGAAGCCGTCCAACTCGGCGCACAGGCGCCGCAGCGAATAGCCCATCTGCAGCGTTTCCGCGCGCAGCTCGGCGGTCTCACGCGTGGCGCAGAACCAGGCGTCCAGGCGGCGCACCGCGGCGTAATCGCACGCCACCCATGCCGCATGCAGGCGACACCACAGCGGCGCCTCGAACCGGGCGAGGCTCAGACGCAATGCATCGCCGATCCAGCGGCCCGCCGACTCGGCATCGCGCACCAGGCCCGCCTCGACGGCGGCCTCCAACCCCTGCGAATAGCTGTAGGCGCCGACCGGCAACGCCGGGCTGGCGAGCTGGAGCATGCGCGCAAGCCGCGCGCTGCCGTCGGCGCTCACTTGGTTTTGTGGCCTTTGTGGCCGGGGTCGTGATCGTGGCCCTTGGCGTGATCGTGATCGTGATCGTGGTCGTGGGCGTGGTCGTGGGCGTGGGCGTGGGCGTGATCGTGATCGTGGGCGTGGTCGTGGGCGTGATCGTGATCGTGGCCGTGGTCGTGGCCGCATTCCGGACCGTGCACATGCGCTGGCGAACTTGTGCCGGGGTGGTCGTGCCCGTGCGCATGGCCATGGTCGTGCGCCCCGCGCGCCTCGCCGTATTCGTGGATGCGGCCCGCATGGCCCTGCTCGTCGTCGTTGTGGCGGTGGCCGCCGCCGTAGGCGCCGGCCTCGGGCTCGAACGCCGCGTCCATCGCCTCGATCGTGGCGCCCAGGCCGCGCACCATCTCTTCGAGCACGTGGTCGGCGGCGATGCGCAGGTAACCTTCACCCACCTGCACCGGCACATGGCGGTTGCCCAGGTGATAGGCGGTGCGCGTCACGTCCTCGACCGTCTTGCACGTGATGTGCAGCACCTTTTCGGTCTCGGCCACGACTTCGACCACGCGGCCATCGCTCGCCACGACGAGGTCGCCGCCACGCAGGATCTCGCCGCGCGGCAGCATCAGCGCGACTTCCTCACCCGAGGCGAGGTGCGTGCGCAAGCGGCTCTTCTGGCGCGCCTCGAACGGCAGCTTCAGTTGCGCCTTGACCTCGAGGCGATACGCACGGCGCACGATCTTGAGCTTGCTTTTGATTTCGAGCATGTCGGTCTTCGGGACGATGAAAGAGCGGGTGGAAAAGGAAGCCCGGACAAGGCAATTCTCCGGGTCGACGTCGATTACCGGAGTGTAGCTGTTGTGCACCATGTCCTTCT
>JBBQCV010000154.1:0-8580 GCA_038319115.1 Burkholderiales bacterium | reverse complement strand
CTCGAACATGGACGGGCAGATGGGCCAGATGCAGGAAAGAATGAAAACGATGCAGGGGCAGATGGACGCCATTCACAAAGCGACCGACCCGAAGGCACGCCAGGCGCTCATGCAGATTCATATGAAATCCATGCAGGAAGGTATGCAGACGATGCACGGCATGGGCGGGCAAATGATGATGGGTGGCGGAACGATGGGTGGCGGAATGATGGGCGGCGGCATGAAAGGCGGCTCGAAAGGCGGTACGAAAGGCGGCATGACGCAGGGCGACATGATGCAGCGCCAGGGCATGATGGAAAACCGCATGGACATGATGCAGATGATGATGGAGCAGATGGTGCAGCACGACCAGATGATGCAACCCGCACCCATGAAATAGGCTCACGGGTGCTGCAGCTCACCGGGCGGCCTGAAATCGCCGCAATCGCGGGCGAGGTCCGCACCCGGCTCGAGCGGGCGCTCGCCGCGCTATAGGGCCGGGGACGCAAGCCATGAAGCGATCTTTTTCGGATTCGAGAAGTCGGCATGACGTGGCTCCCTTGTCCGGATCGCGTCGGCGACTGCTGCTCGGGGCCGTTCTGGCGGGTGCCGGCTTGCGTGCGGCGCACGCACGCGATGAAAAGCCAGCCCTCCTGCCACGCGCGCGTCGGGCGAGCGTAGCGCTCGTGCTTGGCGGCGGGGGGTGCCGCGGCTACGGTCATATCGGCGTACTGCGGGTGCTGGAGAAGAACGGCTTCAAGCCCGACCTCGTCGTCGGTTCGAGCGCGGGGAGCCTGGTCGGAGCTCTGTATGCCGCGGGCGTCAGCACCGCCAAGATGGAGTTTTATGGCGGCCGGATGAGCCCGAGCATGCTGCGCAGCTGGATCTTCCCGAATCTTGGGCTTTTCGGCGGCAACCGCATCCGGCGCTTCGTAGTCGAGCGCGTCGGCGAGCGGACGATCGAATCGCTGCCGATTCGCTTTGCCGCCGTCGCAACCGACCTGCGAAGCGGCGAGCTGATGGTCATCGACAATGGCGATGTGGGCCTGGCGGTGCAAGCCTCCAGCAGCGCGCCGGGATTCCTGGAGCCGGTGAGCATCGGCGGGCGCCTGCTCGTCGACGGCAATCTGGCCGCCCCGGTCCCGGTGAACACGGCACGGCGTCTCGGCGCGAGGCGTGTGATCGCCGTGGATGTTTCCTTCCCGCCGGAGCAGGCGGACCTGAGCGACCCGTACGACGCGCTCTATCAGGGGTTCTCGATCCTCACGCGCAAGCTCGCGCTCGCCGAGCGTGCCGGGGCGGATCTTGTGATCGAGCCCAATCTTCCCGAGCACGATGAGATGTCGGCAGCCACGCAGAAATCGCTCATCCGCGCGGGCGAACGGGCGGGGCTGGCGGCGCTACCCAGGCTGCGTGAGCTTTTTGCCCAGGCCGGGGTTGGTTAAATACTGCCATTTTTGGCCCCTGGCCCTTGCCCCTATTGGGCTGCAAGGCAATATGTTGCCAATGCTCCATCACATCGGTGGCGGTGCGCACAGGGATGATCCCTCGAAGTGGCAGCCATCAAAAGTGAGAGCTGGCTCTTGAGCCTCCTGCGACGCGCACGGATCATTTAGTGGCCGTGGGTGCAACCGGGGGCTGGCGTCGAGCAGGTCATGCCTCGGGTGACATTTCACCCAAGGACGAGATCGAACTAAAATTCGCGGTGCCAGCCGACAGGCGCGCGGCGCTCGAGAAAGCGCTCAAGCGTGCCCCCGTTCGTATCGAGCGAATGCAGGCGATCTACTTCGATACCGCCGACGAACGCCTGGCCAGGCGTGGCGTAACGTTGCGCCTGCGCAAGGAAGGACGGCGTTGGGTCCAGACCGTCAAGGCGGCGACGGCGGCGGACTCCTTCCGCCGCCTCGAGCACAATGTTTCGGTGACGACGCCAAGTGGCGGCGGGCCGCCCGCGCTCGACTTGGCCCGGCACGACGCGGCACCTGCCGGCGAGGTATTGCGCGAGGCGCTCGGCAACGGCAGTGAAGGGGATGCAAGCGCGGGGCTGTCCACGCGTTTTCGCACCGATGTACGGCGCATGACGAGGACGATTCGCGTCGCTGGCGCGCGCGTCGAGATCGCCCTGGATACGGGGAATATCTTTGCCAGTGACCGGTCGTGGCCGATCTGCGAGCTCGAACTGGAATTGAAGTCGGGTCGCGTCACAGCGCTCGTCGGCCTCGCGGCGCAATGGGCTGGTCGGCATGGACTATGGCTCAGCACGGTCTCGAAAGCCGAGCGTGGCGCGCGCCTCGCCCGCGGCGAGGTCGAGGGACCCCCGGTGAAGGCCGCGGCACCGCTCGTCGACGTGAAGCAGGGTGCCGCGGCATTTTTCGTCGCCACGATCGAGAGCTGTCTTGCGCAGATTCTCGGCAACGCAAGTGAACTTGCCGCGGGCGCTTGCGATGAGCCATTTGTCCATCAGCTACGGATCGGGTTGCGCCGTTTGCGAACCGCTCTGCGCGAGCTTGGCATGATCGTCAACGGAATCGACCCGGCGTGGGAGCCGGTACTGCGAAGCGCCTTTCGGGAACTGGGCGAGTATCGAGATATTGCGGTCGTTGTGCCGGCCGTGCGCAAAGAGCTCGACGCGGCCGGCGCGCCGTCCTTTCCCGATCCGAAGCCCGTGCACCGAGCACGCCGGCCGGAGACCGTCGTACGCGACCCCTTGCTCCAGCGGACGCTGCTCGACGTACTCGCCTTCCGTCACGAGCCCAAGACAGAGGTGGTCGAAGACGACAGCATGGGGACGGGTGTTCGAACACTCGTCGCCCGGCGGCTCGACGGCCTTCGCCGGAGCGTTGCTCGCGACGGCAAGCGGTTCGCCACACTCGATCCTGCCCGGCAGCATCGCGTGCGAAAGCGCCTGAAGCGCTTGCGCTACCTGAGCGAGTTTGCCGCGCCACTTTTCGGCACCAGGCGGGTCACGCGCTACCTTGCGGCCTGGCGACAGGCACAGGACGCGCTTGGCGAATACAACGATCAGTGGATCGCCGCCCAGTTCTTTCGCGCGGAAGCGGGAACGGAACCGCGCGCGTGGTTCGCCGTCGGCTGGCTTGCCGCCCGCCAGCGAGTTTGCGTCAAGCGCTGCAAGCGCGCGCTACGCAAGGCCACGAAGATCCCGGCGTTCTGGTAACCGCGTCCAGGTTGATCTACGTCAAGTAGTTGATACCTTTGCGATGGTGAAATTACAAGAGAAGATAGTGGGCCCGAGCTCGTCGGGCGTGTAGACCCCGAGGATCACGTTTGCGATGGTGAAATTACAAGAGAAGATAGTGGGCCTGTATAAGCGGTGTTCGCTTAACCCGGGTTATAAGATCCGGGGACGGAATCCCTTTCCGTTCAAACTGAAAAAAAGGGTATGCGAATGCTGCACGAATTCCTTACCGCCCACCGTCTTGAATTGATCGACCGATGCCGGGCGAAAGTCGCCCGAAGGCTCGCGCCGGAGGCGACCGACGCGCAGATCAAGCACGGGATACCGCATTTCATCGACCAGCTGATCAGGACACTCCAGCTGGAGCAGATGTCGGAGCCCATGCAAAGCCTCAAGGGTTCCAGCTCATTGGACGGCAGGCAGCCGCATTTTTCCGAAATCGGTGTGATGGCGAAGCAGCACGGGCGCGAACTATTGCAGCATGGGTACACGGTCGACCAGGTTGTCCACGACTATGGCGATCTCTGCCAGGCGATTTCTGATGTTGCGTTTGACAGAAGTGCGTCGATCCAGTTCGACGAGTTCCGGACGCTCCACCGCTGCCTGGACAACGCAATCGCCGAAGCGGTCACGGAGTTTTCCTACCTCAGCGATGGCTTGAACGCGGAGAAAGGGGTTCAGGCGCTGAATGAACGGCTGGGTTTTCTCGCGCACGAGATGCGCAACTTCCTCCACACCGCCACGCTTGCGTTTTCCGCCATCAAGACCGGCCATATAGAGTTGACGGGGCCGACTGGCGAAGCGCTTGAGCGCAGCCTGATTGGACTGCGTGTCCTCATAGACCGCTCGCTCGCCGACGTGCGGTTGACGGCCGGGATGCCCGTGCAGGACGGACTCTTTTCCCTTGCCGGCTTTATTGCGACCGTTAGAGTTTCCGCGTCACTGGAGGCGCATGCCAGGACCTGCCGGTTTGTAGTTTCGGATGTCGACCCGGCGCTCGCTGTTTCCGGCGACAAGGACCTGCTTCTCTCGGCGGTGGGAAACCTGCTGCAAAACGCGTTCAAGTTCACGAAGCTCGACACCGAGGTCTCATTGAACGCCTACGCGACCGGCGATCGCATCCTGATCGAGGTCGCGGACAGGTGCGGCGGCCTTCCGCCGGGTGACGCGGAAAAAATGTTCGTGCCGTTCAAACAGGTTGGCGCGGATAAATCCGGCCTCGGGCTCGGACTGTCGATCTGCCGCCGCGGCGTTGAAGCCAACAACGGGGTTCTCAGCGTCCGCGATGTGCCCGGTACGGGTTGCGTATTCACCATCAGCCTGCCGCGGCATTCGCTGCCGGAGCGCTCCGCCGTACCGGACGAGCTGATCCACTAGCCGCCCGCGTTCAGAGGCCGCTTTCACTTGCGCGCGGTGCTCGCGTTTAGATGACCTACGACGCCGCCACCGGCACCGTCATCTACCGCTCGAAGACGCACCTCAGGCTCAAGAGGAACTTTCAGATGCGCCGGCCCTGGGCGCGTCGCCCATCGAGCCCGTGAGCGAACCTGCGAGCGCGTTCGCCGCGCACGCCAGGTCAGCCTGGGCGCGACTCATCCGCAAGGTCTACGAAGCCGAAGCATGGCCGGTGAACAGTGTCCTGCCAATGACGTATCGCCCCGTCCCCGACATCGCGTAGCCAAGGCGCGAGGCCCACGGCTGGCAAGCCGCGGGCCTCGCGCGCCATGCGGGGATCACATCCAGTGCGGGGCGGGGTCTCGGTCCCGCCGGGATTGCGAATCGTGCGGCCCGATCCGCCGGCGCCGGCCTCTTTCGCTTCGAGCACGACGACACTCGCGCCGCCTTCGGCCAGGTGCAATGCGGCCGACAGGCCGGTGAAGCCTGCCCCTACGACAACGGTATCGGCGCGCTTCGAACCTTCGAGCGGCGCCGTGCCCAGTTTCGCGCGCGAAGTACGTACGTAGGTCCGGCCCACGGGCTGCGGGTCCTCGAGCGGCGAATGCATGCCGAGGGGCGTCAGCACTCCATCACCTTCTCCGTCGCGCCCTCGCAGACGTTCCACGCCGCGTTGGCGAAGCGCAGCGTAAAGCGGTTCGTTCGCAGCGCTTCTTCGCTCATGCGTTTGCCCTGGATAGGCTCACGGTGTCGGGTTCCCCCAAAGCACCGATCGCGGAATGCCGGTGGTTGCTTTCAAGCCTCACGAACGTATTTCAGCCCCAGTGAAAGCAGGCGAGCATCCTTGGTCAACAAGGTCATTTTCTCAATATCGGCCACGGCAACCAGCAGCATGTCGAAGGGATCTCCCCGCAAACCGCCCAGATCGCGGACCCGCTCGACATGGGCGGCAGTCACCGGCAGCAGGCTGAAGCCCTGCCCCGCAAACTGGGATTGCAGGGAGCCCTCCGGCAAAGCAAGCTTTCCCGCAGCCTGCTTCAATTGCATTTCCCACAGACTGGCCACGCTGATGGCGCACATTTCGCCGCCAATCAGCTTGCGGGCCGATTTGGAGAGCTTGGCGCTGCCGGTCATCCACCAGTAGATCAGGTGGGTGTCGAGCAGATAACGCGTCACTTTTTGCGGCCGGTCTTTCCGGAAAACAGCTCGCCGATGTCTTTATCGGCTTGCGGTGAAAAAGCATCCGCGATCTGCTGTTCGGACACTTTCAGATGCGCCCACGCTCCCGGCTTGCGAGCGGGTTGCGCGCTCGCGACCGGCGTGAGCCTGACAACCGGAACTCCGTTGTTGGCGATAAACACTTCCTCACCTTCAAGGGCCGCTTTCACCAAACGGGAAAGCTGGCTCTTGGCATCCAGCATGTTTACTTGCATGGCGTTTCTCCTCGCGAGGAATGAGTCTGCCACAGATTAGCTAACTTAGCCAGACCTTGCGACAAAGACCGGCGCCGCGGCCGCCGCTCAGAACTCGATCACGCCTTTGCCCGAGGACTGGGCGAGGGGTCGGGAACTACGGCCCGGAACATCGGCGGCTGCTTTATCGCGCGGCCGTCAAGGGGGATGCGCCGCACTGAGGACGGTTGTCGTCGTCGACTCGAAATTGACCCAAGGCGCCGGACTTCGTTGACCCACGTCCAACTCCGCAACACGCTCTTCGGTAAGTGGTTTCGAACGTTGCGGGTGGGGCAGTAAAAATCAGCGGCCTGGGTCAATTCGGCGTCAGCGCCAACACCAAGTCAAACTGTTGCCCGTTCCATAGGACCAGCCGCGCGCCCAGATTGACGCGCTCGCGCATCCGGTTCGCCCATTTGGTCAACTCCATGTCAGCGATCATCGTCATGACCTTTCACCGACGATCAACGATCCAGGGCGGCCAATCTGTTCGCTATCGAACAAACGGCCGGTGACCGGACGGGGGATCATCCGGGAAACCAAAGGATCCTCCCAGTGATTTCGATCATCACGTTGATGGTTTTCGTTTTAGTCACATCCGGCATCGCCGCGGGTCGGTGGCTGCGGGCCGTCAACATCGTCTACTGGCACCGGCTTTCGCCGGCAAGAGCGTGCCGGATCCGCGCGCGGTGAAGGCGCCTGCGCTTTAGGGCAATCTCATGCGCCTGAGCAGAACCGGCTATTACGCGGACTTTGTCGTCTATCCGGTCCTGCTCGCGCCGCTCGCCGCGGTGCTCGTCCTGCGCGACACCTGGCAGCAGCATGCGGCGTGGTTCGTCGCCTGCCTGGCCGGCCTCGCCGTGGCGACGCTTCTGGAATACGCCGTACACCGCTGGGTGCTGCACCGTGTCCCGCCGTTTCTGGGCATGCACGACCTGCATCACGCCGATCCGCGCGCGCTAGTGGGAACGCCGACCTGGCTCAGCGCAGCGCTCATCGGCGGCGTCGTGCTGGCGCCGCTGTGGTGGCAAGCGGGCATGACGGTCTCGGCGGGTGCGACCTTCGGCCTGATTCTGGGTTACCTGTGGTACGTGACGCTGCACCATGGCGTCCACCGCTGGCGGGCGCGCGAAGGCTCCTACCTGCATCGCGCCAAAGTCCGTCACGCCCTGCACCATGGGGCCAAGAAAACCGGCGATTTCGGCGTCACCACCGCGCTCTGGGACCGGCTATTCGGGACTTCGTCGAGCGCTTATTCTCGCCCCCCTCGCCTTTGATCAATGACCGTCGAAAATTGCGATGATCTCCGCATTGCGGCGAACCAAATGAGGATACGAAGGCTGATATGGATATGGAAAGCCTGAAACTCTTCGGTTTCGGCCAGCGACGGTAAGCGCGGCGCTGACCTATATGCATGCGAGGTTCGGGCAATGAGCACGGAAAAAGTGGATGGGGAAAATCCGCACCCGGGAATGGGCACGAGAGAAGCCGGCCCCGGAGAATCCCCGGATCTGCTGCGGCGAAAGCTGTTGACGCAGGCAACCGTGGCTGCGGGCGGGCTTGCGCTTGCCGGCGCATCGACGCCTTTTCTTGCGAGTTTGGGGCCGAGCGAACGGGCGCGTGCTGCGGGCGCGCCGGTCGAAGTGACCTTCGGGCAGTTGGTGCCGGGCGAACTGCGCACCGAGGTGTGGCGGGGAAAACCGGTGTGGATTCTGCGGCGCAGCCGAGAAATGCTCTCCAGTCTCGAGTCCGATCGCGGCTTTCTGTCCGATCCCGATTCGACGGAGCGCTCACAGCAGCCGGATTACGCTCGAAACCCGAGTCGTGCGCGTCGGCCTGAGGTGTTTGTGGCCGTCGGGCTCTGCACCCATCTCGGCTGTGTCCCGACCTACATGCCGGAGCCGGGCTCCGTGCAGTCCGACTGGCCGGGGGGCTTCTACTGCCCATGCCACGGCTCGAAGTTCGACCTTGCCGGCCGGGTGTTCAAGGGGTCGCCTGCGCCGACGAACCTTGTCATCCCGCCCTACCGATTTGAAGGAAGTGATCGACTCGTGATTGGCGACGACGCGCCAAAGATTGGTTGAAATCGGACCTGCTGAATGCGAAGCAACCCTAAGGAACCGCGATGAAAACGAGCGTGATTGAAGTGGGCGGAATGCTCTCGGCATTGAGCGCTCGCGGCGTCGAAAAGCGGCTGGCGCGTCTGGCCGGTGTGAGAAAGGTCGAAGTCAATTATGTAAGCGGCAGCGCGACCGTGGTCTACGACGAGGCGGTGACCGACCTCGACACGATCAAAGCCAGTGTGCACAAGTGCGGCTACCACTGCAGCGGCGAGTCGCTGCCAAAGCATGTGTGTTAAGCGGAGGCTCCGTCCGCTGGGGCGGATTCACCATACCCGCGAGGATGAGCGCTTGATTCGATCGGATCCACAGATCGCGTTTACCCGCGATGCAACTAACCTCGAAGGCAACCATCTTTGTGGAGTGACCGGAGCAGTACCACTACGTTTGGTTGATATGGTCGTGTGCCTTTCTGCTGCTATGGAGACGCGATGAAAAC
>JBBQCV010000153.1:0-8629 GCA_038319115.1 Burkholderiales bacterium | reverse complement strand
GCCTTGACCGCTGCGCGCAGCATGTCGCCGGTGGAGATCTGCGGGATGGCGTACTTGTCCCTGATGAAGGCAGCCTGTGTGCCTTTCCCGGCACCCGGTGGGCCAAGCAATATGAGTCGCATGCTGTTTCCCTGTCCCTCGCCCTGCATTTGTTGTTGTGCGCCGGCGCCGCCGCCTTTCACTGCCACCGAACCGCGAGTTTACGCACTTTCTCCAGGTCTTCGGGCGTGTCCACGCCGGGTGGCGAATCGGTTTCGCTGATCGCCACCACGATGCGGAACCCATGCCAGAGCACGCGCAACTGCTCGAGCGCCTCGAAACTCTCGAGTGGACTCGGCGCCAGCTGCGCATAGTGGGCGAGAAACCCCGCCCGGTAGCCGTACAGGCCGATGTGGCGGTAGCAGGGCAACTGCGCCGGCGCCTGCGCGGGCTTGCCGCCGTCGCCCCAGGCATCGCGCGCAAACGGTATCGGTGCGCGGCTGAAGTACAGCGCAAAACCGCGCGCATCGAGCACCACCTTCACCACGTTGGGGCTGAATATTTCCGCCGCATCGGCGATCGGGTGGCAGGCGGTCGACACAGCCGCGTCCTTCGCGCCGGCCAGGACCTGCGCCACGCCGGCGACGAGGCCCGGATCGATGAGCGGCTCGTCCCCCTGCACGTTGACCACGATAGCGTCGTCGGCCAGGCCGAGCCGGCCGGCGGCCTCGGCGATGCGGTCGGTGCCGGTCGCGTGGTCGGCCCGCGTGAGGATGGATTCGATGCCGTGCGCGCGGACGGCCGCTTCGATGCGCGCGTCGTCGGTTGCCACGTAAACGCGTTCGGCGCCGCTCAGCGCGGCGCGCTCGGCCACGCGCACCACCATCGGCTTGCCGGCGATGTCCGCCAGCGCCTTGCCCGGAAACCGCGTCGACGCGCGGCGCGCCGGGATCACCACGGTGAAACCGGTCACGCGACCTCTTCCAGCGGATCGAGCTTGCGCGCCTCGTCTTCGAGCATCACCGGGATGCCGTCGCGCACCGGGAACGCAAGGCGGTCGGCCTTGCAGATGAGTTCGTTGGCCTCGCGGCGCCGCACCAGCGGCCCCTTGCAAATCGGGCAGACGAGGATTTCGAGCAGCTTTGGGTCCACGGCATTACCTCGGCGAATTGGCGTTGAATTGCGCGGCGGCGGCGTGCGCCCGGGCGAGCTTCGATTCGAGCAGCGGGCCGAACGCGGGGTCGAGCTGCGCGCTGACCGGCAGTACCCACAGCGCGTTCGGCGATTCGCGGCCTCGGGCGTGCATCGCCAGGCCGCGGCATTTTACCGCGTCCTTTTCGGTCATTACGACGGGCAGGGCGTCGTCGAAGGCGAGATCGGCAGGGACGAAGCGATGGTGGTCGGGGAACCGGTGCGGGACAACCTCCAGCCCGAGCGATGCAAGATGTGCGAAGAAGCGGGCCGGGTTGCCTATTCCGGCAACCGCATGCACGCGCGTCGAACCCAGCGCCGCGCGCTCGAGCATCCGGCCCGGCTCGGCAAGGCGCTCAAAGCGCTCGCCCGCGAGCCGCATGTAAAATGCCGCGGGCGCATCGGGCCGTTCGCTCCTGCCTGCGGCGTTCCCGGGAGCGCCGGCCTCAATGGTGTGCACCACTGCATCGACACTCGCGAGGCGCGCCGCCGGCTCGCGCAACGGCCCGGCGGGAAACAGCCGTCCGTTGCCCAGGCCGCGCGCATCGAGCACCGCGATCTCCACGTCGCGCGCAAAACCGTAGTGCTGCAGCCCGTCGTCGAGCACAAGGACATCGCATTGCGGATGCTGCACGCGCAGTGCGCGGGCGACGGCGGCGCGGTCCGCGCCCACCCACACCGGGCATTGGGTGCGGCGCGCGAGCATGAGGGGCTCATCGCCGACCTCGGCGGCGTCGGAGCCGATGCTCACTTCGGCCGGCGGCGCCCCGCGCGCCGCGATGCTTCCCCCGTATCCACGGCTGACGATCCCCGGCCGCCATCCGGCGGTGGCAAGGTAGTGCACGATCCACAGCACGAGGGGCGTCTTGCCGCTGCCCCCGAGGGTGATGTTGCCCACCACGATGACCGGCACGCCGGCCTTCGCCACCGGCAGCACGCCGATGCGGTACAACACGCGCCGCACCGTGACGGCCGCGCCGAACAGCCATGCGAGCGGCGCCAGCAGGCGCGTGACCGCGGTAACGCGGGTCCAGTGCGGAACGAGGGTTTGGAGCGTGATGGCCGGGCCCCGCGTGGTTGCGGGCCTGCCGCCTACTTGGCAGGCGCCTGCGTGGTGAACGTGATCTGCGCGTAGCCGGCGACGCGCGACGCCTCCATGACCCGAACCACCGACTGGTGGGTGGCCTGCGCATCGGCGCTGATCACGATGATCGGCTCCTTGCGCTCGCCACCCGCGTGGCGCAGCGCGTCGGCGAGCGCGGCGATGGTGGTGAAAGCCACCGGCGACTTGTCGATCACGTACTGCCCGCTGGCATTGACCAGCACCGAGATCTCGTTGGGGCGCTCGAGCTGCTTTTCGGCGTCCGCGGTCGGCAGGTTGATCTGCAGCTCGGTGTACTTGGAGTACGTGGTGGTGATCATGAGGAAGATCAGGATCACCATCATCACGTCGATGAGCGGGACCAGGTTGATCTCCGGCTCCTCGCGCACGCGGGCGCGGAATTTCATCGCGCGGGCTTGCCTTTGTAGTCGCCGCGCTCGCCGTGCACGATATCCACGAGCTTGGCCGCCGAGCGCTCCATGTCGACCACGAAGCCGTCGACGCGGCTGCGGAAGTGGCGGTAGAAGATGATCGAGGGCACCGCGATGCCGATGCCGAACGCGGTGTTGTAGAGGGCGATGGAGATGCCCTGCGCGAGTTGCTGCGGGTTGGTGCCGGTGGGGCCCTGCGAGCCGAAGATCTCGATCATGCCGATCACGGTCCCGAACAGGCCCAGCAGCGGCGCGGCCGAGGCGATCGTGCCGAGCGTGGTGAGGAATCGCTCGAGGTCGTGCGCCGCGCTGCCGCCGGCCTCCTCGATGGCCTCTTTCATGACTTCGCGCGGGCTGTTCACGTTGCCCAAGCCCGCCGAAAGCACCTGCCCGAGCGGTGAGTCACGCGATAGCTTTTCGAGCACGTCGGGCGTGATGCCCTGGCGCCGGTACACGGTCACGACTTCATCGAGCAAGGTGGGCGGCACGATCTTGCGCCTGCGCAAGCTGACCGAGCGTTCGATGATCAGTGCGACGGCGACGATTGAAGCGAGGAGCAACGGGTAAATCGGCCAACCGGCAGCCTGGATCATTGCGAACAAATTCGATTCTCCTCAAGGTGCTGCGGATCGTTCCGGCGAACCGGCCGGGGACCGGCCCGGCCGCAGGCACCGACGTCAGGCGCGCACTTTACGCAAACCCTTCCCCCCCGGCAACTTTGTGCAGCGCATCGGCGGGCCAGCGGCGAGTGTGGCAGATTCGGGGCCCCGGAATGCACCGAAAAAGCATTGTTGCAGCGCGCAATCCTGCGCTACCAAGTGTTATCCACAAAACCTGTGGATAAGTTTGTGGATTGTGCATGTACAGATCGCGTTTTGCCTGCCAAGAAGCCGCTTGAACTCGGTCTGGTTAATTTTTCATCGCCGTAATTTCGTTCAAAACCATTGTGTTGCGACTAATAATCGGCCTCCGCGGGGAGTCGGGGCAAACTGCGCTTGCGCATCAGGGTCAATGTGGATTAGTCCCTGGGAGCGAGCCAAAAACAGCAACGAAATTAAGGGGATTGTAGGTGCACGGACTACACGTGTAAGCCGCCTCGACGGCCCGCCTGGCCGCGCGCCGAAGGGTACACTGCGGCGGCTGTGGGTTGGCCCAAGGTGGAACGAAAGCGGCGCCGATGCGCGGGCCGGCAACCTGCCAGAATCCGACCCACCCCCGACCCCAACCCGCCCTTCCTCGCCCGCCCGCCCGAAATGTCGACCCCTTACGACAAATCCCTGTTCGACCCGCCCGTGATCAGCGTATCGGAGCTCAACCGCAGCGTCCGCGAGATCCTCGAGCGCCGGTTTGCGCTGGGCTGGATCGCGGGCGAGATTTCCAACTTCAAGCGCTACGACTCGGGGCATTCGTATTTCACCCTCAAGGATGCGTCGGCGCAGGTGCGCTGCGTGATGTTCCGCACGCGCGGCCGCGCCCTCGATTTCCAGCCGAAGGAAGGCATGCAGGTGGAAGTGCGCGCGCTGGTCACGCTGTACGAGGCGCGCGGCGACTTCCAGCTCAATGTCGAGACCATGCGACGCGCGGGCCTGGGGCCGCTGTTCGAGAAATTCCTGCGGCTGAAGGAGAAGCTCGAAGCCGAAGGGTTGTTCGACCCGGCGGCCAAGCGGGCGATTCCCGCCTTCCCGGCGCGCATCGGGATCGTGACTTCGGTCGCCGCGGCGGCGCTGCGCGACATCCTCGCCACGCTGCGGCGGCGCAATCCATCGATCGAGGTCATCCTCTACCCGGTGCCGGTGCAGGGCGATGGCGCGGCCGAGCGCATCGCTGCGATGCTCGCGACCGCGGGGCGGCGCGCCGAGTGCGACGTGCTGCTGCTCGCCCGCGGCGGCGGCTCGATCGAGGACCTGTGGCAGTTCAACGAGGAAGTGGTGGCGCGCGCGATCCGCGCCTGCCCGATCCCGGTGGTGGTCGGTGTGGGCCACGAAACCGATTTCACCATTGCCGATTTCGCCGCCGATTTGCGTGCGCCCACCCCGACCGCGGCCGCCGAAGCCGTGAGCCCTTCGCGTGATGCGCTCTTCGCCCGCGTGGCCGAGTTGGTCGGGCGCGCCACCCGTGCGACGGTGCGCGCGATCGACAGTGAAATGCAGAAAGTCGACCACCTCGCGCGCCGCCTCGTGCACCCGCGCGCGCGCCTCGCGGCAAGCGCGCGCCTGCTGCAGCAGCTCGCCGCACGGCTGGCAGCCGCCCGCCCCGACCTCGCGGCGCACGAGCGGCGGCGCGCCGAGCTCGCGCGGCGGCTCGGCTTCGCGCTGCGCCGCAATCTCGAGCGCAACCGGCAGCGACTCGAAAGGCTGGGCGCCAGCCTCGTGGGCCTCGACCCGGCTGCGGTGCTGTCGCGCGGCTACAGCCTGACGCGCAATGCCAAAGGCGAAGTAGTGCGCGATCCCTCCACGCTCGCCGCAGGCGACACGCTGACCAGCACCTTCGCGCGCGGCTGGGCCACGAGCGAGGTCACCGGGCGCGGCGAGTGATCCGGCGCGCAGCGCAATGCGCGTTCCCCGCGCGAAAATAGCCGCAGCATGTGCGGGCGCCGGATCCGGGTCTCACGCCGGCACGTAAAGTTATAATCCCCGGCATGGGACACCGCCTTTCCAAGATCTATACGCGCACCGGCGATGCCGGCGAGACGGGCCTGGGCGACGGGTCGCGCGTGCCGAAGGAAAGCGCGCGCATCAATGCCATCGGCGACATCGACGAGCTCAACTCAACCGTCGGCATGCTGCTGGCCGAAGACCTTCCCGAAGCGATCCGCGCCGCTCTCGAAGGCGTGCAGCACGACCTGTTCGACCTCGGCGGAGAAATCTCGATCCCGGGGCGGGAGGCGATCGGCGAGGCGCACGTAAAGCGGCTCGAAGACCTGCTCGACGGATTCAATGCAGACCTGCCCCCGCTCAAGGAATTCATCCTGCCGGGCGGTTCGCGCGCAGCCGCGTGCGCGCACCTCGTTCGCACCGTGTGCAGGCGCGCGGAACGCAGCTTGGTGGCACTGGCCCGCGCCGAGAACGTAAGCGAGCGCTCGCGCCAGTACCTCAACCGCCTGTCCGATCTCGCCTTCGTCATCGGCCGCCTCGCCAATCGACACGCCGGGCGCGGGGACGTGCTGTGGCAGCCCGGACGCAACGCCGGCTGACCTGCATCCTTGCGGGCAGCGGCACAGCAAGGCCGGTGCCCGCGACGACGTTTGCACCCTTCGCCTACAGGCGCGCCCATTGGCGCGTGCTATATACGGTTGCATGGAGAAGACTTTGGTAACGCTGGGAACGGCGGCGCACCCGCCAGGGACTTCTGCGCGCCATGTGCGCGGCTGCATCGCGCGGCTTGCCGCCGTCGCGCTGCTGGCTTGCGGCAGCGTCGCGGCGCACGCCCAGGATCGCGTCGAGACGCTGTTCAACCTCGTCAACTTCTCGGCGCAGGCCGAACGCGAAGTCCCCAACGACACCATGACCGCCGTTCTCGCGGTCGAGTCCGAAGGCAGCGACCCCACCGCCCTCGCCGAAGGGGTCAACCGCGCGATGCGCGAGGCGCTCCGGATCGCTGCAGGCTACCCCGGCGTAAAAGCCAAGTCCCTCAATTACCAGTCGTTCCCGATTTACGACAAGGCGCGCATCACGCGCTGGCGCGTGCGCCAGGAGCTGCGCCTCGAGGGTCCCGATTTCGCCAAGACGAGCGAACTCATCGGCAAGCTGCAGTCCACGCTGGTGGTTACCGGCATGTCGGTGGGCTTGTCGCCGGAAGCGCGCAAGCAAGCCGAGAATTCGCTGGTGGCCGAGGCGCTGGCGGCTTTCCACGAGCGCGCGCGCATCGTGCGCGAGGCGCAAAAGGCGGGCGGCTATCGCGTCAAGGACCTGCAGGTAGCCACCGGCGGCGGAATGCAGCCGCGCATGTACGCCGCGCAGCGCGGCGGCGTGGCGGCCAGCGCCATGGCCCCGCCCGCCGTCGAGCCTGGCGCCTCCACCATCCAGGTCACCATCAGCGGGACCATTCAACTCCAGTAGCGACACGGCGCTAGGCCGCAACGCGCTGCGGCGGATACTCGAAACAACCGCCGCCCGGCGGCGCCAGGCCCCGTTGCCGCCGGTCCTGCCCTTACAATAGGGCTCCACCCCGCTGGCAGGCGCTTCCCACGATGCGTAGCAAATATTCCTCCATCAAGGCGCTGGTCTTCGACGTGTTCGGGACCGTGGTCGACTGGCGCGGTTCGATCATCCGCGAAGTACGCAGCCTCGCCCGGGCGAAAAAGTTCGACCTCGATCCGGCGCAGTTTGCCGACGCATGGCGCGCCGGTTACCAGCCGGCGATGGCGAAGGTGCGCTCGGGAACGCTCGGCTGGACCAAAATCGACGCACTGCACCGGATGATCCTCGACGACCTGCTCGTGCGCTTCGGGGTGAGCGACCTGGCCGAAGCCGAGATCGACCACCTCAACCGCGTGTGGCACCGCCTTGCGCCGTGGCCCGATGCGCGCGCCGGCCTGAAGGCGCTGAAGAAGACGCGCACCATAGGCACGCTTTCCAACGGCAACGTCTCGCTGCTGGTGAACATGGCGAAATCCGGCGGCCTGCCCTGGGACGTGGTGTTCTCGGGCGAGACCTTTCGCCATTACAAGCCCGACCGCGAAACCTACCTCGGGGCCTGCGAGCTCCTTTCGCTGGCGCCGGCCGAAGTCATGATGGTCGCCGCGCACAAGAACGACCTCGTCGCGGCCAAGGCCTGCGGCCTGGCCACCACGTTCGTGCGCCGGCCGCTCGAATTCGGCCCGGACGTGAAGAAGGACCTCAAGGCGGAGAAGGATTTCGACATCAACTGCAACGACTTCCTCGACCTCGCAAGGCGCCTGGGCCCGTGAGCACCATCGACCAGGCGCCCCGCCACCGCGTGATGATCGTCGACGACGAGGAGCTCACTCGCATCCTGCTCGCGCGCATCCTCACCAACGACATGGAGGTCGAGGTGACGCTGGCGGGCACGTGCGAACAAGCGCTGCGCCTGGGTGGGAGCTTCGCCTACGACGCGATCCTGCTCGACCTCATGATGCCGGGCATCGGTGGCATGGGCGTGCTGCGAGAACTGCGCGCCAACTCTCCCAATTCGGCCACCCCCATCATCGTGGTGTCGATGCTGTCGGAACCCGACACGGTCGAGCGCACCATAAAAGCCGGGGCCAGCGCCTACCTGATCAAGCCGGCCGAGCGCAATTCGCTCACCGCCACGGTCCGCGCGCAGATCGCCGGGCGCAACCGGCCGCGGCCCGACACGCCGGCATAAACGAACCACATTCCACCCACCACGACCCTCCCATGGCAGATATCCGCATCTACAATCCCGACTCCCTCGGCGCTCCGCTGGGCCAGTATTCGCACGTCGCCCGCGTCAAGGCCACCGAGACCCTCTACATCGCCGGCATGCTCGCACCCGGCGACGATTTCGATGCGCAGTGCAGCGGCGTGTTCCGCAGCATCCGCGCGGCGCTGGAATCAGCCGGCGCGGGCTGGGGCAACGTGGCGCAGTTCACCACCTACCTCGTGCACTCGCAGGACATCCCCCGTTTCATGGCGTGGCGGCTGCGCGAATTCCCGAAGATGTTTCCGGACGGCAAGTTCCCGCCCAACACGCTGCTGATGGTCGACCGCCTCGTGCAGGAGCAGTTCCTGGTCGAGGTGCAGACCATCGCCGCCCTGTAAAAGCGGTAAATTGATTATTGTGGATTCAATGCCGGTGCGGCTCTCCGGCCAGTTGGAATAACAATTCTGCTATAACTGCCGGTTGGGCGCCGGCGCCTCCGGGGTTCGGCCGGATCAGTCGGGCTTGGCCCCGGAAACCCTGACCAGCTTCGCGTACAGGGCCTTTTCCGATTCGATGAAGG
>JBBQCV010000152.1:0-8863 GCA_038319115.1 Burkholderiales bacterium | reverse complement strand
CGTCGGGCAGCTGCAGTTCCGCCACGATGGGGTAGGGGTTGGGATTCTGGACGATCTCTTCGAGCATGGAGGCTTGCATGGGCGCGGCTCCGACCGGTTTCAGTGCATCTATTCTAGCCTCGCACGCGCCGATCGCCGCGTTCAGCGCCTGGATCCCCGCGGAGGCCTGGCGTCCGGGAGTCAGATTGGCGAGACAGCCGGCCACTGCGCGTTTACTTGCGCCAGAAGGCGGGCGTGAACAGCACGATGATGGCGAACAGCTCCAGCCGCCCGAGCAGCATGGTGAGGGTGCACACCCAGGTCTGGAAGTCGGTGAGCGGCGCGTAGGTCGAGGCCGGCCCCACCAGCCCGAGGCCCGGACCGAGGTTGTTGATCGCGGCGATGGTGGCCGACACCGCGGTCACGATGTCCAGGCCGCTTGCCATGAGCAGCATCATCATCACGATGATCGTCGCCCCATACATGAGCATGTAGGCGAGCACGCCGAAGATGAGCGAGGGTTCGATCACGCGCCCGCCCACCCGCACGTGCACCACCGCAGTCGGGTGCACGATGCGCGTGAGCTCGCGCAATGCCTGCTTGAACAGCACGATGGCGCGGATCATCTTGATGCCGCCGCCGGTGGACCCAGCGCAGGCAAGAAAGCACGACAGGAAGAGCAGGTACGCCGGCGCGAAGATCGGCCATTGCGCGTAGTCGGTCGAGGCGTACCCGGTGGTCGTGCCGATCGACACGACGTGGAACGCGGCGTAGCGCAGCGCGGTGGGGAAATCCGCGTAGGTGCCGTGCACCCACAGGTGGACGGCCACCAGGGCGATCGAAAACGCGGCCCACATCAGCATGCGCCCGGCTTCGGAATCGCGGATGTAGGCCATGGGCGAGTGCGAGCGCAGGGCGACGAAGTGGACCGTGAAGTTGATCGCCGACAGCAGCATGAAGACGATCGCCACCGATTCGACCGTCGCGGAATTGAAATACGAAAAGCTCGCGTCGTGGGAGGAAAACCCACCCAGCCCGACGGTGGTCATCGCGTGCATCAGCGCGTCGGCCCCATGCATGCCGGCGGCCTGGTAGGCGATCGCGCACAGTCCGGTGAGGAGGAAATACACCAGCCAAAGGCCCTTGGCGGTTTCCTCGATGCGCGGCGTGAGGCGCGCGTCCTTCATCGGCCCGGCCATCTCGGCGCGAAACAGCTGGCTGCCGCCCACCCCGAGCAGCGGCAAAACCGCCACCGTCAGCACGATGATCCCCATGCCCCCGAGCCAGATCATGAGCGAGCGCCAAAGGTTCATCGACACCGGGAACTCGTCCAGGCCCGTGAGCACCGTTCCGCCCGAGGCAGTGAGGCCCGAGACGCACTCGAAATAGGCGTCGGTGAAGGACAGCGCCGGGAAATGCGCCAGCAGAGGCAGGGTTGCGAAGGCCGGCAACACCGTCCACACCATCGCCACGAGAAGGAACCCGTCGCGCGGCTGGATCTCGCGCCGCTGCCTGCCGCGCGTGGCGAGCAGCAGCGCGAAGCCGCAGGTCAGGGTGGCCACGATGCCCTCGACATAAGCGGCTTGGGCGCCGTCGGCGAGCAGCATCGACACCCCGAAGGGCACGGCCATGGTGGCGCCGAACAGCGTGAGCACCACACCCAGCACGCTGAGGACCGGCGCGATGCGGTCGTAGAAGGTCAGGCGCCGCGCGGCCCGCCACGGCTGCGTTCCCTTGCCCGCCTGCGGGAAGGGCGGGATCTCGCGCGGGGGGCGGCTCAGAAGAATCCCGCGCTGACGCCGAACAGCTTTTCCACTTTCGGGATCATGCGCTTCTGGGTGAGGAACACGACCACGTGGTCGCCGCTCTCGATGATGTGGCTGTCGTCCTCGGCCACGATGGCCTGCTTGCCACGCACGATGCCCACCACCACCGCGCCCGGCGGCAGCCAGAGCTCGCGGATGCGCCGCCCGACCACGCTCGAGGTTTCGGCATTGCCGTGCGCGATCAGCTCGATCGCCTCGGCGCGCCCGCGGTGCACGCTGTGGACCGCGACCACGTCGCCGCGGCGCACGTGCTCGAGCAGGCTGCCCAGGGTCGCCTGCGCAGGCGAAATCGCGATGTCGATCTGCCCGGCCTGCATGAGGTCGCCATAGGCGCGCCGGTTGATGAGGGCGATCACGCGCCGCGCGCCCATGCGCTTGGCGAGCAGCGCCGACATGATGTTGGCCTCGTCGTCGTTGGTCACTGACACGAAGAGATCGGTCTCGTCGACGCTCTCCTCGTCGAGCAGGTCCTCGTTGCTCACGTCCCCGTTGAGGACGAGCGCCGAGCCCAACTGCCCGGCGAGGTACTCGCAGCGCGGCTTGGAGGCCTCGATGATCTTGACGTGGAGGCGCTTTTCGAACGCGCGCGCCAAGCGCAGCCCGATGTTGCCGCCACCGGCGATGATCATGCGCTTCACCGGGCGGTCCATCTGGCGCATCTCGGCCATCACCTCGCGGAGGTTGCCCGACGCGGCCACGAAGAACACTTCGTCGCCCGCCTCGACCACGGTCTCGGGCGCGAGCTCGAGCGGCCGGTCGTTGCGGTAGATCGCAGCCACCTTGACGTCCATCGTCGGCAGGCGGCTTTCGAGGTGGCGCAGCGGCTGGCGCACGATGGCACCTCCCTCGACCGCGCGCACCGCCACCAGGTCGATCATGCCGCCGGCGAACTCGGCCACCTGCAGCGCCTCGGGGAACTCGATCAACTTGCCGATGTAATCGGTGACGATCTGCTCGGGGCAGATCGCGTGGGTCACCGAAAAGCACTCCGGCCCGAGCAGACCGGGGTGCTTCTGGTGCCAGGTGGAGCGGATGCGCGCGATGCGCGTGGGGATGTTGAACACTGCGTGGCCCACCTTGCAGGCCACCAGGTTGGTCTCGTCGCTGGCGGTCACCGCGAACAGCATGTCGCAGTCCTCGGCGCCGGCCTCGGCGAGGATTTCGGGGTGCGCCGCGTTGCCCACCACGGTGCGCAGGTTGAACTGGCCCTGCAGGGCCTTGAGCCGCTCGGGGATGAGGTCCACCACGGTCACGTCGTTCTTTTCCGACACCATGCTTTCGGCCACGCTGGCGCCGACCTGCCCGGCGCCGAGGATGAGGATATTCATGGCCCGCAAGATATCATCCATGCATGAACGCAGCCTTTCGCGGCACGGCCGGGTTATTCGAGCGCCTCGGGCAGGCGCCGGCCGCGACAATCGTGACCCCCAACCTGCGCCTGGCCCACGACCTCGCGCGCCGGTTCGACCGCCACCAGCTCGGTCGCGGGCTCGATCTGTGGGACGCGCCCGACATCCTGCCTTTCAGCGCGTTCGTGGCGCGCGCCTACGAAGACGCGTTGTATTCGCCGTGCGGCGCCGGGCTGCCGCTCGTGCTCGCCCCGGCGGAAGAGGCCGCGGTGTGGGAGGCCATCCTCAGGGCGGCCGAGGACGGCGGCGCCCTGCTCGCGCTGCCCGAGGCGGCCGCTGCGGCGCGCGAGGCATGGAAAACCGCGCATGCGTGGCGCCTGCTCGAGGAAGCCCGCCGCGTGCCGCGCAACGAAGACGCAGAAGCCTTTCTCGGCTGGGCGCAGCGCTACGAGCGCGTCACCCGCCAGGCCGGTCACACCGACGCCGCGCGCCTGCCCGACGTAGTGGCATCCCTCGTGGTGGCGGCCGGGGCCGGCGAACCCGGCGTGCCCCTGCCGGCGCTGCTGGTGCGCTATGGGTTCGACATCGTCACCCCGCAGCAGCAGGCGCTGTTCGACGCGCTGGCCGCTCGCGGCTGCGAGGTGGCCACCGGTGCCCCCGAGCCCTGCGAATCGCGCGCGGTGCGGGTCGCATGCCTCGATGCGCGCGACGAAATTCGCCATGCCGCGCGCTGGGCGCGCCAGCGCCTCGAAGCCCGCCCGGGCGAGGACCCGCCGCGCATCGGCATCGTGGTGCCCGACCTCGTCGCACGGCGCAATGCGATCGCCCGCACCTTCGCGCAGGTGCTGGGAACGTGGCCGGCCGGCGCCGGTGTCGAGCCGCTCGACCATGGCGTGCAGCCGTTCAATCACGGCGTGCAGCCGTTCAATATCTCGCTCGGCGCGCCGCTCGACGACTATCCCCTGGTCGATGCCGCGTTCGGCGTATTGGAGCTCACCGGCCGCGGGGTCGAGTTCGCGCGCGCCAGCCAGCTCATCCGCTCGCCCTTCATCGGCGGGGCCGAAACCGAGTTGGCGCGCCGCGCGCAGCTCGACGCGATGCTGCGCCGGCGCGCCGAGCCCGAGCTCACCCTCGATCGATTGATCGGGCTGGTGCAGACCCATCCTGCGCAACCGCAGGCGCCGCTCCTCGCCCGCCACTTGAAGGCGCTGGGCGAGCTGCGCAAGGCGCGCCTGTTCGGCGCCCAGTCGCCGGTCGCCTGGGCGCGGGCTTTCTCCGACGCGCTTCTCGCCGCGGGTTTCCCCGGCGAGCGCACGCTCGATTCGGCCGAATACCAGGTGCTGGGCAAATGGCACGACGTGCTGGCGCAGTTCGCCCGGCTCGAGCGCGTCGCACCGCGCATGGGCCACGGCGAGGCGGTGGCGCGCCTGCGCCGTCTCGCGGCCGACACCGCGTTCCAGCCGGAGACGCCGCAGGTGCCGGTGCAGGTGCTGGGCGTGCTCGAATCGGCCGGTTGCCAGTTCGACCACCTGTGGGTGATGGGCCTGTCGGCCGATGCGTGGCCGTTCGCCGCGCGGCCCAACCCCTTCCTGCCGCTCGCCCTGCAGCGCAAGGCGGGCCTGCCCGAATCGTCGGCGCAGGCTTCGCTCGAGCTCGATAGGCGCATCACTGCCGGCTGGCTCGGCGCGGCGGCCGAAGTGGTGCTGTCACATCCCTCGCGTGAAGCCGACCGCGAGCTCGCGCCCAGCCCGCTCATCGGCGAGGTCCCTGCAGCGAGCGTGGAAGCGCTTGCGCTGCCCGACTACCCCACCTTCCGCGACGTGATCCACGCGAGCAGCGTGCTGGAACGGCTGGAGGACGCGCGTGCGCCGGCGGTGGCCGCGCTAGAGCGGCGCGGCGGAAGCGCCTTGCTGCGCGACCAGGCGGCCTGCCCGTTCCGCGCGTTCGCGCGCCACCGTCTCGCCTCCGAGGCGCTCGGTGAGCCCCATGCTGGGCTCGACGCGCTCGAACGCGGGGCCCTCGTGCACCAGGTGCTCGCCGCGGCCTGGAATGCGCTCGAAACCAAGCACGCACTCGACAGTATCGGGGGCGAGGCGCTCGAGCGCGTGCTCGAGGCGGCGGCCGAGGTAGCTGTCGCGCGACAAAGGCGCGAGCGCCCGACCACGCTCGCAGGACGGTTTGCCGAGGTCGAAAAGCGCCGCCTCGTGCGGCTGGCGCGCGCCTGGCTGGACTACGAGCGCGGGCGCGGCGATTTCAGCGTTTTCGCGACCGAATCCGAGCGCGTGATCGAAGTCGGCGGGCTGCGCCTCAAGGGACGGCTGGACCGCGTCGACGAGACCGCCGCGGGGGAGCGCATCGTGATCGACTACAAGGTCCACGCGCCGGCGCCCGGCGCGTGGGTCGGCGAAAGGCCGGACGAGCCGCAACTGCCCCTCTACCTCACCGCCGCCGAGCCCGCCGCGCGCGCGATTGCCTTTGCCCAGGTCCGGGCGGGCGAGATGAAGCTGGTCGCGCTCGCCGCCGACAAGGGAATCCTTCCCGAGGCGCGCACGCTGCCCGACAAGCGCCTTAAACGCGCGGCGCAAAGCTGGGGCGAACAGCTCGAGGCGTGGCGCGCGGAGCTCGACCGGCTCGCGCGCGGTTTCGCCGCCGGCGAGGCCACCGTCGACCCGCGTCCGGGCGCGTGCCAATACTGCGACCAGCAGCCGCTGTGCCGCATCAGCGCGCGCGAAGAGGGTGCGCCGGAGCCACAAGCGGACGCATGAAAGTAAAACTTTCATTTATACGGATTCAATCTCTGAGCGGCGGTTACGCCAATTGGTTTTCCAATAACGGAAACTTCGTCGCGCCATGGAAGTGACCGCGCCGCCGCCCCCGGATGCCGCCGAGCGCGCGCGCGCGCTCGATCCGACCGGCTCGTTCATCGTGCAGGCGCCGGCCGGCTCGGGCAAGACCGAGCTGCTGATCCGGCGCTACCTCGCGCTGCTCGACACGGTGGCGGATCCCGAGGAGGTGGTGGCGATCACGTTCACGCGCAAGGCCGCGGCCGAGATGCGCCAGCGCGTGCTCGAAGCGCTCGGCCGGCGCGGCGACGCGCGCGCGGCCAACCCGGCGCGGCTGCGCATCCTGACCATCGACGCCCTGTGCGCGTCGCTTGCGCGCCAGATGCCGGTGCTCTCGCAGCTCGGCACGCTGCCCGAGACGATCGACGATGCCGGGGCGCTGTACGAAGAGGCGGCGCTCGCCACCATCGGGCTCATCGAGGAGTCCGGCAGCGCGCACGCCAGGCTCGCCGCGCCGCACGTCGAGCGCCTGCTCGAACACCTCGACAACGACCTCGGGCGCGTGAGTGGCCTCATCGCCGGGATGCTCGCGCGGCGCGATCACTGGCTGCGCCACCTCGCGCGCTTCGAGCGCGGCGAGCTCGAGGCGGCGCTGGCCGAGGAGCGCGAACGCGTCTGCGCGCAGGCCCGCTCGCTGTACCCGGGCACCAATCCGTGCGACCCGGATGAGTGGCAGGTGCTCGCCGCCGCGCTGCTCACCAAGGAAGGCGGCTGGCGCAAGCGCTCGGCCGAGGCCAAGGGCTACTTCGAAGCGGGCGAAACGCGTGAGCCGCTGCGCGCACTGCTCGAGACGATCTCCGCGCTGCCGCCGTCGCGCTACACCGATGCGCAGGCGCGTGTGCTCGAGGCGATCGGTGCGGTCCTGCCGCACGCGATCGCGCAGCTCAGGCTGGTGTTCCAGGCGCGCGGGCAGGTGGATTTCGCCGAGGTCTCGCAGCGCGCCCTGTTCGCGCTGGGCGAGGAGGGCGCGCCCACCGATCTCGCGCTGGCGCTCGACTACCGCATCCGGCACCTGCTCATCGACGAGTTCCAGGATACGTCGTACAGCCAGTACCGCCTGGTCGAGCGCCTGACCGAAGGCTGGGAGCCCGGCGACGGGCGCACCCTGTTTGCGGTGGGCGACCCGATGCAGTCGATCTACCGCTTTCGCGAAGCCGAGGTCGGCCTGTTCATCCAGGCGCGCCGCGCCGGCATCGGCAGCGTGGCGGTCGAGCCGATCGCGCTCAGCGCCAACTTTCGCTCGCAGGCCGGCGTGGTCGACTGGGTCAATGCGGGTTTCGAGCGGGTCATGCCGGCGCAGGAAGACGCCGCCAGCGGCGCCGTCGCTTACGCCGCATCAACACCGGTGCGGCCCGCGCTGGGCGGGGAGGCGGTGACTGTTCACGCCTTCCTCGAGCCGCCGGGGAGCAATTCTCGTGAGCGCGAAGCGGCGCGGGTAGCCGACATCGTGCGCGCGGTGCAGTCGGCCGAGCCCGCGGCGACGGTGGCGATCCTGGTGCGCACGCGCACCCACCTCGACCACATCGTGCCGCAGCTGAAAGCCGCGGGCCTTGCGTTTCGCGCCATCGACGTGGAGCCGCTCGCGCATCGGCCGGTGGTGCAGGATCTGCTGGCGCTCACGCGCGCCTTGGCCCACCCGGCCGACCGGCTGGCGTGGCTCGCCGTGCTGCGCGCGCCGTGGTGCGGGCTGACGCTCGACGATCTCACCCGCCTGGCCGAAGGCGGCGAGGCGAGCGTGGTCGAGCGGCTCGGCGACGCAACCCTGCTGGCGTCGCTCTCGGAAGACGGGCGCGCGCGGCTGCAACGCACCGCCGGCGTGCTGCGCTCCTGCGTGGCCCATCGCCTGCGCACGAGCCTGCGCGATGCGGTCGAGTCCGCCTGGCTCGCGCTGGGTGGCCCGGCCTGCGTGGCCGGAGCGACCGACCTCGAGGACGCCGACGCTTACCTCGATTTCCTCGAATCGCACGAGCAGGCGGGCGCGCCCGGCAGGGGATTCGACGCCGGCCTCGCGAAGCTGTTCGCGCGCGCCGACGTGCACGCCGACGAACGCCTGCAGGTCATGACCATCCACAAGGCCAAGGGGCTGGAGTTCGACCATGTGATCCTGCCCGGCCTCGCACGCGCGCCGCGCGGCGACGAACGCAAGCTCTTCCTGTGGAGCGAGACCCATGAGGAGGGCGAACACGAGCGCGGCCTGTTGGTCGCGCCGATCGAGGAGACCGGCGCCGAGGACGGCGAGGGCGCCATCTACGCCTGGCTGCAGCGCCTCGAGCGCGCGCGCTCCGGCCTCGAGGCGGGCCGCCTGCTGTACGTGGCTGCGACGCGCGCGCGTAAGCGCCTGCACCTCATCGGCGAAGCGTGCGTGAAGGACGGCGTGATGCGCCGGCCTGCGTCCACCACGTTGCTGGCCAAGCTGTGGCCGGTGCTCGAAAGCGATTTCGCCGCGGCCATGGCGCGCCCGGAATCGGCACGGGCTGCGTCGGCCGTCGCTGCGCCGGTCGCATCCGGTGTCGCGTCGCCTGCCGCGTCGCAACTCGCAGCCCCATCGGTTCCCGACCAGGCCCTGGTGCGCCTGGCAAGCGCATGGAAGTTGCCCGCGCCGCCGGCCGCGCTGGCATGGACCGCGCCCCAGGACGAAGCGCGCGCGCAGGAGGGCATCGAATTTTCGTGGGTGGGCGAAACCGCGCGCCATGTCGGCTCGGTGGTGCACCGCTGGCTGCAACGCATGGCCGGCGACGCGCTGCGCGACTGGACCGCGGCGCGCGTGGCCGGTTTGCACGCGGAACTCGCGCGTGACCTGCATCGTCGCGGGGTTCCCGCCGCGGAATGCGCCGCGGCCGCGGCGCGCGCCGCCGGCGCATTGGCC
>JBBQCV010000151.1:0-8908 GCA_038319115.1 Burkholderiales bacterium | reverse complement strand
GAACGGTGGCGGCGGCCGTTTGCGGCGCTTCGTATTTCTTCAGCAGGCGCTCTTTCGCGGCCATTTCTGTCCCGTAAATCCCGCACTTTAATTTTTACGGAATGAAGCAGGGAGCGGCTCTCCTGCCAACCGGTGTACCGGTACCGATACATTTCCTGTCATCGCCCTGCCAGCCCTGCGCGCTATCAACGCCACCCACGTGCAACGCCGTGCGACCCCGCAGCATATTATTATCGCCGACTCCATCGCCACCAGCCGCAGCGCCGCCAGGACGGCGCCACTGACGCCTTGCGCTGCGCGCACAGCGCCCCTACCCTGTGCGCAAGGGGAGGAGCACGATGACCGACGTAGTCACCGTCCCGTGGGTGCTGTTCGCGATCATCGCCTTGCTGGCGGCGGTAGCGCTGCTGGAACACGTCGTGCTGCCGGCGCTACGGTTCGTCGCCTCCTCGTCGGCCGAAAAGCTCATCGAGGAGGTCTCGGCGCGACTCAGGATCGGCATCCGCCCGTTCCAGCGCACCAAACGCCGCGTCCTCATCGACCGCCTGCTGTACGACCCCAAAGTGCAGGAAGCCGCGCAGGCCTTTGCCACGGCCAACCAAATCCCGCTCGAAACCGCGCATGCGGTCATCGAGCGCTATGCGCGCGAAACGGTGCCCGCATTCAATGCCTACCTGTACTTTCGCATCGGTTACTGGGTCGGCCGCCGCGTGGCGCAGGCGCTTTACCGTGTGCGCCTGGGCTATGTCGACACCGAAGGCCTGGCGCGCATCGATCCCGATGCGACGGTGGTGTTCGTGATGAACCACCGCTCCAACATGGATTACATCCTCGCCGGCTACCTCGCCGCGGACCAGGCGGCATTGTCCTACGCGGTGGGCGAATGGGCGCGCATCTGGCCGCTGTCGCACCTGATCCGCTCGATGGGCGCCTATTTCGTGCGCCGCAATTCCAAGGACGAGCTGTACCGCAAGGTCCTGGAGCGCTACATCGCCATGGCCACCGAGGCGGGCGTGCCGCAAGCGGTGTTCCCCGAAGGCGGCCTGTCGCGCGATGGCCGCATGCGCGAGCCGCGCCTTGGCGTGCTCGACTACATGTTGCGCGGTTTCAGGCCCGATGCGGGCCGCGACGTGGTGTTCGTGCCGCTGGGCATCAACTATGACCGCGTGCTGGAGGACCGCACACTGCTCCTGTCGACGAACCCCGAGGCCGCGCGCACGGGAGCGGCAAGGGCTGCGACGGGCACATTGCGCTTTATCGGGCGCAACCTGAGGCTGCTCATGCGCAGCGAATGGCACCGCTTTGGGTACGCATGCGTGAACTTCGGTTCGCCGATATCGATGCGCGCCTACTGCCGGAAGCGCGAAATCGATTTCTCAGCGCTTGAACCCGCCGAGCGCAAGGCGCGCATGGCCGAGCTGGGCGCCGACCTCATGGGCGCCGTGGGAGCGGTGGTGCCGGTGCTGCCCGTGCCGCTGATGGCGACCGTATTCACGCGCCATCCGGGGCGCGGCCTGTCGGTGCTCGAAATCAAGGCCGAAGTCGGCACCATCCTCGCCGAACTCGACCGCGCCGCGGCCCACGTGTATGTGCCGCGCCGCGATCTCGACTACGCGCTCGACGTGGGCCTGCGGATGCTGCGCCTGCGCCACCTGGTCGATGAGGACGAGGGCCTGTACTGCGCCCGCCTCGAAGAGCTGCCGGTGCTGCGTTACTACGCCAATTCCATCGCCCACCTGTTGCCCACTGTGGTGCCACAACCGGCCGCCGGGGTCGCCCCGCCTGCCTAAAACAGCGCGCGCCGAAATGCAATCGCATTTCGGCCCGTTCTGTTGGTTGCCACACAGAAAATTACGCGCCGATCCCCCACTATCGCGGACCGCTGAGGCACCATGGCGGCCCCGCCGTGGAGGAAACATGTTCGGTAAGCTGAAAGCCCTGCTCGCGCACTTGGTAGCGATGACCTGCCTTGCCCTGGCGTCTTCGTTCGGTGCGACCGCGTTTGCGGCGGTGACGCCCGCGGTGACCAACTCAGAGGAACCGGACAGCGCAGCAGTCCAGCGACTCAACGCCGTCGCGCGCCTGATGGCCGGAGCGCCCGGCGTGCGCCATCCTTTCGCACAATCGGCGGCATGGAAGGAGCACAGCGCCTTCATGCGCACCGCATGGTCGCGCCTCAACACCCGCCAGGTCGCGGCCATGAGCGCGTGGCGCGACACCGAGCTCGGCCGCGCCTGTCCCGCCGGCGGCACGCTCATGTACCCGTTCAGCGGCCCGGACTTCCTCAATGCCCACTGGCTGTTCCCGGGCTGCGACACCATCGTCATGTTCGGCCTCGAGCACATCGGCGAGGTGCCCAACATCGACGCCCTTGGCGACCGGGCCCTCATGCAACTCACCGCCGACGTGCGCGTCGCCATGAGCAACTTCCTCGACCGCAACTACTTCATCACCGACAGCATGGCGCGCCAGCTGCGTACGCCCTACCTGCGCGGCGTGCTCCCGGTGCTGATGATTTCAATGGCCATGTCCGACCTCCAGCTCCTTCGCATCACTCCGCTCAACCTGCCGTCCGCTTTGGAAGCTTCCGCGCACCCGGCCGGCCACCCGATGCGCCAGCTTAAAGGGGTCATGATCGAATACACCATGCCGGGAACGGCGGCGGTGCAGCGGTTGAACTATTTTTCCGTCGACGCCTCCGACCGCGGCCTCGCTTTCCACCCGGAATTCGTCGACTACGTGCGCAGCCTGGCGCCAACGACCACCTTCATCAAATCGGCCTCCTACCTGCTGCAGGGCAGCGAGTTCCGCCAGATGCGCGCCGCGCTCCTCGATATCAGCGACGTGATCGTGCAGGACGACTCGGGCCTGCCTTTCGCGCTGCTCGAGAACCGCGGCTGGCGCGTGCAGCTGCATGGCCGGTACGGCCGGCCGATCCCGCCTTTCGGCGGCTCGTTCCAGGTCGAACTCAGCCGCGCGTACAAGGCGCAGGGCCCGGCCCCGCTGCCATTTACGTTCGGCTACCAGTACCATGACTTCCGTGACACCCGTTCGAACCTCATCGTCGCGCAGCGCATGCGCACCGGCGCGGCGAGGCAGATCCGCTAGGAGCCCGGCATGAAATCCCGATCGCGCGCCGCCCGCGGCGTCACCGCGGTCGCGACCGAAGCCCCGTCGGCGTACCACCGGCTCGAGCGCATGAGCGTGCGCAACTTGCTGGCCAACATCAACCGCGAAGACCACCAGGTGCCGGCGGCGGTGGCATCGGTGCTGCCGCAGCTCGAGCGATTTATCGCCTTAGTGGTGCGCAAAATGAAGGCCGGCGGGCGCCTGTTCTACATCGGGGCGGGCACCAGCGGCCGCCTCGGCGTGGTCGACGCCTCCGAAATCCCCCCCACGTATGGCGTGCACGGTAAGGTGGTTGCGGTCATCGCGGGGGGCGACCGGGCCATCCGCAAGGCGGTCGAGTTCGCCGAAGACGACGCGCGCCAGGGATGGAAAGACCTGCGCGCCCACGCAGTCAAGGCCAAGGACGTGGTGCTGGGAATCGCCGCCTCCGGCAACACCCCCTACGTCGTGGGCGCCCTCGCCGAATGCAGCGCGCACAGGATCGTCACGGGATGCCTCACCTGCAACCCCCACAGCCGCGCCGCGCAGGTGGCTGACTACGCCATCGAAGTGCCCGTCGGGCCGGAGTTCATCACCGGAAGTACGCGCATGAAGTCCGGCACGGCGCAGAAACTCGTGCTGAACATGATCTCCACAGCCGCAATGGTCAAGCTGGGGCGCGTGCGCGGCAACAGGATGATCGACATGCAGCCCACCAACGCCAAACTCCTCGAACGAGGCACGCGGATGATCATGCAGGAGCTGAACGCGACGTGGGACAAGGCCAGCAAACTGCTGCTCGAACACGGCAGCGTGCGGCATGCCGTGGAGGCCGCGCGCCGCCGCAAGCCGGCGCGCTAACCGGCCTGCTAGCCCTTGATGGTCGAAGCGCGCGTGGCTTCGTACCAGCGGCGCACGAGCTTGGCGTCGGTAATGCGCGCGTTCATGCCCACCGAATCGAGCAGCACCATCACGAGATCCTTGCTTGCGATGCGTGCCCGCATGACCAGGCAGCGTCCGGCTTCGTTGATGAAGCCGGTCTTTTGCAGGCCGATATCCCAGTTGCCGGCGCGCACCAGCGCGTTCGTGCTGCGATAGTTGATCACCCTGCCCGCTATGGTCACCTGCGCCCGGTCACGGGTGGAGTATTCGCGGATCACGGGATAGGCGTGCGCTGCCTTGACCAGGCGCGCCAGGTCGGGCGCGCTCGAAACATTGAGCGGCGACAACCCACTGGGATCGTGAAAGCTCGAGTCGGCCATGCCCAGGCTCCTGCCCTTGGCATTCATCGCCGCCACGAAACCGGGCATGCCGCCCGGGAAATTGCGCCCCAGCGCGGTGGCGGCGCGATTCTCCGATGACATCAGCGCAAGCAGGATCAGTTCTTCGCGCGTCAGCGTGGCGCCGGGCTTGAGCCGCGAGCGCGTGAACTTGAGCGAATCCACGTCCTCGTCGCTGATGGTGAGGCGCTGGTTCATGTCGAGGCCGCGGTCGAGGACCACCATCGCCGTCATGAGCTTGGTGATCGAGGCGATCGGCGTCACCATTGCGGCGTTGCGCGCATACAGGGTTTCGCCGCTCGAGGCATCGAGAATGAGCACGCTGTGGGAATGCAGGTGGCTCAGGTCGGGCACCCCACGCCTGGGCGACTTGCCAGCCTGGGAGGACGCGTTGGTGTCGATCATTTCGAACACGGGCTCGCTTTTACGCACTGCGGCCTGCGAGGCGTCGAGGGCGGCATGCGCGACCCCACAACTGGCCGCGAGGGCGACGGGCAGGAGCCAGCGACTAAGCGATTGGGCGGAGGGACGGGATGCCTTGCGTGCAGATTGCTGCGATCCCGGAAACTTTCGATAAATCATGCCTCACTCCTTGAATCTCGCTGCTGTCGGCCGGCTCGCGCTCCCATTCGCTGCCGGTGTGGATTACATCTGTAGGAGTACGACCTACGCACCGCGTCATTGTTCCGAGATTTCACGTTCGCGTCTCAGCTATTTTGTAACACTTCGCCTGTCCGGCTTCAGTTAGCCAGGCCACGCCGGGCAGGGTGGCCGCCGTTGGGCACGCACAATACGGCTGCACCGCCTTGATAGTAGGCGCTTTGAGGCCGATCCGCTGATCCGGGGCGGAGCGCGGAGCCGGGCCGGGGTGGTGCGGAAAGTCCGTTCAGGCCTTGAGCAGGTCCAGCGCCTGAAAGCGGCCCCCGAGCGGGCCCGGTGACTTAATGCCCCACCATTGCTCAAGCGCCGTCGCATACAGGCTGCGAAAGTCGACCGCATGCGTGAGGTTGCCGCCTTGCAACTGATCGAGGCGCGGCGGCTCGCCGTAGAGCCCGCCCCGGACCAGCCCTCCGGCGACGAAGTGGGCGGCCGCCGTGCCGTGGTCGGTGCCGCCGGAGTTGTTTTCGCGCGGTCTGCGACCGAACTCGGCATACGTCATCACCAGCGTGGACTGCCAGCGGCCGACCTCCACCAGGGCGTCTTTGAGCGCCGCGAGCCCCTCGGCCAGTTCACCCAGCAGCCGCTGATGGACATTGGCCTGGTTCTGGTGGGTGTCGAAACCGTTCAGTGACAACCGGATCGCGCCGATGCCCGCCGGGTTCGCGCCAAGCTGAGCAGCGGTTCGCACGGCGTTGCCAAACGGGCTGCGCGGGAAATCGGTCTTGAAGGCGATATTCGGGTTCAGGTGCGCGGCGGCCTGGGCGATGTCGTCCTGCACCTTGACGATGTGGTTGAGTGCCGCGTTGCCGCGCCGGGCGGGCGCATTGCCCAGGCGCGCCTGGCGCAGGAACTGCTCGGTGTCGGTTAGGGCGATGGTGCGTGTGCCGGTCCCCGCCAGCGGCCCGAAGTCGCTGCCGCCCACGACCACGCCATCGGCGGCGAATTCGGCCGGCACGCGTTGCGCGATGAAGGCCCGCGCGAGCCAGCCTTCGCCGAGGTATTGGTCGGACCGCGATGCGGTGTCCCAGATCTCGATGGAGCGGAAATGCGACAGGTTCGGCTGCGGATAACCCACGCCCTGCACGATCGCGAGATCCTTCGCTTCCCACAGCCCATGCAGCGGCTTGAGCGCGGGGTGCAGCCCGGTGCGCTCATCCAGCTGGAGGACGTCGTCGCGCTTGATTGCGAGCCGCGGGCGCAGCGCATAGTAGGCTGGGTCGGCATAAGGCACGACTGCATTGAGGGCGTCGTTGCCGCCCTTGAGTTCCACCAGCACCAGCAGCCGCCGGTACCCGACGCCCTCGCCCGCCTGCGCGATCCCAACCCGCGGCAGCCACGCGGCAGCCACGCTCGCGGCACCGATCGACAGGAAATGGCGGCGGTCCATGCTGGCTATTTGAGCTGGTAGGCCGGGTCGGCCGTGAGCGCGCGAATCAGTTCGATCCCCTGCCCGCCCGAAGGCAGCGCCGCGGCCGGGGGCAGAGGCAACACCACCTGCTGCAGGCTCCCGCCGCCCGGCGCACCGTCGAACTGGCGAAACCATTCGGCCCCGGAGAAGCGGATGTCGAGCGCGGCGCGCATGAAGCGCTCGCGCCCATCGGGGCCGCCCGGGGCGCCCTTCGTGCGGGCGGACTTCATCTGCGCCGTCATGCGCGCCTCGTCCACGCGAAACAGCCTCTCGAGAAACTGTCGGCGCGCGAGCAGCGTGGTGCTGTTGATCCAGGCGTCACCGCCCGGCCATCCCTTCACATTTGGCGGCGAGAACAGGTCCTGGCCCAGCGTGCGCAGCAACAGCGTGAGCGGCAGGGGATCGGAATAGCCGACATTGAACTGGCGCATGGTGCCGACCACGAACTCGACCGGCGACTTCACCAGCGCGCCGCGGTTCGGCTCGGCGAAAAACGCTTCCGACGTGAGCAGCGCGCGCAGCGCCGTCTTGATGTCGTAGCCGGAGCTGCGGAAGGCCGCGGCGATGCGCCGCACCTCCTGCCGATCGGGCTCGGGCGAGACGAACTCCTTCCACAGCTTGGCGGTGACGAACTCGGCGGTTTCCGGCCGTGCGAGCAGCAGGTCGAGCACGTCATCGCCCTGGAACTCACCTGTGCGCCCGAGCACCGTCTTGGGCCCGGGATCGTGGGCGCGGGGCCGCCACAGGAACTCGCCGCTGTCGCGATCGATGCTCCACCCGGTGAAGGCGCGCGCCGCCTCGCGGATGTCGGCCTCGGTGTAATGGCCTTCGCCCAGGGTAAAGAGTTCCATGACCTCGCGCGCGAAATTTTCGTTCGGCTGGCCACGCCGGTTGGTGGCCGAATCGAGGTAAACAAGCATCGCCGGGTCACGCGACACACCTTTCAGCATGGCGGCGAAATTGCCCAGCGCATGCCGGCGCAGCAATACGTTCTGGCGATACATGAGGGTGCCCGAGCGAACTTTCTGCAGGCTCGAGGTGAAATGGTTGTGCCAGAAAAGCGTCATGCGCTCGGTCAGCGGCGATGGCGTGGCAAGCATTTCGGCCACCCACCAGCCCTTGAGTTCGAGGGCGTGTTCGCGCAATTCGCGCTGGAACGCCTTGCGCTCGGCGTCGGTCAGGTCACGCGCACGGCGGGGCGAGACGAATTCGCCGGCCCATGCGGGTGGCGCCGTGCGCGCGGTCGTGGAGGTCGCGGCCAGCACCGACTCCACCGCGTCGCGCCGCGACAACTGCGCGAGCGCCTCGATGCGGGCCGGCTGGGCGTCGAACCCGGTGCGGTTGAGCAAATGTCGCGCCGCCTCGCGACCGAGGGCCCCGCCCGAAGGCCTGGCTGCGGTCGATTCCGCGCCGGCTGCACAGGCCCACACCAGCAATGAGGCGAAGACTGCAGCGGCTGCGACGCAGGTGCGCCGTGCGTCATGCCTCATCGCGCGTGCCGCCCCATGCGCCTAGCGGCGGCGGTCGAAATCGCGGTTGTAATCGCGCATGTCGCGGCGGATGCCTTCGCGTTGCTCGGGCGACAGGCGCTGCCACTCCGCATAGCGCCGGGCGCGCTCCTCGCCATTCGGGTCCACCGCGCCGCGGCGCGGATCGGGGTACTGGCGCTGCAGGTCTTCGCGAAACCTCTGGCGCTCGAGGTCGGACATGCGCCCGCCGCCCCCGCCCCACTCGGGGCGCCGGTCACGGTCCAGTTGCTGGCCGAACGCCGTCCCCGCCGTCGCGGCGATCAGCAGGGCCATCAGCAGTCGAACCATCGTTTGCATAAGCGAGTTCCTCTTTGCGCAAATACTACGCGACCCCCGCGCAGGGCTGCCACCCCGGACTATGTGCGATTTGTAACAAATGGTGATCAACCGCCTCCGACGCGACAACCTGTTACCCAAAGCGAGGCAGGCCACAGACATTCGCCGCCAATCCCCTATACCATCCGTCGCATGGCAGAACTCAAGACACGGATACTGGTGGTCGACGACGACCAGCGGCTGCGCGAGATGCTTACGCGCTACCTCGGCGATCAGGGTTTCGAGGTACGCGCAGCGCCCGATGCGCCGGCGATGGCACCCGAGCGTGGTGGCTCGCGCAAGGTGAGCACCCACAAGGCGGCAATCAAGCCAGGGACCCCGACGATCAGAAAGGTCACCCTCCATGGCGCGATCGCGCCTATTAATGGCAAGAGGATGACGTCGGTCTGAGATACGGCCTGCACGACGCTTCCGCCCACCAGAAAGGCGAGACCGGAGCCGAGGTAGATGCCCATGCCGTAAAAGCTCATGGCGGACGCCAGACGCTCGCGCGGGACGGTATCGGCAATCATCGAGAGGGCCGCCGGGTTGAGCGTTGCTTCGCCCACGCCAACGCCCATACGCGCGAGGAACAGACCCGAAAAGCC
>JBBQCV010000150.1:0-9089 GCA_038319115.1 Burkholderiales bacterium | reverse complement strand
GGCCATCAACGCCATGCCCCAAGTGGCCATCAACGCCATGCCCCAAGTGGCCATCAACGATCGCCCCAGGTGGCGATGGCCTGCCCGGCGACCACGACATCGGAGAACGGCGTGCGGCGGCCGGCAACCTCCTGGTAGGTCTCATGACCCTTGCCGGCGATCAGGACCACGTCGCCGGGACCCGCGCTGCGAATCGCCATGGCGATTGCCTTGGCACGGTCGGGCTCCACATCGTGGTCGATGCTCACGCCGGCGCGGATCGCCTCGATGATGGCCTGCGGCGGCTCGTTGCGGGGATTGTCCGAAGTGATGACCACACGGTCGGCCAGGCGCGAGGCGATCTCGCCCATGCGCGGGCGCTTGAGCGCGTCGCGGTTGCCGCCCGCGCCGAACACTGCGATCAGGCGCCCCTTGCCCGCTTCGGCCACAGGGCGCAACGCGCTCAGCACTTTCTCCAGCGCATCGGGCGTGTGGGCGTAATCGACCACCGCCAGCGGCCGGCCTTCGCCCCCCAGGCGCTGCATCCGGCCATCGACATCGGGCAGGGATTCAATTGCCTGCAGCGCGGCGTCGAAGTCGAGGCCGTAGGCGATGAGGCATCCGAGCACCCCGAGCAGGTTGGACACATTGAAGCGGCCCAATTGGCGCAAGGCGACCTTGCGCTTGCCCCAGCTCGAGTCGATCTCCACGTGCGTAGCATCGAAACCTACCTGGATGGCGCACGCGGCGATGTAGGCGCCGACGCTGCCGGGAGCAACACCTTCCCGCGACAGGCTGTAGCCGATGGAGGGCACTTTGCGTTCGGCCAGCCGGCGCGCGAGGCGCACACCCACAACGTCGTCCAGGTTGACCACGCCGTGGCGCAACGACTCGAATTCGAACAGCTTCGCCTTGGCCGCGGCATACGCTTCCATGGTGCCGTGGAAGTCGAGGTGGTCGTGGGTCAGGTTGGTGAACAGCGCGCAGTCGAAGTTCACCGCGTTGACGCGGCCCTGCACGAGGCCATGCGAAGACACCTCCATCGCGAGGGCCTTGGCGCCGTCGGCCACGAACTCGGCCAGCAGGCGATGCAGTTCGAGCGCGTCGGGCGTGGTATTGCCCAGGTCGACCGACTTGTCGTTGAAGCGCGCACCGAGCGTGCCGATGACACCGGCCGCGTCGCCGCGCGAGCCGATGGCGGCGGCAATCCACTGCGTGCACGATGTCTTGCCGTTGGTGCCGGTCACGCCGCACGTCCACAACGCTTCGGAGGGGCGCCCGTAGAACTCGTGCGCCAGTGCGCCGGCCTGGCGCTTGAGCCCGGACACGCCGACATTCGGCACCCCCCAGGCCGCGTCCCACGCGAAATCCGCGGACTCCCACACCACTGCGGCGGCGCCGCGCGCAAGCGCGTCGGGGATGTGGTGGCGACCGTCCGCTGCCTCGCCCGGATAGGCAAAGAAGGCGACCCCCGGCGCAACCCGCCGGCTGTCGGAGGCGATCCGGTCGATCATCGCTCCCTGCTTAGCCAGTGCGTCGAATATGTCCACTCACCCATCCCGTCCCGGTGCTCGCGCGAACCGCCCCAGCAGCCGCCCAGCACGCCTTTGGTAGAAATCACCGCCTCGACGATCGCAAGCAAAAGTCGCATCAGGTGCCCTCCTTGAGTTCTTCGCCCTCGCCCGGCAGCTCGATCGGGCGCATCGGGGCATCCGGAGGGACGCCCAGGCGGCGCAGCGCCCCCTGCATGACCTGCGCAAATGCAGGCGCCGCCACGGCGCCGCCGTAGTACTGGCCATTGGAGGGCTCGTCGATCATCACGGCCACCACCAGCCGCGGGTCCGACACCGGCGCAAAGCCCACGAACGACGCGATGTACTTGTGCGCGGCATACCCTCGGTTCTCCTGCTTGTGCGCGGTGCCGGTCTTGCCGGCCACGCGATAGCCCATCACTTGCGCGCGCGGCGCGGTGCCCCCGGCGTGGACGGCCATTTCGAGCATTCCCCGCACAGCGCGCGCCGTCTCTGCAGAAATTACACGTCGGCCTGCGACCGGCATATCCGCTTTGACGAAGGTCAGCGGCATCAGTTCGCCGTCGCGCGCAAAGATGCTGTAGGCGCGCGCCAGCTGGATGAGCGACACCGAAATCCCGTGGCCGTAGGACATCGTCGCCTGCTCGATCGGGCGCCAGGTCTTCCACTCGCGCACTTTGCCGTGGGCTTCGCCCGGGAACCCAAGCGCAGGTTGGGCGCCGAAGCCCACGCGCGTGAACATGTCCCACATATCCTCGCGCGGAAGCGAAAGCGCGATCTTGGCCGCGCCGACGTTGGACGATTTCTGGATCACCTGCGCGACGCTGAGGGCGCCGGAGGCGTGCGCATCGCTGATCGTGTAGTTGCCGATGGTGAGACGGCCCGGCGCGGTCTGGATCATGGTGTCCGGACGCACCCGCCCCTCGTCCACGGCGAGCGCAATCGTGAACGGCTTGAGGGTCGAACCCGGCTCGAAGATGTCGGTCATCACCCGGTTGCGCAGCTGCGCGCCTGTCAGCTTGCCGCGGTTGTTGGGGTTGTAGGAGGGCATGTTGGCCAGCGCGAGGATCTCCCCCGATCGGATGTCGATGGCCACGATCGCCCCGGCCTTGGCCTTGTGTGCCTCCACCGTCGCCTTGAGCACGCCGAAGGCGATGTTCTGGATCTTGCCGTCGATAGACAGCGTCAGGTCCTTGCCGTCCTGCGCGCCGCGGATCGACTCGATATCCTCGACGATGCGGCCGAGCCGGTCCTTGATCACGCGCCGGCTGCCGGCCTTGCCCGCCAGCGAGGCCTGGAACGCGAGTTCTATGCCCTCCTGGCCTTCGTCGCCCACGCCAGTGAACCCGATGACATGGGCCATGCCTTCGCCGCCCGGGTAATAGCGGCGGTATTCGCGCTGCGAAAAAATTCCCGGCACGCCGATCTCTGCCACCTGCTCGGCCTGCTCCGGCGGGATCTGGCGGCGCAGGTACACGAAATCGCGCGAGGTGTCGGTTACCTTCTTCTCCAGATCGGCCCGGTCCATGCCGAGCACCTGGGCGAGTTTCGCGAGTTGCCCGGGCTTGGCCTTGACGTCCTCGGGAATCGCCCAGATCGACTTCACCGGGGTCGAGATGGCGACCGCCTCGCCGCTGCGCTCGAGGATGCGGCCGCGAGTGGCCGGCACCTCGAGCACGCGCGAAAAGCGCGACTCGCCCTTCATCTGCAGGAAGTCGGTGTTCACCGCCTGCAGGTAGACCGCGCGCCCGGCGAGCACGCCGAACGACGCAACCAGCACGAGCAGCACGAAGCGTGACCGCCATACCGGCAACCGCACGAACACCGGCGAGGCGACGACGCTCATTTAACTCCGTCCGCACGCTGGACCAGCCGCACGCGGCGCAGGTCGGGGGCGCGCATGCCGAGCGCACCGGTGGCGATTTTCTCCACCCGCGAGTGCAGGCCCCACGTGCTCGCCTCGAGCTGGAGCTGGCCATACTCGATATCGAGGTTGCGCGCGCGCTCCTGCTCGCGCTCGAGGTCGGAGAACAGCTTGCGCGCCTTGTGCTGCGAGGTCACCAGGCCAAGCGCGCACACCACCAGCACGGCGAGCAGCACGAGGTTCAGTTTCGCCACGGCGCTCCCGGGGCGGCGGAATTCGCACTGCCGCTACCCGCGCGCCACGGCGCGCCGGTGCGTTGGGCCACCCGCAAGGTTGCGCTGCGCGCACGCGCATTCACGCGAACTTCCGCAGGTGTCGCCTTGATCGCGCGGCCGACGGGTTCGAGCAGCGGCTGCGGCAACTGGTCGGCGCGCAGGGGCAGGTCGCGCGGCAGGTCCGGCGCGCCGGCGCCACGGATGAAATGCTTGACGATGCGGTCCTCGAGCGAATGGAAGCTGATGACCGCAAGGCGCCCGCCGGGCGCGAGGCGGGCCCCCGCCTGCGGCAGGCTCAGCGACACTTCCTCAAGCTCCCGATTGACGAAAATCCGAAGAGCCTGGAAGGTGCGCGTCGCCGGATCCTGCCCGGCCTCGCGAGTGCGGACCGCTTTACCCACGAGCTGGGCAAGCTGCCGTGTGCGCCCGAGAGGCTCGGCTGCCCGAGCAGCAACAATCGACGCTGCAATCTGTTTAGCAAACCGTTCTTCGCCATAGTCCTTGATCACCTCCCTGATGTCGGACTCGCTCGCTCGCGCAAGCCATTGCGCGGCGGATTCGCCACGCGTCGGGTCCATTCGCATATCGAGCGGCCCGTCCATGCGGAACGAGAACCCGCGCCGCGCGTCGTCGATCTGCGGCGACGACACGCCAAGGTCGAACAGCACTCCATCGACCTGGCCGATGCCAAGACCGCCCAGCACCTCGCCCAGTTGCGAGAAGGGCGCATGCGCGATCGAAAACCTGGGGTCGGCGATGCGCGCCGCGGCGTCGATCGCCTCGGGATCGCGATCGAGCGCAACCAGGCGCCCTTGCGGCCCGAGCTGCGCGAGGATCGCGCGCGAATGGCCGCCGCGGCCGAAAGTCGCGTCCACGTAAGTGCCTTGCGCGCGAATCGCGAGCGCTGTCACCGCTTCGGGGAGTAGGACCGGGCTGTGCTCGGCCATCGGCAGTGGGTGGGGGGTTTCTCGCCGGGTTCACAGCGAGAAATCCTCCATGCCTGGGGGTGGGGTAGTGCCCGACAGCGCCATGGCCTGGGCGAGCTTGGCGGTCCACTGGCCGTTATCCCAGAGCTCGAAGTAGTGGCCCTGGCCGAACATCACCAGCTCGCGCTCGAGTTTTGCGTACATGCGCAACGCCGGCGAGACCAGGATGCGCCCGGATGCGTCCGGGGCGAGGTGTTCCTCGTGACCGAGGAGCAGGCGCTTCCACCAGCTGGCCTGCGTATTGAGCGATGGGAATTTCTCCACCCGTTCGCGCACCGGGAGCCAGGTCGCGATCGGGTACAGGAGGACGCATCCGTCGGGGTGCGCGGTAAGCACCAGCTCACCTGTGCCGGCGGCAAGCGCCTCGCGATGACGCGTGGGCAGCGCGACGCGGCCCTTCGCGTCGAGCGTGATTACCGTTGCGCCGTGAAATGTCCCACCCATCATCGCGTCCCCGGGGCGAATAGGTCCCTTAATGCACAGATTCGCCACTTTTTTCTACCTTTTCCCACTTTATGTGAGCCTTTCGGTCCGGTCAAGCGATTTTTCTCCTTTCCAACAAGGACTTACGGCACCTTTGCGAAGCCGATTCTATAAAATATTAACCTTTAATATTCATGTAGTTAATTTATCTATCGAACCTAAACTCTCACGAAGCGCCTACAACGCGCCTGCAAAATTCGGCATTTGCAAGACGGGTGTGCCGAATGCAACGCGACGCCACTAGAATCCGCGCATGATCAATAAAATCGTTCCTTCCCTCGCCGCAGCCGTGGCCGATGTGGCCGACGGCTCCACCATCCTGATCGGGGGGTTTGGCGGCGCCGGCATGCCGTCAGACCTGATTGCCGCGCTGATCGAACAAGGTGCGCGCGAACTGACAGTGGTGAACAACAACGCCGGCAACGGCGACACCGGGCTTGCAGCGCTCATTGCAGCGAAGCAGGTGAAGAAAATCATCTGTTCGTTCCCGCGCCAGGCCGACTCGCACCACTTCGACAAGGCCTACCGGGCCGGCGAACTCGAACTCGAGCTCGTGCCGCAGGGCACGCTTGCCGAGCGCATCCGCGCGGCGGGCGCCGGCATCGGCGCCTTCTTCACACCCACGGCGTACGGCACCCGCCTGGCCGAGGGAAAGGAAACGCGCCGCATCGACGGGCGCGACTACGTGCTCGAACTCCCGATCCACGCGGACTACGCGCTCATCAAGGCCGATCGCGGCGACCGGTGGGGCAACCTGTGCTATCGCATGACGGCGCGCAACTTCGGTCCGGTCATGGCGAGCGCGGCGCGGTGCACGATTGCGCAGGTGCGCGAAACGGCGGAACTCGGCGAGCTCGATCCGGAGTCGGTGGTGACACCGGGGATTTTCGTCAGGCGCGTGGTGAAAACCGGAGCACCGGCATGAAGAAGATGGACCGCAACCAGATCGCGGCGCGCGTCGCGCGCGACATCCCCGAAGGCGCGTATGTCAATCTTGGCATCGGCCTGCCTACACTGGTCGCGAACCACATCCCGCAGGGTCGCGAGGTGCTGCTGCACAGCGAGAACGGGGTGCTGGGCGTGGGCCCGAAGCCCGCCCCGGGCAGCGAGGACGAAGACCTCATCAATGCGGGCAAGGAGCCCGTGACGCTGCTTCCCGGTGGCTCTTTTTTCCACCACGCCGATTCGTTCGGCATGATCCGCGGCCGCCACCTCGATTTCTGTGTGCTGGGGGCTTTCCAGGTGTCGGTGGGCGGCGACCTCGCCAACTGGCACACCGGCGCGCCCGACGCGATCCCTGCCGTGGGCGGCGCGATGGACCTCGCGGTGGGCGCGAAGAACGTGTTCGTGATGATGGAGCACCTCACCAAGTCGGGCGAGAGCAAGGTCGTCGCGCAATGCAGCTATCCGCTCACCGGCGCCGCGTGCGTGAACCGGATCTACACCGACCTCGCGGTCATCGACGTGAAGCCCGACGGCCTGCATGTCGTCGACATGGTGGAAGGACTGGAATTCGCCGAGCTCGAGCGTCTGACCGGCGTGCCCCTCACGCCGCCTGCCACTGCGAAGGCCTGAGCACCCACGCAGGCTTTGTCGCTTACTTGTCGCCTCCCTTGGTGACCAGTTCGATGCGCCTCTGGATGCGCGCCGCAGCCGCCGTGTCGCCGGCGTCCAATGCAAGCTTTGCCTCTACACCCAGCCACGCGAGCAGCGGGCGGCGCCAGCCGTTGTCCGATGCGGCATCGATTGCCGACCTCACACCCGCAGGGGGGAGGCGTCCGGTTCGGAACAGGGCGCCCGCCGCCACCAGCCGGGAAAGCGGGTCCGCGGGCAGGGTGCCACTCGCGACGACGGCGCGATGCTGGGGTGGCAGCCGGTTCGCGTCCATCCCCTGCCAGAGGCCGGCGATGTATTGCGCGTAGGCACGCTCTTCGGGGGCCGCGTCCGCGGCGAGCGGCGCGTACCCGGCACAGTCGTCGAACGCAAGGCTGGCCACCTGCACGGCGCAGCGCGCGAGCTCCACGCGCGCGACCAGGTCGACCCGGCCCGTGCTCGAAACTTCGGCGCGCGTGCGGGCGAATTCCTTGTCCGCTGTGGAGGAATTGCCCGCAAGGTAGGCACGTTCGAAATTTGCGAGCGCCAGGTGCGCGTTGGCCTGCCAGTCCGGCGGCGGCGAGGAGGCGGCGCAGCCTGCGAGCAGGAGCATTGCGGCAACGCGCCCCGCTGCAGCGGCAACGGCACGCCCGGCGAGGCGCCCGTCGAAAGCACGCCCAGCGGGGGTCGACGCAGCATCCGAAGACGAGCGTCGCGTCATGGCAGTTTGAGTTCCACGTCGCGCTTGAACGGCCACTTGCGGTTGATTTCGTCGATCAGCCCGGCCACCCGCCGCAGGCTGGCGTCGACTTCAGCGCGCAGTTCGGCCAGACCGTCGGTCGCCCCACGCGCATTGGCGCTGATCTTTTGCGCATCGACCAGCACTGCATCGACTTTCTTCAGGCTTTCGCGCGCATCGGCAAGCGCCGCGTTGAGTTGGGCGACCGCTTTCTGGGTGCCGTCCATGACGCCGTCGCTGCCGAACACCCGCTGGTCGGCTTTTACCAGTGTCTGGTCGAGCCGCGCCGCCACACCGGTCATGGAATCGAGGAGTTTGTTGGCCCGGTCGATGGAGGCCACCACCTTGCGCGCGTTCTCCTCGCCGCCAAGGGCTACCGCCAGCGCCCCGCCTTTTCCCGACATGCGCTCGGTGAGCGACTTCACGTTGGCCAGGCTGTGGCCCAGGCTCGAGTCGGCCGCCGTGAGCTTCTGCAGGTTCTCGAGGAGCGCCCGCGCATTGGCAAGCAACCGCGGGAGCTCGTCGGTCGCATCGCCGCGCAGGACCGGCCGCACCGCGCCGTCGGGCAGCGGAGGATCATTCAGTTGCCCGCTGAAGGCCCGGATGCGCGTGCCCCCGACGAGGGCGCGCTCCATGGTGAATACGCTGGTGACCCTCAGCCAGCGGGCATCCTTCTCCGGCACCGAGACGCGGATCCGCACTTGCCCGTCGTCGCCGAGCTCGATGCGGCGCACGCGCCCAATGGGGAACCCCGCGAATGTAAGGTCCATGCCCACCAGCACCCCTTCGGAATTGTCGGTGACCAGCACGAGGTCTCGCGTGCCTTCGAATATCCCGCGCGCATACAGCACATAGCCGATATAGGAGAAGATCAGCAGGGCCGTGAGCACCAGCAGCAGGCCCGCCTTCAGCTCGAGGTGGCGGATGGGGGCCGTGGTGACGGGTTCGGACGAAGGCGTTTCGGACGAAGGCGCGGAAGGGGGCGTGGATTCCATGAGCGCAGGATTATAGGTAACGCACGGCCAGCGACCCACCCTCGATGAGCGTGAGGGTGAGGAACAGGCGCACCATGCCGTTCAGCACGCCGATGGGTGCAAGCCGGATGATGCGCGGGGTGTCGAGGCTGGCAGTGATAGGAATCACGGCCACCGCGAGGCCGAACAGGAGGGACTTCAGGCCCAGGCCAAACGTGGTCATGGAGTCGAAGATCTGCCCGACCGAATGGGTGAAATCCTGCAGCCCCCAGGGCGACATGCCATAGACACCCAGGTAGGCCAGCACCAGCGAGATCGCGCCGCCGACCGTGGTGAGCGCGACCACCGAGATCGTGCTGCCGATGACACGCGGGACCAGTGCGTGTCGCATGGGGTCGGCGCCGCGCCGCTCCAGAGCGTCCAGCTGGCCGTTGATATGCATCAGCACGACTTCGGTGCCGATGGCCGACCCCGAACGCAATGCGACGAACAAAGCGACAAAGAGCGGCACGAGGTCGAGCACGAGCACCCGCATCGCGAGGTCCTGCGCGTACTCGGTGAACCCGTAGGCAGTGGCCACCGAGAACACCGCGCGCGTGACCACGAAACACCCTAGCGTGGCCACGAGGATGAACCCAGGCAGCACCTGCAGGGCGGTGAAATA
>JBBQCV010000149.1:0-9109 GCA_038319115.1 Burkholderiales bacterium | reverse complement strand
GCGGCCGCGGAAAGGTCGCGGATTTTAACAGAGAAATTACGCCCGCCGGGCAACCGCGGATGGCGGTGGGTGCTCTGGCTCAGTTGTCGCGCACCACCGCATAGTCGGCCAGGCGCACGAGGATGGCCTTGGCGGCCGAGTCGGGCAGGTGACGGATCGCCGCTTGCGCCGCGTCGGCTTCGGTACGCGCCGCCTTGCGTGCATACGCGAGCGCCCCGGTCGCGTCGATCGCCGCGACGATCTCGGCAAAGTCCTCGCGCCCGCCGTGCACGATTGCGCCGCGGATGAGTTCCGCTTGCGCCGGGGTGCCGGTGCGCATCGCGTAGATGAGCGGCAGCGTGGGCTTGCCTTCTGCCAGGTCATCGCCGAGGTTCTTGCCGATCGAGCCCGCCTCGCCGCTGTAGTCGAGGACGTCGTCGATGAGTTGGAACGCCGTGCCCAGGTGCGTGCCGTAATCGGCCAGCCCCTGTTCCACTTCCGGTGCCACATCGCCCATCACGCCGCCCAGGCGCGCCGCGGCCTGGAAGAGCTTGGCTGTCTTGCGATGGATCACTTCGAGGTAGCGCGCCTCGTCCACCTGCGGGTCGTGGATGTTGAGCAGTTGCAGGACCTCGCCTTCGGCGATCGTGTTGGTGGCCTCGGCCATGATTTCCATGACGCGCATGTTGCCCACCGAAACCATCATCTGGAAGGCGCGCGAATACAGGAAATCGCCAACCAGCACGCTCGCGGCGTTGCCGAATGCGGCGTTGGCGGTCTTGCGACCGCGCCTGAGCTCGGACTCGTCCACCACGTCGTCATGCAGCAGGGTGGCGGTGTGGATGAACTCGATCACCGCGGCCAGTTCGAACCGCGCCTCGCCTTCGTAGCCCGCCGCGGCGCAGGCCATGAGGTGCAGTGCCGGCCGCAGGCGCTTGCCGCCGCCAGCCACGATGTGCTCGGCTACCTGCCGGATGAGGATCACGTCGGAGCGCAATCGCTCCCGGATCAGTGCGTCGACCCGCTCCATGTCACTGGCGACGGGTCCGAGTATGGCAGGCGGGGTCAAGGGCTTTGTACTTGATGCAATTGGGGAATTTTGGCTATCGACCGCGTAGGCGGCCGACCGGGAGGACGCAGAGGTTAGCATAGTGGCCCCTTCCGCGCTTTGACTCGGAGGCCTGAATTCCGTTAAAATTGAAGGTTCTTCGGATCACAATGCGGCAAAAGAGCCGCGCAACGTTTGGGCGTGGGTGCCTGGGCGGGACGCGGTAACAAATGCGAGCGCACCAGGATCGAACCCAAAGTGGATTGAGCCCGGCGCTTCGCTCAGGACCGCAATAAAGGAAACGACATGTACGCAGTCATCAAAACCGGCGGCAAGCAGTACCGCGTGATCTCCGGTGAAAAGTTGAGGATCGAGCTGCTCGACGCCGAAGTCGGCGCGGCGGTGCAGTTTGCCGAAGTCCTCGCCCTCGGCGAAGGCGATTCGGTCAAGGTAGGCGCGCCCTTCGTGTCGGGCGCGAGCGTCAACGCGACAGTCCTGGCGCAGGGCCGCGGCGACAAGGTGCATATCTTCAAGATGCGCCGCAGGAAGCACTACCGGAAATCGCAGGGCCACCGGCAGTCGTACACCGAAGTTCGCATCGACGACATCGTCGGTCTGTAAAGACAGGAGCTAATCCATGGCACACAAGAAAGCAGGCGGCAGTTCCCGCAACGGCCGCGACTCGCAGGCCAAGCGCCTCGGCGTCAAGGCCTTCGGTGGCGAGCTGATCCCCGCCGGCAGCATCATCATCCGCCAGCGCGGCACCCGGGTGCACCCGGGCACGAACGTCGGCATGGGCAAGGACCACACCCTGTTCGCCAAGATCACCGGCAGGGTGTTATTCGCGATCAAGGGCGAGAAGGGCAAGCACATGGTCAGCGTGGTGGCTGCATAGCAGGCCAACCCCGCCGACCGCGAAAAAGCCCTATCGTCCCGGTAGGGCTTTTTTGTTTCTGGAACAACCAATGAAGTTCATAGACGAAGCACGCATCCAGATTTACGCAGGCAAAGGCGGCAACGGCGTTGCGGCCTTCCGGCGCGAGAAATTCATCCCGCGCGGCGGCCCCAGCGGCGGTGACGGCGGCCGCGGTGGCAGCATCTGGGCCATTGCCGACCGCAACATCAACACCCTCATCGACTACCGATTCGCGCGCCAGCATCGCGCCAAACATGGCGAGAACGGCCGCAACCGCGACCAGTACGGCAAGGGCGCCGAGGACATCGAGCTGCGCATGCCGGTGGGCACCATCATCCGCGATCGCGACACGGGCGAGCACATCGCCGACCTCGCCAGTCACGGCGACCGGGCACTGCTCGCCAAGGGTGGCGAAGGCGGGCTTGGCAACCTGCACTTCAAGTCGAGCACCAACCGCGCGCCGCGCCAGTTCACCAAGGGCACCGAAGGCGAGGAGCGCGAGCTGCAGCTCGAGCTGCGCGTGCTCGCCGATGTCGGGCTGCTGGGCCTGCCCAACGCCGGCAAGTCGACCTTCATCCGCGCGGTATCGAGCGCGCGCCCCAAGGTCGCCGACTATCCCTTCACGACACTGAGCCCGCAGCTCGGCGTGGTGCGCGTCGGCATGGCCTCGAGCTTCGTGATCGCCGACATCCCCGGGCTGATCGAGGGCGCCTCCGATGGCGCCGGGCTCGGGCACCAGTTCCTGCGCCACCTGTCGCGCACGCGGCTATTGCTGCACATCGTCGACATCGCGCCCCTGGACGAAGGAGCCGAGCCGGTCAAGGACGCCAAGGCGATCGTCAAAGAGCTCAAGAAGTACGACAAGACCCTGTTCGACAAGCCGCGCTGGCTGGTCTTCAACAAGATCGACCTCGATCCCGCGCACGACGCGAAGATCGCCAAGTTCCTCAAAGCGATGCGCTGGAAAGGGCCGTGGTTCAAGGTCTCCGCGATCAGCGGCGCTGGTTGCGACGAGGTCTGCCGCCAGGTGGCCAAGTTCATCGCGGTTGCACCGGCAGCAGCGGAAGAGAAATAGCGTGGCCGGGGGATCAAATACCGGCGCGAAGGCCGGCACGGGCAACGGCGCCAGCGCGGTCGCCGGCGCCCGGCGCCTCGTGATCAAGATCGGTTCGTCGCTGGTCACCAATGACGGGCGCGGCCTCGACCAGCCGGCCATCGCGCGGTGGGCGGCGCAGATCGCCGGCCTGCGCGCCGCCGGCAAGCAGGTAATCCTGGTTTCTTCCGGTGCGATCGCCGAAGGCATGCAGCGCCTGGGCTGGACGCGGCGCCCGCACGCGGTCCACAAGCTGCAGGCCGCCGCGGCAGTCGGCCAGATGGGACTGGTGCAATGCTACGAAGCCTGCTTTCGCGAGCACTCGATCGCCACCGCTCAGGTGCTGCTCACCCATTCCGACATGGCCGACCGCCAGCGTTACCTCAACGCGCGCTCGACGCTGCGCACGCTGCTCGACCTCGGCGTAATCCCGGTCATCAACGAGAACGACACCGTGGTGACCGACGAGATCAAAGTTGGTGACAACGACACGCTCGGGTCGCTCGTCACCAACCTCGTCGAAGCCGACGTCCTCGTGATCCTCACCGACCAGGCCGGCCTGTACGACGCGGACCCGCGCCGCAAACCGGCCGCGCGGCTGATTCCGGAAGCAGTGTCAGGCGACCCCGCGCTCGAATCCTTTGCCGGGGGCACCGGCAGCGCGTTTGCCAAAGGCGGAATGCTCACCAAGGTGCTCGCCGCCAAGCGCGCGGCCCGCAGCGGCGCGCACACGGTCATCGTTTCCGGCCGCGAGCCCGATGTGCTCGGGCGGCTTGCTGCGGGCGAGCGCATCGGCACCGAACTTCGCGCCACCACGATGGCCCTGGCCGCCCGCAAGCAATGGATGGCCGACCACCTCACCGTGAGCGGCCGCGTCATGCTCGATCCCGGGGCCGTGCGTGCGCTATCGACCGGAGGCAAGAGCCTGTTACCGATCGGCGTGCTCGCGGTGACGGGAGAGTTCGAGCGCGGCGCGGTCGTGGCCGTCATCGGGGAAAACGGCATGGAGATCGCTCGCGGGCTGGTGAACTACGCTTCGTCCGAAGCCCGGCTCATCATGCGCAAGCCCTCGAGCGAGATCGAAGCGATCCTGGGGTATGTGGACGAGCCCGAGCTCATCCACCGCGACAACCTGGTGCTCAGCTAACGCCGTCCCACTCCGGGCTGGTAGCTGACGGCGTGCGGGTGGATGCCCTGGCGCAGCGCGGCCATGCCTTCCTCCCTCGAAGCGATGGGCACGCCCGATGGGCAGAAGAAATCGTGCATGAGCAGGGCGTGCTGCCGGCTGGCGTTGCGGTTCCGTAATTCCTTCCACTCGCTGTTGGGCACACGCGCCCACGTTCCGCCTGAGCGACCGGTGGCGAATACCTTGTGGGTCCTGGTCTTGCAACGCAGCCCGTCGAAGCTCACGTTTTCGGCCCCGGAGGCGCTGCGCGCGACCAACGTGTAGCGGATGGTGCCGTCGCCGGTGGGGAGCAGCGATTCGCTGTCGATGAAGAAGCGAAACCCACCGCCGGCGCTCATCTCGAACTCGACCAGGTTCGCGGGCATCGGGTAGGCCGGCAATGCAACCTCGCTCTCCTTCCAGTCGAGCGCCTCCTGCTTGATCTCCCACTCCGATTTCGGCTGCGCATGCGCGGTCGCGCCCGCCGAGGCCACGAGGACCAGGACGAAATTGGCGACAATCCAACGGTGCATCACGTGAGGTCGGCCACCAAGGAGGCGCGCACCCCCGGCCCGACCGGGGATTCGACCGCGGAATACGCGGTGTGCTCGACGCCGATCGCGAGCGACACCCCGTACTTGAGCGACTTGCGCGTCTCCTCGTCGAGCTGGAAACGCAGGAAATGCACCGCGGCGGTCTTTTCCGCGTTCTCGCGCGGCAGGTCCTCGTCGGCGATCGCAAATACTTTGGCGCAGCCCTCGGCCTGCAACCAGACCTTGTCCTCGATGCCCCTCATCTTCGCGAGCATGCGCGCGCGCTCGGCCACGTCGGGATACTCGATCATCATCGTGGCCTTGAGGTTGTCGCCGTCGGGGATCAACGGGTTGTAGACCTCGAGCTCCTCCATCACGCCGGCCTCCTCGAAGGTGCGCTCGATGCGCAGCATCTCCTGGATCTGGTAGCGGATCGTGAGCTCGTCCTCGAAGATGAGCGTGACATGCTCGCCCAGGTGCACCGTGCGGTCCTTCTTGTGCGTGATGACCCTGGCGCGGAAGTCGTTGCGCGCCTTCGCGTAGGCTTCGAGCGAAAGCAGGCTTTCGCGGTCGATTCTCGGCATGTTTGAAAGAATGCGGGCGGGACCCTGCGGCCCCGCCCTTGTCCTCGTTGGTGGCTCTGGACGCGGTCAGTCGACCAGGGCGTCGAGCGCCTTCTGGAAGCGGTTGGCGTGGGAACGCTCGGCCTTGCCCAGCGTCTCGAACCAGTCGGCGATCTCGGAGAAGCCTTCCTCGCGCGCCTGCTTGGCCATGCCCGGGTACATGTCGGTGTACTCGTGCGTCTCGCCCGCGACTGCGGCCGCGAGGTTGTTGCGCGAGCTGCCGATGGGCAGGCCGGTGGCGGGGTCGCCGACCACCTCTATGTACTCGAGGTGCCCGTGCGCATGGCCGGTCTCGCCCTCGGCGGTGGAACGGAACAGCGCGGCCACGTCGTTCTGGCCTTCCACGTCGGCCTTGGCTGCGAAATAGAGATAGCGACGGTTGGCCTGGCTTTCGCCGGCGAACGCCGCTTTCAGGTTGTCGAGGGTCTTGGATTCCTTGAGCTGCATTTGCGCCTCCTGTGGGTGCTGCTGTGACGAGTGTTGCGTGTGCCTGAAAACGTTACGCGATGCGAATTCTAAGGCTAGAACCCGCGCACCGATTAATCAAATCAAAATTGGCAATGCGCCCGATTGAGCGTCGCTATGCGGGCGATAGCCCCGCCGTGTGGGCAGGCGCTGGGCAAATGCGCGCCTTTCAGCGCGGGATCGCCTCGTCGCGCCGCCGGCGCGTGCGCTGGTCCATGGAAAGGAAGCGGTGCAATTCGGTCAGGGCCTGTTGGTACACGTCGCGCTTGAATTCGATCACCGATTCGAGCGGCACCCAGTAGTCGTGCCAGCGCCAGGCGTCGAACTCGGGCTTCTCGTTGGCGCGCAGCTTGACGTCGCAGTCGCGTGCCGTCATGCGCAGCAGGAACCAGATCTGCTTCTGCCCTCGATACGTGCCGCGCCAGTCGCGCCGCACCCACTGGTGCGGGACTTCGTAGCGCAGCCACTGGCGCGTGCGCCCGAGGACGCGCACGTGGTCGGGCTTGAGCCCGGTCTCCTCCTCCAATTCGCGGAACATGGCCTGCTCGGGCGTCTCGCCGTGCTTGATGCCGCCCTGCGGAAACTGCCAGGAATGCTGGTGCACCCGCTTGCCCCAGAACACTTCGTTGCGCGTATTGCAAAGGATGATGCCGACGTTGGGGCGGTACCCATCTTTATCGAGCATCGTAACCGCCATCGGTTAAAATCTTAGGTTGATTTTTTCACATTTCCGGGTCGAATAAAAGCTAAATGCGAACATCGGGTTACCTCATTTCCACGCTGAAGGAAGCGCCCTCCGAAGCCGAGCTCGTCAGCCACCGGCTGATGCTGCGCGCCGGGCTCATCCGCAGGCTTGCGAGCGGCATCTACACGTGGATGCCGCTGGGGCTGCGGATCGTGCGGAAAGTGGAAGCCATCGTGCGCGAGGAAATGAACCGCGCCGGCGCCATCGAGCTGTCCATGCCGGTGGTCCAGCCGGCCGAACTGTGGCAGGAAACGGGCCGCTGGCAGGCCTACGGCCCCGAGCTGCTGCGTTTCAAGGATCGCCACGACCGCGATTTCGTCCTCCAGCCCACCTCCGAGGAAGTAATCACCGAAATCGCCCGCAGCGAGCTCAAGAGCTACCGCAAGCTGCCGATGCACCTGTACCAGATCCAGACCAAGTTCCGCGACGAGCGCCGGCCGCGCTTCGGCATCATGCGCGGGCGCGAGTTCATCATGAAGGACGGCTATTCGTTCCATGCCGACTTCGCCGACCTCGAGCGCGAATACCGCAACATGTACACCACCTACAACCGCATCTTCACGCGCCTGGGCCTTGCTTTTCGCGCCGTGGCCGCCGACACCGGCGCAATCGGCGGGACCGGATCGCACGAATTCCAGGTCCTGGCCGATTCCGGCGAGGATGCGATCGCGTTCTGCCCGGATTCGGACTTTGCCGCCAACATCGAGCTTGCCGAGGCGCTCGCGCCCGAAGGCGGCCGGGCCGCGCCCTCGCAGGCGATGCAGAAGGTGCCGACCCCGAACCGCTCGACCTGCGAGCAGGTGGTCGAACTGCTCGGCCTGCCGCTCAGCCAGTCGGTCAAGGCCATCGCGGTGATGGCCAACGACGCTTTCGTCCTGCTCCTCGTGCGCGGCGACCATTCGCTCAACGAGATCAAGGCGGCCAAGCTCCCGTTCCTCGACCCGTTCCGGTTCGCCACCGCGCCCGAGATCGAGGCCCATATGCACTGCGTCCCGGGGTACATCGGGCCGGTCGCTGTGAGCGGCTTCAAGGTCGTGGCCGACCGCTCGGTCGCCGCGATGGCCGATTTCGTCTGCGGCGCCAACGATGCGGGCTACCACCTCACCGGTGTCAACTGGGGGCGCGACCTGCCCGAACCCGACACGGTGGCCGATATTCGCAACGTCGTGGCCGGCGACCCGAGCCCGGACGGCCGTGGCCGACTGGAACTGTGCCGCGGAATCGAGGTCGGACATATCTTCCAGTTGCGCACCAAGTACTCGGAGAAATTGAAAGCCCAGTTCCTCGACGAGAAAGGCGCTTCCCGGCCCATGGAAATGGGCTGCTACGGCATCGGCGTGACGCGCGTGGTGGCCGCGGCCATCGAGCAGAACCACGATGACAAAGGCGCGATTTTTCCCGCGCCCATCGCGCCTTTCGAAGCCTGCGTGGTGCCCATCGGGTACCACAAGAGCGCGCAGGTCAAAGCCGCGGCCGATACGCTGTGTGCCGACCTCATCGCCGCCGGCGTGGACGCGCTGCTCGACGACCGCGACGAGCGCCCCGGCATCATGTTCGCCGACATGGAACTCATCGGCATCCCGCACCGGCTCGTCGTGTCCGAGAAAGGACTTGCGGCGGGGACGGTCGAGTACAAGGGGCGCCGCGACGACAAGCCCTCGCTGCTGCCGCAGTCCGAAGCCGTGGCGGCCATCAAGGCGAGGCTCGCGCCTGCATGAACGCAGCGTGAGGGCGGCATTCCTCGGCTATCTGCGGGGCCTGTTCGCCGCTGCCTTCCTGCTCACGGTGTGCGCAACGGCCCAGGCGGGCGCGCAGCAGTACGAGCAGCTCGCCGACAACGTGCGCTCCGCCATGTCGGCGGCGATCAGCGACAAGTCCGCGCCCCTCCTGTTGTTCAAGGACCCCGAGGCCGCGCGCACCTGGCTCAACGAAATGTCGGCGCGCCTTGCACGCCGTATTCCCGACCGCAAGGTGCGTACCGAGCTGCTTAAGACGGTGCACCACGAATCGATGCGCGCCGGCCTCGACCCGCAGCTCGTGCTCGGCCTCATGGAAGTCGAGAGCGCCTTTCGCAAGTACGCGGTCTCCAGCGCCGGGGCCCGCGGCTACATGCAGGTCATGCCTTTCTGGGTGAAGCTCATCGGCCGCCCCGACCACAACCTGTTCCACGCGCGCCTCAACGTGCGCTACGGCTGCATCATCCTGCGCCACTACCTCGACATCGAGCGCGGCGATTACTTCCGCGCGCTGGGCCGCTACAACGGCAGCCTGGGCAAGCCCGAGTACCCCAACCTCGTGCTGGGGGCGTGGAAAGGCAAGTGGGGCTTCGCAGGAGCCACGAGCTGACATGGCGGCCGTGATCGCCGAAGCAATCCCCCGCTCGCGCCTGGCCGCGTGGTTCTACGGCCGCCGCGCGACCGAGCACGGGCCGATTCGCCTCGGCCACCGCCGCGTCTACATCGTGCCCACGCGCGCCGGGATGATGTTTGCCGCCACCCTGCTCATCATGCTCGTGGGCTCGATCAACTACGTGCTCTCGCTG
>JBBQCV010000148.1:0-9317 GCA_038319115.1 Burkholderiales bacterium | reverse complement strand
GCGAGTTCAAGCGACGGCCTGCGCAAGCACTACCGCCGTCGTGGCGACGATGTCCTCCACGCTCGCGCCGCGCGACAGGTCGCTGATCGGCCGCGCAAAGCCCTGCAGGATCGGGCCGATGGCGCGCGCGCCCGCGAGGTGTTGCGTGAGCTTGTACGCGATGTTGCCCGCGTCGAGGTTCGGGAACACCAGCACGTTGGCGCGCCCGGCGACGTCGCTTGCCTGCTTCACTTTCTTTTCCGCCACCGCAGGCACGAGCGCCGCGTCTGCCTGCAGTTCCCCATCGATGGCGAGGCCCGGTTCGCGCGCGCGTGCGATAGCAAGCGCCTGCACGACCTTCTCCACATGAGCGTGTTTCGCACTGCCCAGGGTCGAGAACGACAACAGCGCGACGCGGGGCTCGCCCCCCACCACGCTGCGCCAGCTCGCCGCCGACGCAAGCGCGATGTCGGCGAGCTGCGCGGCATCCGGGTCGGCGTTGACCGCGCAGTCGGCGTATAGCAACACCCGGTCGGGGAGCGCCATCACGAAAAAGCTCGACGGCGTGGCCACGCCCGGCACGAGGCCGATGGTCATCATCCCGGCCTCGATCACGCGCGCGGTCGGGTGCGCCACGCCCGCGAGCATGGCGTCGGCGTCGCCCGCCTTGACCATCAGGCCGGCGTGGAAGAGCGGTTTGGCGGCGATGCGGCGCGCGAGTTTCGGGTTCGACTCGGGGCGCCCCTCGAGGTAGAGGGCGGCATAGGCGTCGAGCCGCTCGCCGGGGCCGCTGCCATCGAGCACGATGGGCACCGCGATGCCTTCGTCATGCAGTCGCTTGGCCGCCGCCACGATGCGCTCGTCGCCGCCTTCGGGGAACACCACCCGCAGGCCGCGGCCACGGATCTTCGCCACACACTGCGCGACCACGTCCATTGCCGCGGCCTATGCGAAAGTCGCCGCGCAGGCCGCGCCCTGCCCCGCCTTGGCCGCCTGCAGCGCCTGCCATACGCGCGCCTGCGTCGCCGGCATGTCGAAGCGCGTCACGCCACCCTGGCGCAGCGCGTCGGCGATAGCGTTCATGAGGCAGGGCATGGAGCCGGTGACACCGGCCTCGCCGACACCTTTGGCGCCGAGCGGGTTGGTTTGCGTCGGCACGGGATGGTGCAGCACGCGCAGGCCGGGCACGAGCAGCGCGCGCGGCATCGGGTAGTCCATGAAACTGCCGGTGAGGAGCTGGCCGGTCTCGCGGTCATACACGGCCTGCTCGCCGAGGATGTGCCCCGCGCCCTGGGTGATGCCACCCTGCATCTGGCCTTCGACGAGCTGGGCGTTGATGATGTTGCCCGCGTCGTCGCAGGCGATGTAGGAAACGATCTCCACCTCGCCGGTTTCCGGCTCGACCTCGACCTCGGCGATGTGGCAGCCGTTGGGGAACGTCGAGCCGAAACGGGTGGCGAAGTCCTGGTCGAGCGGGTGCGGCTTCTCGCCCGAGTGCTTGCGCGCGAGGTCGACCATCGCGATGCGCCGGTCGGTGCCCGAGACACGGTACTCACCATCGCCGAACTCGATGTCGGCCGCGGCCGCTTCCAGTTCCTCTGCAGCAAGTGCAAGCCCTTTCTTCACCACCTCTTTCGCGGCAAGCTGCAGCACGCTGCCCACGCCGAGCAGCGAGCGCGAGCCGCCGGTCGGGTTACCCACGAGGTGCTGGTCGGCGTCGGCGGTACGCAGGCGGATCGCTTCCATCGGCACACCGAGCACGCCGGCGACGATCTGCGCGAACACGGTTTCGTGACCCTGCCCGTGCGAGTGCGAGGTGGCCTCCAGAGTGATCTTTGCGTCGGCTCCCCAACGCACGCGCACTTCGTCATGCGGCGCCATGCCGCCCCCGCCGCTTGCCTCGATGTAGCAGGCGAGGCCGCGGCCGCGCAGGCGTCCGCGGCGCGCCGATTCGTCGCGCCGGCGCTCGAAGCCTGCCCAGTCGGCCGCCGCAAGGGCATCGTCGAGCACGCCTTCGAAGTCGCCGCAGTCGTACTCGAATCCGGTGACGATCTTGTAGGGGAACTTCGCCGCTGGCACGAGGTTGCGCCGGCGCAGTTCGGCCGGGTCCATGCCGATCTGTACCGCCGCCTCGTCGACGAGGCGCTCGATCGCATACGAACTCACCGGCCGCCCCGCGCCGCGGTACGCCGCGGTCGGGATGGTATTGGTGAACGCAAGCCGCGCATGCACATGCACCGCCTGCACGTCGTACACGCCGCTCACCACGTTGACGAGGTTGAGGGTGTTCACGAACGCGCCGGTGGGCGCGATGTAGGCCCCGAGGTTGCAGATGAAATCGAAGCGCATGCCGAGGATGCGCCCGGTGGCGTCGAGCGCGATTTCGCCGCGGTGCAGGACGTCGCGCGCCTGCTCGTCGGCGAGGAACACCTCCGAGCGCGTGCCGACCCACTTGACCGGCCGGCCGAGTTTTTTCGCCGCGAGCAGCGCGGCGCAGTATTCCGGATACAGGTTGAAGCGCACGCCGAACCCGCCGCCCACCTCCTCGGCGACGATGCGGATTTTCTCCGGCGGCACGCCAAGCACGGTGGCGATCTGGCCGCGCATGACCGAGGCGCCCTGCGTGCAGGCGTGCAAGTAGTACATGCCGGTAGCCGGGTCGAAGCTGCCGATGCAGGCGCGCGGCTCCATCGGATTGCCCACCACGCGCGTGTGGTAGGCGTCGAGCGAAACCACGCGCGCGGCCTTATCGAAAGCCGCGGCTGTGGCGGCCTCGTCGCCGCCGACGAAATCGAGCGCGATGTTGCCGGCGACCTCGCCGTGCACCAGCGGCGCGCCGGCGGCGAGCGCCTCCTTGGCGTCGAACACCGCGGGCAGCTCCTCGTAGTCGACGAGCACTGATTCGGCGGCGTCCTGGGCCTGCACGGCGGTTTCGGCCACCACCAGCGCGATCGGCTCACCCACGAAGCGCACGCGTCCCAGCGCCAGTGTCGGGCGATGCGGAATGATGAGGTCGGTGCCGTTGCGGCCCTTCATTGGCGCATACGCGGGCAGCGACTGGTGCCCCTCGGCTGCCGCATCCTCGCCGGTGAGGACCGCGATCACGCCCGGCAGCGCCAGCGCCGCGCTCGCGTCGATCGAGGCGATGCGCGCATGCGGGCGGTCCGAGCGCACAAAACTGCCGTAAGCCTGGCCCGGCAGGTTCCAGTCCGACACATAGCGGCCACGCCCCGTGAGCATGCGGGCGTCCTCGAGGCGGCCCGCGTAGTCCTGCTTGCTTCCGAACGATTGCATCGATGCGACTCCAAATCAAAAGCCCGCGCGCAGGCGGGCCGGTGCGTGGAAAGGGACGGCGGCTAGCGTGGCTCGGTCTTGAGCCGCACGTACTCGGCCAGTGCGGCCACGTCGCGGTTGCCCGGCTGGCGCCGCGCCATTTCCGCCACCAGGGTCTTCATTTCGCCGTACAGCAGCAGGTCCTGCAGCACGGAATACAGGTACAGCTCGGGCGTGATGTCGTCCCCCGGCGTGTCGGCGCGCAGCCTCGCGTAGACCTCGCGCGCCTGGCGCGCCTCGGCCTGTTGCTGGGGCGTGAGGCGCACCTCGCGCGAACCGGCCGGGCCGGGCGGGTGGGCCGCCGCACCGAACTTGGCGATTTGCACGAGCTCGGGTGTCTGGGAAATCTTCTGCGGCACGCCGGCGGGCAACTGGCTGACCTGCGGGGCGGTGCCCCGGAGCACCTGGCTTTGCTGCGAGCCCACGGTGAAACTGACCGGCCCGGCGAACGACTCCTGCCGGCCGCCCTGGAAATACGCCACCTTGACCACCACCCCGGCCGGGACGTCGAACATGTCGCCCACGCGGATATTCATGTAGGCCTGTGCCCGGGCGGTGTTGTGGCCGTTGCTGACCGTGACCAGGCCCGCGAGGTGGTTGACGACACCGACCTCGCTCGCGGCGCGCACGGGGTCGGCCGCTCCCGCGAGGCCGGCCGCGCCCGCCAGCGTCGCGGCCAGCACGGCCCCGGCGAGCGCGACCGAGCGCCGCGCCGCCGCGGTCATGCGCGGCTCACTTCGGCTTGGAGAGCGCGATCAGCAGGCTGCACGGCGAATAGTCGAGCAGGGACGCGCCGACCGAGCCCTTCCACCAGCGCGCAGCGAACGAAGTGTTCTGGTTGTGGCCGAGCACGATGAGGTCCGCGGCGAGCTCGCGCGCAAGGCGGCAGATCTCCTCCACCGGCTCGCCCACGGCAAGGTGGCCGGCGGCCTGGAAGCCTTTCTCGGTGAGGGACTTGATGCCCTCGTCGAGGACCACCTGGGTGCGTTTTTTCTCTTCTTCGAGCAGCTCCTCGGGCACGAAGCCTTCGGTGAGGAACAGGCTGGGCGGCATGCTCGCGACCGCCAGCAGGTGGGTTTCCGCATGGTGGAACTCGGCGAATTCGGCGCATTCGAACAGCGCGCGCTTGCCCTCCTGCGAACCGTTGTAGGCGAGAAGTATCTTGTTGTATTTCATGTGTGCCTCCTTGGGGCTTCCACCACGCTTGCCTCACTTCCCGGGGGCCGGGAGGCAGGGGCGCTGCACCCTTCGCCCTGGATCCGCGCAATATAGCGCGTTCCCCCGGCGGGGCGCGTCACCTAGTATAGTTTTGTACGTCGTCAAATGACGCATGACGATTATACTCAGCCCCTCGCCGGTCACGCATCCGCGCCCGGCCCCTTCCCGCAACGGCCGCTGCAATTTCGGCCCCCTTGAAGAGACCAAGTACATGCTAGACGTAACACGCAAGGACCTCACCGCCGGCGTCGCCGGCAGCGGCACGATGGGACGCGGGATCATCCAGGTGCTCGCTCAATGCGGCGTGCGCGTGCTGGTGTTCGACGCCAAGCCTGGCGCCGCCAAGGCGGCCAAGGACGCCATCGCCGCGTCGCTCGCCAAGCTGGTGGAAAAAGGGCGCGTCAAGGCGAAGGACTCCGACGCCACGCTCGGACGCATCGAGATCGTCGAGGAGCTCAAGGCTTTCGCTGCCTGCCACCTCGTGGTGGAGGCGATCATCGAGGTGCTCGATGTGAAGCGCAAGTTCTTCACCGAACTCGAGGCGGTGGTGAACGAGCACTGCATCATCGCCTCCAACACCTCGTCGCTTTCGGTCACCGCGATGGCGGCCCACCTGAAGAAGCCCGGGCGAGTCGCCGGCTATCACTTCTTCAACCCGGTGCCGGTCATGAAGATCGTCGAGGTCGTCGGCGGCGTGCTGACCGAGCCGTGGGTCACCGAGGCATTGACGGAACTGTCCAAACGCTACGGCCACACCCCGGTCAACTGCCAGGACACGCCCGGCTTCATCGTGAACCATGCCGGCCGCGGCTTCGTGCCCGAATCGCTGCGCTTGTATTCCGAGGGCATCGCCGAGCCGGCCGTGATCGACCGCATCCTCGTCGATGCGGCGGGCTTCCGGCTCGGACCGTTCGCCCTCATGGACCTCGTGGGTCTTGACATCGCGCACGGCGTGATGAAGTCGATGTACGACCAGTACTACCAGGAGCCGCGCTACAAGCCCTCGTTCGTGGCCGAACCGCGCGTTGCCGCGGGCCTGCTCGGGCGCAAGACCGGCCGCGGCTGGTACGAGTACAAGGACGGCACCATGGTGAGCGAGCCGGAGTCCTCGCCGCCGCCCGCGCGCCCGACCTCGGTGTGGATCGCGCCCGACGCGGTCAGCCTGAAAGAGCTCGTCGGCCGCCTCAACGTCAAATCCGAATCCGGCGCCAAGCCCTCGCCCGACGCGCTGTGCCTCGTCGCGCCGCTGGGCAAGGATGCCACCACCGCGGCCCTGGAGCATGGCCTGGACGCCGAGCGCACCGTGGCGGTCGACCCGATCTACGGCTTCGCCAAGCGCCGCACCATCATGACCACGCCGATCACCAAGTCGGCCTATCGCGCGATGGCGCACGGACTGCTGTCGGCCGACGGCGTGCCGGTATCGGTCATCAAGGATTCCCCCGGTTTCGTCGCGCAGCGCGTGGTGGCCCACATCGTCAACGTGGGCTGCGACATCGTCCAGCAGAACATCGCCACCCCCGAGGACCTCGACCGCGCGGTGGTGCTCGGCCTGGGCTACCCGCTCGGGCCGCTGGCGATGGGCGATGCGATAGGCGCGCCCAAAATCCTCGCGATCCTGGAGGCGATGTACGACTTCTACAAGGAGCCGCGTTACCGCCCGAGCCCGTGGCTCACGCGCCGCGCCCGCCTCGGCGTTTCCCTGCTCACCCCGGAGAACTGACCATGCTGAATGCCTACATCTACGATGGCCTGCGCACGCCCATCGGCCGCCATGCCGGCAAGCTTTCCACGGTGCGCCCCGACGACCTCGCCGCGGGCGTGATCGCCGAAGTGGTCAAGCGCAACGCGGTCAAGCCCGAGCAGATTTCCGACGTCATCCTCGGCTGCGTCACGCAGGCCGGCGAGGACAGCCGCAACGTGGCGCGCTTCGCCACGCTCGCCTCTGGGCTGCCGCCTTCGGTGCCCGGCGTGACCGTCAACCGCCTGTGCGCGAGCGGCCTGCAGGCCACCATCGACGCGGCGCGCGCCATCACCTGCGGCGAAGGCGACCTCTACATCGCCGGCGGCACCGAAAGCATGACCCGTGCGCCCTACGTGATCGCCAAGCCCTCGTCGGCTTTCGGGCGCGATTCCAAGATGTACGACACCACCATCGGTTCGCGCTTCACCAACCCGAAGGTCGCCAAGCAGTACGGCGACCAGGCCATGCCGCAGACCGGCGACAACGTGGCCAAGGAATTCGGCGTCACGCGCGAGAATGCCGACGAGTTCGCGCTCGCCTCGCAGCAGAAATACGCGCGCGCCGAGGCCGAAGGCTTCTACAAGGGCGAGATCCTCCCGGTCGCGCTGCCCGGCGGCAAGAAGGACGCCCCGCCGGTGATGTTCAGCGCCGACGAGCACCCGCGCCGCGACGCGAGCATGGAGTCGCTGGTCAGGCTGAAGCCGCTGTTCGAAGGCGGCGTGGTCACCGCCGGCAACGCCTCGGGCGTGAACGACGGCGCCGCTGCGCTGATCGTAGGCAGCAAGAAGTGGGGCGAGGCCAACGGCAAGAAGCCGATGGTGAAGATCCTGTCGGCCGCCTCGGCCGCGGTCGAGCCGCGCATCATGGGCGTGGGCCCCGCCTTCGCCATTCCGCTGGCGCTCGAGCGCGCCGGGCTCACGCTCAAGGACATGGACATCATCGAGATCAACGAAGCCTTCGCCAGCCAGGTGCTCGCGTGCCTCGCGGTCATGAAGGTGGATTTCAAGGACAAGCGCGTGAACCCCAACGGCGGCGCGATCGCCATCGGCCACCCGCTGGGATGCTCGGGCGCACGGCTGGCGATCACCGTGGCGCGCCAGCTCGAGCGCATGAACGGGCGCTATGCGGCGGTGTCGCTGTGCATAGGCGTGGGACAAGGACTAGCTATGATTATCGAAAGACAGAACAGCTGAATACTGCCAATTTCGGCCGAAACCCCGCGTCCTGCTTGGGTTTGCGGCCGAAATACTGCCATCAGCCCATGCCGCCGCGGGTCGGCGAGCGGCTCTTTTCCTCGAGCGACTTGATCAGCCCGTCGATGCCCGAGCGCGCCACTTCCTGGGTGAATGTCGAGCGGTAGTTGGTCACCAGGCTGATGTTCTCGATGGTCACGTCGGTGACCTTCCAGCCGGCGTCCTCCTTCTGCATGCGGTAGTCGATCGCCACCGGCGGCTTGCCCGGCTCCTTCACCATCGTCTTGACCAGCGCTTCGCCCTGCGCCGCCGATGCCGGCAGCGGCCTGACCTCGATCGTCTTGGGTCCCGCCGAGGAGCGGCCGAGCGCGGACGTGTAGGTGTTGACGAGCAGCGTGCGAAAGGCGTTTTCCAGCGCCTGCTGCTGCGAGGCGCTCGCCTCGCGCCAGACTTTCCCGGCGGCCATTTGCGTCATCTGGCGGAAGTCGAAGTGCGGCACCACCTTCTGCTCAGCCAGCGTGCGCAGGGTCTGGGGGTCCTTGTTGTCCCGGATCACGGCGAGGACATCTTCCACCACCGATTTCACGAGCATGTCCGGCGCGGTATCGGCACCCGTGGCGGCGGTGCCGGCCCCGGCAAAGAGGACGACGGTGCACACCAGGCGGGCGATCAGGTTTTTCATGGGAGCCTCTTTGCAGCGAGAATCACTCCCCGCAATCGCGCAATTCACGTGCCAGCGCACGGGGCCCAGCCGAATCATCGGCTTGCCGCCCTGCGCGACGCGGCGGTGCCTGAATAAATTACCGGCGATGGGCGCTTTTACACCCCGGCACGCCCCGCGGGATAAAATCGCCTACCCCAACGAAGCCGGAGTTTCCCCCATGAATGCGCCGCACAAGTCGCCCAAAGCCCAGTTCGTCTGGGACGACCCGTTGCTGCTCAACGACCAGTTGAGCGAGGACGAGCGCATGGTGCGCGAAGCCGCCGCGGCTTATTGCCAGGAAAAGCTGCAGCCGCGCGTGCTTGAGGCTTTCCGCAACGGCTCGACCGACCCGAAGATCTTCCGCGAGATGGGCGATCTCGGCCTGCTCGGGCCGACCATCCCGCCCGAGTACGGCGGCCCGGGCCTGTCGTATGTCTGCTACGGGTTGATCGCGCGCGAGGTCGAGCGTGTCGACTCGGGTTACCGCTCGATGATGAGCGTGCAGAGCTCGCTCGTGATGGTGCCGATCTTCGAATTCGGCAGCGAAGCGCAGAAGCAGAAATACCTGCCCAAGCTCGCCACCGGCGAATACATCGGCTGCTTCGGCCTGACCGAGCCCAACCACGGCTCGGACCCGGGCAGCATGGTGACGCGCGCCAAGACCGTCCCCGGCGGCTACAGCATGAGCGGCGCCAAGATGTGGATCTCCAACTCGCCCATCGCCGACGTGTTCGTGGTGTGGGCCAAGACCGAGGACGGCCGCATCCGCGGCTTCATCCTCGACAAGGGCATGAAAGGGCTGTCGGCGCCGCCCATCCACGGCAAGGTCGGCCTGCGCGCCTCGATCACCGGCGAGATCGTCATGGACAACGTGTTCGTGCCGGAGGAGAACCTCATGCCGGGCGTCGAAGGCCTCAAGGGCCCGTTCACCTGCCTCAACTCGGCGCGCTTCGGCATCGCTTGGGGCGCGCTCGGCGCGGCCGAGGACTGCTGGCACCGCGCGCGCCAGTACGTCATGGACCGCACCCAGTTCGGCCGGCCGCTGGCGGCCAACCAGCTGATCCAGAAGAAGCTGGCCGACATGCAGACCGAGATCACGCTGGGGCTGCAGGGGTGCCTGCGCCTGGGGCGCATGAAGGACGACGGC
>JBBQCV010000147.1:0-9378 GCA_038319115.1 Burkholderiales bacterium | reverse complement strand
CTGCGGCCACGGTTTCGGTGTAGTAAGGCAGCCGCTCGCGCTTGAGGATCTCGGTGCGCTCCTTGACCTTCTCGGGTGTCGCGAAGGCGCCGACCTGGACGACGTATCGCTCGCCGCCTGTCTCGGCCTTGGCAGGGGTGCCCGCGGGTTTTTCGACCGCGGCCTTCTTCGCCGGCTTGGACTCGGCGCTCGCGTCGGGTTTGGCTTTTGGTTCGGCCTTGCGCTCGGCCTTGGACTCAGCCTTGGCCTCGGACTTCGGTTCAGCTCCCGGCTCAGCTTTGGGTTCGGCCTTGGGTTCGCCCTTCGACGCTTCAGGCGTGGCCGCCGCGGTCATCGGCTTTTCCGCTTGGGCGGGCGCGACGGGCTGAGGAGCGCTAGGCGACGGCTGGCTGCGGGCATCGGGTTGTGGACCAGTGGGAGAAACCTTGGGCGTGAACTTGGTCCCCTCCTCGCTCGGGATCCGGATATTGACCGTGGGCGCGTTTGGCTTGGGCTCCGGGTCGAACACCATGGGCAGCACGATCACCGCAAACAACACGAGTGCAATGGCCCCGACGAGGCGACGACGTCCGCGCTTCTGCAGCGTGCTTACATCGGGCGCCGGATCCTGCTTTTTATTCGATGTGGCGTTCGAGCGCTCTGCCATGGTTTCAGCGGTTTCCGGGGCTTGGGTGGCGGGAAAGATGAGCCATGACATCCGCCACAGTCAGGAACGACCCGAAAACCGCGATTTTATCAGCTTCCCCCGCCTGCCTTCGTGCCGCCTCGAAGGCAATGATCGGCGAGGCATGCTGGTCCACCGGCGCCGTGACACCCTCGGCCTCCAGGATGGCCGCGAGTTCCGCGGCGCTGGCAGCGCGCGGACCATGCAGCGAAGCCAGGTGCCAGCGCGTCACGCGGCCGGCGAGCGCACGCACCACGCCGGCGATGTCCTTGTCGCGCAACGCGCCGAACACGGCATGGGTTTCCGGTGCGAACCCGCTGTCGGCGAGGTTGGCCGCGAGGTTACGCGCCGCCTGCGGGTTGTGCGCCACATCGAGGATCACGCTCGGCCTGCCGGGCAGCATCTGGAAACGGCCGGGCATTTCGACTTCTGCAAGGCCGCGCCGGATGTCCTGCATCGCAACCGGCAAGCGGTCGCGGAGAGCGTCAAGCGCGGTGATCGACGCGGCGGCATTGACGAGCTGAATCGGACCGCGCAGGGCGGGATACGCAAGCGCAGGACGCTTGCCCGCCGGCCCCCAATAGACCCATTGTTCCGGCCCGGCCGTGAACCCGAAGTCGCGGCCCCCGAGCAGCACGCGGGCACCAACCGCGGCGGCCACATCGAACACCGTCTGGGGCGGATGCGCATCGGCGACCACGGCCGGACGACCCGCGCGAAAAATGCCTGCCTTCTCGCGCCCGATGTCCTCGCGCGTCGGCCCGAGGTAATCCATGTGATCCATGTCGACGCTGGTGAGCACGGCGCAGTCTGCGTCGAACGCGTTCACCGCATCGAGGCGGCCCCCGAGGCCGACTTCGAGGATCCATGCGTCGAGCCCCTCCCGCGCGAACAGCCATGCCGCCGCAAGGGTGCCGTATTCGAAATAGGTGAGCGCCGTGTCGCCGGCGGCGTCCATGACCGCGCCGAACCCCTCGACCAAGGCCGCGTCATCGGCCTCGCGCGCATCGATCCGCACCCGCTCGTTGTAGCGGATGAGGTGGGGTGACGTGTACAGGCCAGTGCGATACCCCGCGCAGCGCAGGATGCTTTCGAGCATCGCGCAGGTGGAGCCCTTGCCATTGGTGCCGCCGACGATGATCACCGGGCAGGCGGGCGCGATCGCCATCCGGCCAAGCACTGCCCCGACGCGATCCAGCCCCAGCGCGATGGACTTGGGATGCTGGCGCTCGATGAATGCCAGCCACTGCGCCAGCGATGAGGGCTTTTCCACGCGATGCTTTCTTCAGGCAGTGCACAACGCGGGACCCGGCGGTCCCGCAAGGCACGCTAGTTCGATGTGTCGGCCGGCATGCGCTGCAAGAGCGCAAGCAGGACCGCGAGCTTGTCGCGCATCTGGCGGCGGTCGATCACCATGTCGATGGCGCCCTTTTCGAGCAGGAACTCGGAGCGCTGGAATCCTTCGGGAAGCTTCTGGCGCACGGTCTGCTCGATCACTCGCGGCCCGGCAAACCCGACCAGCGCCTTGGGCTCGGCCACGACCACGTCACCGAGGAACGCATAACTTGCCGACACCCCCCCCGTGGTGGGATCGGTGAGGACCGAAACGAAAGGCAGCCCGCGCTCGCCCAGCTCCGTGAGCGCGGCAGTGGTTTTGGCCATCTGCATGAGGGAAAGCAGGCCCTCCTGCATGCGCGCCCCGCCGCTTGCCGTGAACACAACGAAAGGCACCTTCTGTTCGATGGCTACGCGTACGCCGCGCACGAACCGCTCGCCCAGCACCGAGCCCATCGTTCCCGCCATGAACTCGAATTCGTGCGCCGCCACCACCACCCCGACAGACTTGATCGATCCCTGCATCACCACCAGCGATTCTGTTTCGCCGGTGTTCTCGTTCGCCTCGGCCAGCCTCTCCGGGTAGCGGCGCGAATCCTTGAATTTGAGACTGTCCACCGGCAGCACCTCGGCCCCGATTTCGAAACGACCGTCCTCGTCCAGCAGAGCCTCCAGGCGCACCCGCGCGCCGATGCGCCGATGGTGGCCGCACTTGGGGCAAACGTTGAGGTTCTTCTCGAGATCGGTGGCATACAGGACCGCATCGCACGACGGGCACTTGGTCCACAGGCCCTCGGGCACCTGTTTGCGCGCGGCGCCCTCGACGCGCTTTATCTTCGGCGGAAGGAGTTTCTGCAGCCAGCTCATCGGGCACCCCCGGCGTCAGGAGTCAAGCGCTGCCCGGATCGGGCGTATCAATTCGGACACGCGCGCCACCGCATGCTCGGCACCGGCCGACTCGATTTCCTCGATGATGCGGCTGCCGATCACGACCGCATCGGCCAGGTTCGCGATGGCCTTTGCCGAGGCCGCATCGCGAATGCCGAAACCCACGCCGATCGGAAGCCGGGTGGCCGCTCGGATCCGCGGTAATTGCGCGGCCACATCGGCGAGGTCGAGGTGTCCCGCGCCGGTCACGCCCTTGAGTGCTACGTAATACAGGTATCCGCTGCCCACGCGCGCCACTTCCCGGATGCGGGCCTCTGTCGAAGTCGGTGCGAGGAGGAATACCTGGTCGATGCCGTGCCGCCCGCAAAGCGCGGCGAAGTCACCGCACTCCTCAGGCGGGTAGTCGACAACGAGAACGCCATCGACGCCCGATGTAGCCGCCTCGGTGACGAACGCCTCCACCCCCATCGCTTCGATCGGGTTCGCGTAACCCATGAGGACGATGGGCGTATCCGTGTCACGAGTGCGAAATTCGCGCACCATGCCGAGCACGTCGCGCAGCCCCACTCCCTGCTTGAGCGCGCGCTCCGAGGCGCGTTGGATCGCCGGGCCGTCGGCCATCGGATCCGAGAACGGCACGCCGATCTCGAGGATGTCGCAGCCTGTTTCGGCCAGCGCGTGAAGGATAGGCACCGTCAACGCGGGGCCGGGATCGCCTGCGGTGATGTAGGGGATGAGCGCTGTGCGGTGCGCCGCGCGCAGCGCCTCGAACTTGGCGGGGATGCGCGACATCAGAATTGCAGGCCGGATTTTTGCGCCACGGTGTGCATGTCCTTGTCGCCGCGGCCGGAAAGGTTGACCAGCAGCACCTTGTCCTTGGTCATGGTGGCAGCGAGTTTGGCGGCATAAGCCAGCGCATGCGCGGACTCCAGCGCGGGAATGATGCCTTCCAGAAGGCACAAGTCATGGAAGGCCTGCAGCGATTCGCTGTCCGTCACCGCGACATACTCTGCGCGCTTCGTGTCCTTCAGCCACGCGTGCTCAGGGCCGACGCCGGGATAATCGAGTCCGGCTGAGACCGAATGCGTTTCTGCGATCTGGCCGTTGGCGTCCTGCAGGAGGTAAGTGCGGTTGCCATGCAGGATGCCGGGTTTTCCGGCGCACAGCGACGCGGCATGCCTGCCCGAAGCGATGCCTTCACCGGCGGCTTCGACGCCGATGAGCCGCACGTCCTCGAATGGGATATACGGGTAGAAGATGCCCATGGCATTAGAGCCCCCGCCAACGCATGCGATGACGGCATCGGGCTGGCGGCCGGTCATTTCAGGCAGCTGGACCTTGCACTCTTCGCCGATCACGGACTGGAAGTCGCGCACCATCATCGGGTAGGGATGCGGGCCGGCCACCGTGCCGATGATGTAGAAGGTGTCGTCGACGTTCGTCACCCAGTCGCGCATCGCTTCGTTGAGCGCATCCTTGAGGGTCTTCGAACCCGACTCCACCGGCACCACCGTCGCGCCGAGCAGCTTCATGCGATACACGTTCTGCACCTGGCGCCTGGTGTCCTCGGAGCCCATGTACACCACGCATTTCATGCCGTAGCGCGCCGCGATGGTCGCGCTCGCCACGCCATGCATGCCCGCACCGGTCTCGGCGATGACGCGCCTCTTGCCCATGCGGCGCGCAAGCATCGCCTGGCCGATGGTGTTGTTGATTTTGTGCGCGCCCGTGTGGTTGAGGTCTTCGCGCTTGAGGTAGATCTGCGCGCCGCCGACCTGCTCCGACCAGCGCTTGGCGTGGTACACGGGGCTCGGGCGGCCCACGTAATGCTTGAGCTCCGAGTTGAATTCCTCGACGAATGCATGGTCTTTCCGGTAACGCTCGTACGCGTCGCGCAGTTGGTCGAGCGCGTGGGTGAGCGTCTCGGCCACGAAAGAACCTCCGTAAGGACCGAAGTGCCCGCGCGCGTCGGGTAAGTCATACATCTGCATTTTTGACCTCTTGGATGAACGCCGCCATTTTTGCCGCGTCCTTGATGCCTTTAGCCGACTCTACGCCGCTGGATACGTCCACGGCCCACGGCCGGACCCTGCGCACCGCTTGCGCGGCATTGCCGTGCGTCAGCCCGCCCGACAGCACCAGCGGCCGCTCGCGCTCCGCCGGCAGCACCGACCAGTCGAAACTCTGCCCTTCCCCGCCATAACCTTCCACGAACGCATCCGCCAGCCAACCCGCCGCCCCGGGGTACGCGCGGAAGTATTCTAGCAAATCGACACCTTCCTTCATGCGGCAGGCCTTGATCCAGGGCAGCCCGAAACCGCGACAGAAAGCCGGCGACTCGTCACCGTGGAATTGCAGCATCGAAGGCCGCACACGATCGAGGACTTCCCCGACCTGTGCAGCGGTGGGGTTAACAAACAGCGCCACGGCTTGCACAAAAGGCGGCAGCGCATCGCGCACCGCGATTGCGCGCTCGACCGGCACAAAGCGCGGACTTGGCGGATAAAACACCAGCCCGATCGCGTCGGCGCCGGCCTGCGCAGCCGCCACCGCATCCTGCTCCCGCGTGATGCCGCAGATCTTGACCCGCGTCCTCATGCCAGAAACTCCTGCGATTCGCGTTCTGCAGGCGAAGTCGCCGGCAGTCCCCAGCGCAAATCGTACTCGACGTGCTCGAGACACAGCCCTTCGGGCGCGAAAGTCGGCGCGGCGCGCGAGCGTTCGCGCGAACCGAGGACATCGGCAGCCCATTGCGGCTCATGCCGTCCCTTGCCGATATAGACCAGGGTCCCTACGATGTTGCGCACCATGTGGTGCAGGAACGCATTGGCGCGAATCGTGAAGGTGATCCGGTCGTGGTGCAGCCCGACCTCGAGGAAGTGGATCGTCCGCACCGGCGACTTGGCCTGGCATTCACTCGAGCGGAAAGCGCTGAAGTCGTGCTCACCGACCAAATGGCGTGAGGCCTCGCGCATTACATCAACGTCGAGCGGCGCGTGGAACCAGCCGGCCTGGCGGGCCTCGAGCGCGGGCCGCACGGCACGGTTGATCAGGACGTAGCGGTAGGTCCGCGACAAGGCGGAGTACCGCGCATGGAAATCGCCCGCCACCGGTACCGACCAGAGCACGGCGACTGATTCGGGCAGCAGCGCGTTCACGCCACGCACCCACGCCGACAGGGGGCGCGCCACCGGCGGCTCGAAGTGCACGACCTGCCCGCGTGCATGCACGCCGCGGTCGGTGCGACCCGCACAGGTGACGGATATCCCGGCGCCGGCGATGCCGCCAAGCGCTGCCTCGAGCGCGTTCTGCACGGTCTGCCCGCCTGGCTGCGTCTGCCAACCGAGGAAGCGGCTGCCGTCATATTCGATGCCGAGTGCTATTCGCTGCATGTCGCAGGCTACCGTGCACAAAATGAAAAAGCCACGGCGCGCGGCCGTGGCCTTGGGAAAGGGTTGCGCGCGGTGCGGGCCGGCGCGTCAGCCCAACTTGGCCAGCATCTGGCTGGCCTGGGATTTCTGCGCCTCGTCGCCCTCGGCCGCCACTTCGCTGAGCAGATCGCGCGCGCCATCCTTGTCACCCATTTCCTCGTAGGCCTTGGCCAGGTCGAGCTTGGTGGCCACTTCCTGCCATTTCACGTCCGCTTCACCGGTCGGCGCGGAGGCATCGGGCGTGCCGAGATCGAAGCTAATCGCGTCGAGGTCGATGTCGGGCGCCTTCGACGGGGTCGGCATCATGACGGTCTTGTCGGCGTCGCTGTCGAGGTTGAAATCCAGGCCGCCGATATCGAGCGAGGGGGCGGCCGCAGGACTGCTGGCGGGCGCTGGCGATGGGGCAGGTTCGTCCATCCCGAGATCGAAGTCCAGCCCACCGCTAGCCGGGGTCTGGGTGTCCTTCGTGTCCATGATGATCGTGCCATCGGGGGAGAAATCCGAGGGCTCGGCCACCGGCGCGGCGGTATCCGGCGCGCCCAGGTCGAAATCCACCGACGCCGGTGCTGCATCGGCCTTGGGTTCGGCGTCGAGGGAAATGTCCGGGGTCGCCCCCGGCGCCGCCGCATCGAGGTCGAAATCCAGCGTTGGCGCAGCCGCGGCCGTCATGGCCACCGCACCTGCGGCCGCCGGCCGGATCACTACCGTGGCCTCGGGATCGCCGCTATAAAGCGAATTTCCCGGGTCCGCCGTGCGGCCCAGCACCACCGCCTTGTCCCAGTCCTCGCCCGTACCTCCGGTGAGCTCCTTGACCTGCATCGCGGTCTGCTCGAGGTTCTGCACGTCGCGTCGTGCGGCGTAGATTTCGAGCAGCTTGGAATGGATCGCAAGGCGACCCGGATCCTTGGCCAACGCATCCTTGAGGATTTCCTCGGCCTGCGAATCCCTGCCGTAGGCCATATAAACATCAGCTTCGGCAATCGGGTCGACTTCGTCCGTATCCGCCGCGGCCACCGGGGTATCGCCCACTGCAGCCTGCGAGATTGCGGCGCCGGTATCAATACTTTCGCTCGCCGCGCCGCTGAACACCGACGATGCGCCCAAGCTCGAGGCCGGCGGTGCACCCAGCACACTGTCCTGAAAGCGCGACTGCGCTGCCTTCTTGCGTCGCCATGCCCATGCGCCATACCCGATCAGGATGAGCAGCACGATACCAAGGCCGATGAGTGCGATGGGATTATCGAGGAATTCATCGATGAGCGTCGGCGGGGGCGGCGGCGGCGGTGCCATCTTCGGCTTGGCGGGCGGCACAGGCGCCTTGGCTGCTCCGGGCGCCGGAGCGGGTGCTGCTCCGGGCGCCGGAGCGGGTGCTGCGCTGGGTGTCGGCGTTGCGGCCGGCGCGGGGGGCGCGCCAGTCGACGTGGTGAACGCTGCGCCCGGCGCCTGGGCCATGGCGGCATCGGGAGCCTTGGCCGCTTCGGGCGCCGGCTTGGGCGGTTCAGCCGGCTTGGTTGCGTCGCCCGACTTGGCTGCCGTGGGCGGCACAACTGGTGTGGGCGCCGCCTTGGGAACTTCCGCTGCCGGTTTGACGGGGACTGCCGGGACGGGGACAGCGGCGGCGACTGGCGGCGCGACGGCCGGCTTTGCGCCGCCTTTCTTTTCAAGCTCGGCAAGGGACTGGTTCTTCAGGTCCAGCAGCTTGCGCAGGTCCAGCACGTTCTTTTCGAGCTCGGCCACGCGCGACTCGGATTCCTGCAATGCCTTTTCGCGCGCCGCCGCGTTGTCGCCGCGGGCGGCTGCCGCACGAGCGCCCTTGCCGGCGGCTTCGGCCTTGTCGGCCTTGGAAAGCTTGACCTGGTCCTTGGCGCCGGGGGCAGCAGGCTCCTCGGCCTGGGGAGTGATCCGCCCACCTGAACTGCGTGCTCCCGCCGCGCTTTCGGCAGGCGCAGCTGCGACCGCACCGGCAAGCTTGTTCTGGTAACTACGGAAGTCCTGCGCCTGTGCGCTGACCATCCGCCGCGCCTCGGCTTCGTCGATCGACGTCGCGGCGGCCTGGTCCGGCAGGTTGAGGATGCGACCGGCACGCAGGCGGTTGATATTGTTGCCGATGAAGGCGTCAGGATTGGCGCGATAGAGGGCGATCAGCATCTGCTGCAGCGTGGCGCCGCCCGGATTGGACTGCGTGGCGATCTTGGCGAGCGTGTCGCCTTTCTTGACCTCATAGGTGCCCTGCGACTTCGGCGCGGCGGCGGGGGCTGCAGCAGCGGGTGCCAACGGACGCTCCTGCACAGCACGCGCGGGCGGCCGTACCGGCGAGCTGGCAGTCGGCGCCGCCGGACGCGCGACAGGCGCTGGCGCGACGGCGACCGGGGGCGGTCCCTTGTATTCGGGTGGATCGAGCAGGAAAGTGTATTCGCGGACCAGGCGGCCGCTATTCCATGCCAGTTCAACGAGGACGTTCAGGAAGGGTTCGTTGATCGGCGCATTGGAGGCCATTCGGATGATGGGCCGGCCATTGCGGCGATCGATCGAGAAGCGCACGCCAAGCGTGGCGGGGTTGGACTCGATGCCTGCCTGCCGGTAGGCCTCGCTTGGGGCGAATCTCGCGACGAGGGAATCCTCTTCGCCCGGCTGGAGGGACACGATCTCGATTTCCGCCGACAGCGGCTGACCCAGGGCGGAAAGGACGGTGAGCTTGCCCAAGCCGGCCCCAAGAACTTGCAGCGGAACCCACAACAGCAAAGCCGCAGCCAAGAGCCTTGCGGTGACAGATTTTCCCACTGTACCACCCTGAGTCTTATTCGATGGGACAACTAACATAACATCATAGTGTTAGCCTTGCAAGCTGATAAAAATTCTACGTTCTTTCAGCTAGGGTCCCGATCGGTTTATGTAAAAGGCGACCCGGCTTCGGCCCGGGCGCGCCCCTCCCCGTTTACGCTTTCAGTGTGCTACCCCGCGCTCCAGAAGGATACGCAAAACGCGCCGCAAAGGCTCGGCTGCACCCCACAACAATTGGTCCCCCACCGTAAAGGCCGACAGGTATTCGCCGCCCATGGG
>JBBQCV010000146.1:0-9437 GCA_038319115.1 Burkholderiales bacterium | reverse complement strand
CTCGTGCGCATGGGGGCGTCCGGCCTTTGCCACACCGACCTCGAAGTCATGCAGGGCCAGCTTGCGTACCCGCTGCCGATCGTGCTGGGGCACGAGGGGGCGGGCGTGGTCGAGGCCGTCGGTGAGGGGGTGACGCTGGTGCGCAAGGGCGACCACGTGGTGTGCTCGTGGAACCCCACTTGCGGGCATTGTTTCTACTGCGACCGCGGCCTGCCGATCCTGTGCGAGCCGTTCACGCGCCACCAGCCCGCGGGCCACCTCATGGATGGCACGTCGCGGCTGGAGGCACGCGGGGCCAAACTCCACCATTTTTCGGTCGTGTCCTCGCATGCCGAGTACGCAATGGTTCCCGAATCCGGCGCGATCCCGATCCCCAAGGAGATCCCGTTCGACCGGGCCTGCCTCATCGGCTGCGGGGTCATGACGGGCGTCGGCGCGGCGTGCCGCGTGGCGCAGGTGCCCGCCGGCTCGTCGGTGGCCGTCATCGGATGCGGTGCGGTGGGGCTCAATGCCATCCAGGGGGCGCGCATCCAGCGCGCCGAAATCATCATCGTCATCGATCGCGACGCCGCCAAGCGCGAAACGGCGATGGCTTTCGGCGCCACGCATTTCGTGTTGGCGGGCGAAGAGACCATCGCCCAAGTCAAGGCTCTCACTGCGGGACGTGGGGCAGACTGCGTGATCGAGTGCGCGGGCCATCCCGATGTGTTCCGGCTGTCGGCCGAAATCACCCGTCCCGGCGGCCAGCTCATCTGGCTGGGTAAGACCGGGGTCGCGCGCGACGTTGCTTTTCGGTGGGGCGCGCTCATGGGCGAAAAGCAGATCCGCCGCTCGAGCTATGGCGGGGCGCGTCCGCGCCGTGATTTTCCCTGGCTCGCACGCATGTACCTCGAGGGCTCGCTCAAGCTCGATGAGCTGGTTACCGCACGCCTGCCGCTCGACCGCATCAACGAAGGCTTCGATTCGATGCGGCGCGGCGAGGGCATCCGCACGGTGGTGTGTTTCGACGCCTGACCGCGCCGGCTATCGGACCATCGGCAGGTCGAGCCCCTGTTCCTTCGCGCAGCGGATCGCGTCCTCGTAACCCGCGTCGGCGTGGCGCATCACGCCGGTGGCCGGATCATTCCAGAGCACGCGTGCGAGACGCTTGTCCGCGGCCTCGGTCCCGTCGCAGACGATCACCATACCGGCGTGCTGCGAGTAGCCCATGCCGACGCCACCGCCGTGATGCAGCGACACCCAGGTCGCCCCGCTCGCGCAGTTGAGCAGCGCATTGAGCATCGCCCAGTCCGATACCGCATCGCTGCCGTCCTGCATCGATTCGGTCTCGCGGTTGGGGCTTGCGACGGAACCTGAGTCGAGGTGGTCGCGGCCGATCACCACCGGCGCCTTGAGTTCGCCGTTGCGCACCATTTCGTTGAAGGCGAGGCCCACGCGGTGGCGGTCGCCCAGGCCGATCCACAGGATGCGCGCGGGCAGGCCCTGGAAGTGGATCCGCTTGGCCGCCATGTCGAGCCATTGGTGCAGGTGCGCATCGTCGGGAAAGAGCTCCTTCACCTTTGCGTCCGTCCTGGCAATGTCCTCCGGGTCGCCAGAAAGCGCCACCCAACGGAACGGGCCGATCCCGCGGCAGAAGAGGGGCCGGATATAGGCCGGCACGAAGCCCGGGAAGTCGAACGCGTTCTTCACGCCGACGTTCTTCGCCTCCTGGCGGATGTTATTGCCATAATCAACGCACGGGATTCCCATCGCCTGGAATCCGAGGATCGCGCGCACCTGGTTGGCGATGGCTTCGCGGGCGGAAACCGCGACTTCGTCGGGATCTTTCTTGCGCAGGTCCTTCCAGCGCTCGAGCGACCAGTGTTCCGGCAGGTAGCCGTTAGCGGGGTCGTGGGCCGAGGTCTGGTCGGTGACCAGCGCAGGCTTCATGCCGCCGGCGCGGGCGCGCTTGAGGATTTCCGGGTAGACCTCGGCGGCGTTCCCTACCAGGCCCACCGACACTGCGCGGCCTTCGGTCTCGGCGCGCTGCAGGATCGCGTAGGCCTCGTCCAGCGTATTGGCGCGCTCATCGAGGTAGCGCGTGCGCAGGCGCATTTCGATGCGCGAGGGGTCACACTCGATCGCCAGCATCGAAGCGCCGGCCATGGTTGCGGCCAGCGGCTGCGCGCCGCCCATGCCCCCCAGGCCCCCGGTGAGGATCCATCTGCCTTTCCAGTCGCCCCCGTAGTGCTGGCGCCCGGCTTCGGCAAACGTTTCGTAGGTGCCCTGCACGATGCCCTGGCTGCCGATATAGATCCATGAGCCGGCCGTCATCTGGCCGTACATCATCAGGCCCTTGCGGTCGAGCTCGTTGAAATGCTCCCACGTGGCCCAATGGGGGACGAGATTCGAGTTGGCGATCAGCACCCGCGGCGCGTCGGCGTGGGTCCGGAAAACCCCGACGGGCTTGCCCGACTGGACCAGCAGCGTCTGGTCGGCTTCGAGCGCGCGCAGGCTGGCCACGATCTGGTCATAGCATTCCCAGTTGCGGGCGGCCTTGCCGATGCCGCCGTAAACCACCAGTTCTTCCGGGCGTTCGGCGACTTCGGGGTCGAGGTTGTTCATCAGCATGCGCAGCGGCGCTTCGGTGAGCCAGCTGCGCGCAGTGAGGGTGGTGCCGCGTGCGGCGCGGATCGGGCCGCGCGGTGTGGATGGGGTCATGTCGCGTGTGCTCGCTTTTCGATAGGTGTGCCGACGGGCGCATTCATTGTATGTGAGCGGCACTTCGGGCTCCCTGCGGCCAACCGAGATGGCCACCAGACGGCATCGAGGTCGGCAAAGGCGCGTGCTCAGTCCGATCCCCAGACCTGCCGGGCGGTTTCGAGCATCACGTCGAGCTTTTGCCACTGCTCGTCTTCGGTAAGGAAATTGCCCGCGATTCCCGAGGCGAACCCGCATTGCGGACTGATCGCGAGCTGGCCGATGTCGATGAAGCGGCCGGCGTCGTCGATGCGCTGGCGCAGTTCGTCCACGGTCTCGACGCGCCCGGTCTTGGTGGTAATGAGGCCGAGCACCACGGTCACGCCCTTGGGCACGTAGCGCAGCGGCTCGAAGCCGCCGGCGCGCTCGGTGTCGTACTCGAGCATCAACCGGTCGAAATTGAGGCTGCCGAACAGGCGCTCGGCGATTGGGTCGTATTTGCCTTCGCGGTGCCACATGCTGGCGCGGTTGCCGCGGCAGATGTGCAGGCCGAAGGTCGCCTTGCCACCGAGCCCGGCGATGACCGCGTTGTCGGCGGCGATCGCGCGGTCGAGGTTCTTCATCGGGTCTTCGCCGCGCGAGCGCAGGCGCTCGAGCGTGGGCGCATCGACGTATCCGGTATAGCTCGGCTCGTCGAGCTGGATGTCGCGGCAGCCGGCGTCGAGCAGGCCCATGACCATCTTACGCTGGATGGCGACTACATCGGCGAGAAATCCATCCGCGTCCGGGTAGGCCGCACGGGAGCCCTCGATGTCGGCCATCTGGGCCACGCGGTCCGGGCCCATGAGCGTGATCTTGACCGGGCGCGCCGCCGCTGATGCGGCGAACTGGTATTCCTTCAGCGGGAAGCTGCGCTCGAGGCGCAGCTTTTGCGTCACCGGCGTCTGGAACGAGAGCACCGCGTCCTCTCCTTTTTCGAACGGCGTCTCGGTCGGGCCGATGTTGCCCGGGTTCTGCTTGAAATTCATCCACGAGGTGTTCCACATGTCCCAGCCGGCCACCTCTGAGAAGCTGACCTGCCAGTTGAGGCGGCGGAACTCGCCATCGGTCACGACCGGCAGGCCGTGCGCCTCCTGCTTGGCGATGACCTGGCGAATGGCGTCGTCCTGCGCTGCGACGAGGTCTTCGAGGGACAACTGGCCGGTGGCGTGCTGCATGAAGGCGATCTTGAGGTTGTCGGGGCGCAGCAGGCTGCCGACATGGTCGACGCGAAGGGGGGGATTCGATTGCATGGGATCTTCTGTGATGGTTCGTTGCGAACCTGCATTTTCTCAGGCTTCGCCAGCCGCGGCTGCTTTCGTCGGAATTCGAGGAGCGGACCGATGCGATTGCGCGTCGCAGCACGCTGCCCCTAGAATGGCGCCTTCGAGGCAAAACCCGGGGGAGCCACACAATGAAAGCAGTTCGATTCGCGCTGAAAGCAGCGCTGTTAGCGGCCGTTTCGGCCACCGTGTCGTCGGTTGCGCTGGCGCAGGAGAAAGTCGTCCTCGGCATCAGCGGCTGGACGGGATTCGCGCCGCTGTCGCTGGCCGACAAGGCGGGCATCTTCAAGAAGAACGGCGTGGACGTCGAAATCCGCTTCATCGCGCCGGTGCAGCGCTCCGCCGCGCTGGCCTCAGGGGCGCTGAACGCTGCCGCGACCACGATCGACCAGCACATCGTCTGGACCGCCGCCGGCGTGCCCGCGAAGCAGGTCCTGCTCATCGACAAGTCCAACGGTGGCGATGGCGTGGTGGTGCGCAACAGCATCAACTCGATCAAGGAACTCAAGGGCAAGACGGTCGCGGTCGACGGCCCGGGCACGGTGCAGCACTTCATGCTCTCGTACATCCTGCAGAAGAACGGCATGACGATGCAGGACGTGATTCGCTCGACCATGGGTTCGCAGCCCGCCGCGCAGTCGTTCGTGGCCGGCCAGAACGATGCCGCCGTCACGTACGAACCGTACCTGTCCACCGTGCGCGCCAAGCCTGACGCGGGCAAGATCCTCGTCACCTCCAAGGACTACCCCGTGGTGGTCGACACGCTGGTGTTTCGCACCGATTTCATCAAGAAGAACCCCAAGACCGTGAAGGCCGCGGTGGACAGCTTCTTCGAGGCGCTCGACATGATCAAGCGTGAGCCGGCCAAGTCCTATGAGCTCATGGGCAGCGCGGTCAAGCAGACCGGCGAGCAGTTCGGCAAGTCCGCGGCGTTCATCTCGTGGCAGGACCGCGACGCGAACAAGGCCTATTACGCCAAGGAAAGCGCCCAGTTCACCAATTTCGCCATCGAGGTGCTGAAGTTCAACCGCGTGATCGCCAAGGACATCAAGGCGAAAGACATGGTGGACCTGAGCTTCCAGTAGGCCTGCGACGCGCGTGCCGCGCATCGCGGCGGCACGCGAGGTCGAGCCGATGATTTTCGAGCCCCTCAAGCCGATCGCGCGCGGCGCGCGCATCGCGCTCGGCACGGTGTTCTTCGTGCTGTTCTTTGCGGCGTGGACGGTGGTGACGTGGGGCGGGTTCATCGACCCGCTGTTCCTGAAAACGCCCCTCGAAACGCTGGTCACCGGCTACATCCTGTTTGCCCAGTTCGGATTCATCAATGATGTGGGCATCACCGTGTTCCGCGTCGTGGGCGGGTTCGTGCTGGCCGCGATCGTCGCCGTGCCCCTGGGTATCCTCATGGGGGCGTTCAAGCCGATCGAGGCTTTCCTCGAGCCTTTCGTGTCTTTCGCGCGCTACTTGCCGGCTTCGGCTTTCATCCCGCTGCTGATCCTGTGGGCCGGCATAGGCGAGGCCGAGAAGCTGCTGGTGATCTTCATCGGCTCGGTGTTCCAGGTGATCCTCATGGTGGCGGGTGTGGTGGGCGCCACGCGCAAGGACCTCGTCGAGGCGGCGTATACGCTGGGCGCCGACGCATCGGGTATCGTGCGCCGGGTCATGCTGCCCGGTGCCTCGCCGCAGATCGCCGAGACGCTGCGCCTCGTGCTCGGCTGGGCCTGGACGTACGTGATCGTGGCCGAGCTGGTGGGCGCCGAGACCGGCATCGGCCACATGATCATGGACAGCCAGCGCATGCTCGACACGGGCCAGATGATCTTCGGCATCTTCACCATCGGCGTGATCGGGCTGGTGACCGACCTCGTTTTCAAGTGGGTCAACCGCAAGCTCTACCCCTGGGCGTTCTGATGTCGAAGCTCGCAATCGTTGGGGTGTCGCGCGTATTTCCCGGGGTGAGCGGCGGCGCGCCCACCCAAGCGCTGCAGCCGACCGATCTCTCCATCGAGGACAACGATTTCATCACCATCCTCGGGCCGTCGGGTTGCGGCAAGTCGACCTTGCTGCGCATCGTCGCCGGCCTGGACCAGCCCACCACCGGCCGGGTGCTGCTCGACGGCGTGCCGGTGAGTCGGCCGGGGCCGGACCGCGGCATGGTGTTCCAGTCCTACACGCTGTTTCCCTGGCTCACGGTGCGCGAGAACATCCGCTTCGGCCTGCGCGAGAAAGGCCTGCCGGTCAGCGAGCAGATCCGGATCTCCGACTACTTCATCGGCAAGACGGGACTGGCTGGATTCGAGGGGCATTTCCCCAAGATGCTCTCCGGTGGCATGCAGCAGCGCACGGCGCTGGCGCGCGCGCTGGCCAACGACCCGAAGATGCTGCTGCTGGACGAGCCTTTCGGCGCGCTCGACAACCAGACCCGCGCGCTCATGCAGGAACTGCTGCTGGGAATCTGGGAGGCCGACAGGAAGACTGTGCTCTTCGTCACCCACGACATTGACGAGGCGATCTTCATGGCCAACCGCGTGGCGGTGATGTCGGCGCGGCCGGGCCACATCAAGACTATTCTGCCGATCGACCTGCCGCACCCGCGCCATTACAAGATGAAGACCACGCCCGAGTTCACCGGCTACAAGGCGCAGCTCACCGAGGAAATCCGCACCGAGTCGATCAAGGCCGCCAGCATGGCGCCTTGAGTGTGCTTTCCTCGCTCGCAAGCGCCGAACAAGTGAATCTCGAAGGTGTAAACTCTCAACGCCGCCACATAGACAGGTTCGGGGGTAGCCGTGCACGAATTCGAACGTATTACGCATGACCCGAAAGTTATGGGCGGCAAGCCCACGATCCGCGGCATGCGCGTGACCGTCGGCATGGTCGTCGGTCTGATCGGCTCCGGTCAGACGATCGAGCAGGTGCTTGCCGACTATTCGTACCTTGAGCGCGAGGACGTTCTGCAGGCACTGCGTTACGCGGCCTGGCGGGTCGAGGACAGGGAGTTCGCACTTAGCAGCGAATGAAGATTCTCGTGGACATGAACCTGTCGCCCCGTTGGGCGTCGGAGCTTCGGTCGCTTGGATTCGAGTCAATTCACTGGTCGACTGTGGGAAGAGCGGCGGCGCCCGACGAAGAAGTTCTTGCTTGGTGCGCGGCGCATGGGCATGTGCTCTTCACTCACGATCTGGATTTCGGCGCCATTCTTGCGACGTCCATGGATTCCGGCCCGAGCGTGGTTCAACTGAGGAGCGAAAACGTGCGTCCGGAGCCTATGCTGCGTCGAGTCGCGAGTGCTCTGAATCAGATGGTGGCTGAACTCGCTCAGGGCGCGCTCGTTACCATCGAGCCGCATCGCGACCGCATTCGGATGCTTCCGTTGAGGCGCGGGAATTCATGAAGGGAGAGTGGCTAAAGCACGCTGCATTTGTGCCTGAGTGCGAATTGGGGCTTTTTTCCATCGCGAGATTGAGGCAGGCGCGAAAGGGGAGTAAACTTCGGCTTTCACGGCATTCGTCCCCCGGATGACCAAATACGTATTCGTTACTGGCGGTGTAGTTTCCTCCCTGGGCAAGGGGATAGCCGCCGCCTCCCTCGCCGCGATCCTCGAATCGCGCGGCCTCAAAGTCACCAACATCAAGCTCGATCCGTACATCAACGTGGATCCGGGCACGATGAGCCCTTTCCAGCACGGCGAGGTGTTCGTGACCGAGGACGGCGCCGAGACCGACCTCGATCTTGGCCACTACGAGCGCTTCCAGTCCTCCAAGATGAAGCGCTGGAACAACTTCACCACCGGCCAGGTGTACGAGAGCGTGATCCGCAAGGAGCGTCGCGGCGACTACCTCGGCGGCACGGTGCAGGTGATCCCGCACATCACCGACGAGATCAAGGCTTTCGTGAAGCGCGGCGCAGGCGAGGCCGAGGTGGCCATCGTCGAGATCGGCGGCACGGTGGGCGACATCGAGTCGCTGCCTTTCCTCGAGGCCATCCGCCAGATGGGGCTGGAACTCGGGCGCAGCAACGTCTGCTACATCCACCTCACGCTCATCCCCTATATCGCCGCAGCCGGCGAGATCAAGACCAAGCCCACCCAGCATTCGGTCAAGGAGCTGCGCCAGATTGGTATCCAGGCCGATGTGCTGCTGTGCCGCACCGACCGGCCGCTGCCCGAGGACGACCGGCGCAAGATCGCGCTGTTCTGCAATGTGTCCAAGGAGGCGGTCATTGCCGCGTGGGACGTCGACTCGATCTACAAGATCCCGGCCATGCTGCACGACCAGATGCTCGACGAGATCGTCTGCCACAAGCTCAACATCCTCGCGCGCGCGGCCAACCTCACGCCGTGGAACAAGCTGATCGACGACCTCGAGCACCCCGAGCACGAGCTCGACATCGCGCTCGTGGGCAAGTACGTGGACCTCGCCGATTCGTACAAGTCGCTGTCCGAGGCGCTCATCCACGCCGGCATCCACACCCGGTCGAAGCTGAACCTGCACTACATCGATTCCGAGTCGATCGAGACCGACGGCGTCGCCTGCCTGGAAGCGATGGATGCGATTCTCGTACCGGGTGGGTTCGGCAAGCGCGGTGTCGAAGGCAAGATCGCGGCGATCCGATACGCGCGCGAAAACAACGTCCCCTACCTGGGCATCTGCCTGGGCATGCAGCTTGCAACGATCGAGTTCGCGCGCAACGTCTGCGGGCTCGAGGCTGCCAACAGCACCGAGTTCGCCGCCGATACACCGCATCCAGTGGTTGCGCTGATCACCGAATGGCTCGACCGCACCGGCCGGGTAGAGCGCCGCAGCGGCGACTCCGAACTCGGTGGCACGATGCGCCTGGGTGCGCAGCGCTGCCCGGTCAGCCCCAACACGCTCGCGCACGAGATCTACGGGCCGGAAGTGAACGAGCGCCATCGCCACCGCTACGAAGTCAACAACATCTACGTGCCCCAGCTCGAGGAAAAGGGATACCGCGTGTCGGCCCGCACGCCGAGCGAAAACCTGCCCGAGATGATGGAGCTTGCCGGCCACCCGTGGTTCGTCGGGTGCCAGTTCCACCCGGAATTCACCTCCACGCCGCGCGCCGGGCATCCTCTGTTCACCGCGTTCCTGCTGGCGGCGCAAAAGCACCGCACGCGGGGCAAGCGCGCCAGCCCCGGCGGGACGCTCTCTGTCGTAGCAGCATGAACCTGTGCGGCTTCGAGGCCGGCCTCGACCACCCGCTGTTCCTCATCGCGGGGCCGTGCGTCATCGAATCGCGGGCGCTGCAGATGGACACCGCAGGAAAGCTGCGCGACATCTGCAGGTCGCTTTCGATCCCTTTCATCTTCAAGTCGTCCTACGACAAGGCCAACCGCAGCTCGGGCAAGTCTTTCCGCGGCCCCGGCATGGACGAGGGCCTGCGCATCCTTGCAGACGTTAAACGCCAGCTCGGCGT
>JBBQCV010000145.1:0-9513 GCA_038319115.1 Burkholderiales bacterium | reverse complement strand
GCATGCGAATGGCGTTCGCGCACGATCCACGCGTTTTCCCATTCGCTCCAGTCCTGCACCGCGTAGCCGGTCGCGTAGCGCGCCGGGATGCCGGCCGTGCGCAGGAGCAGCGTGGCCGCGGTGGCAAAGTATTCGCAGTGGCCGCGCCGCGTGGTGGTGAGGAATTCGGCCAGCGGGGTGGCGCTCCCCGGCGTGGCATCCGAATACGGGTGGTTGCGCACGGTCGAGTATTCGAAGCTCGTCAGGTGGCGCAGGACGCGCTGTGCCGCCTGCGCGGGGGGCAGCCCCGCCAGCGCAAGTTCGCGCGCCACGGCCTCGAGGACCGGGCGCTCCTTCACCGGAATCTGCAGGTCGTCGGGCCCGGCCTGTGCGTAGCCTGGTGGGGTGGTCGCAGGCGATGGGCTGTAGATTGCATTGAAGAACGTCCACGGCACTTCCATTTCCGCCTGCACCGCGCCCAGCGGGTTGCTGCGCACGCGGCTGGCCACCAGGTCGCCGATGGCTGAAGCATTGAGCGGCAGGGCCATCATGGTGCGCCCCCCCGGCACTCGCTGCGACATGCGCAGCGTTTTCGAATCTTCCGGGCTTGGCGCCGCGCCCTTTCCGCCGAGCGCAAACACCGTGCCATCGCCGCCCGCCGACAGTGCCTCGAGGTTGCCCTGCCGCGCAATCCACGTGGTGGCTATGTACTGGTTGTAGCTGGCCCGGTGCAGCAGTTCGGGTTTGTGCCCGTCGCGAGCGGCGTACACGCGCAGCACGATGGCATCCTCGATCTTGAGCCGGCCGAGCTCGCCGATGCGCGTCGAGCTGCGGTATGGGTCGAGCAGCGGGCCGCTGAGCTGCCAGTCGATGATCCAGTCCTCGATCAGCGACTGCAATGTGTAGAGCCCGCTGTGCGCGACGAAGCCGGCCGCCGCGCACAGCGCGAGGGCCGAGAGCCACGCCGCCGGATGGACCCGCGATGGCTTGATGCGCAGTAGCGCCGCGCCGACGATCAGCACGATGCCGGCGAAATAGCCATAGCCGGGCTGGTTGGCCATGCCCGCCGCGATCAGGATCAACGCGAGGTAGGGCCCGGTGAGGTCCACCGGCGGGTCGCTGACCTTGTCGCCGCGCGCCTTCATCTTGCGCAGGTAGCGGAACAGCGCGGTCATCGGCACGCGCCCTTCGACACACATGGTCTGCGCGAGCAGCAGCGGCAGCAGGATGCCGGGCAGCCAGACCAGCGACTGGTGGACGCCCGCCCTCAGCCCGTCGGTGGCAATGAACGAAGCCGCGACCGCGACATACAGGATCATGGTCAGGTCCGAGATCCGGTGCTGGTCGCGCTCGGACAGCTCGAGGCGCAGCGAGGTCAGCACCGGCAGCAACATGACGAGCGCGAGGCCCGCGGCGGCCAGCAGATTTTTGGTCTGCCAGCCCCAGAAGCCGAGCGCGAGCGCGAGCAATAGGGGCGCGACCTGGAAACCGACGGGCGGCGCGCTGGCGCTCGCCTCGATCGCAGCGATGCGGGCGGAGGTCATGCCAGCCCCATGAGGCCGGCCTCGATGCTGCCCGGCTGCAGCACGAGCACCCCTTCGGCCTGCGCGGGCGGGGTGTCGGTGACGAGGAGCACACGCACGCCCAGCCCTGCGGCGGACAGCGCGGATACGAGTGCCTTGCGCGGCGCATCCCAGGCGAGCAGCACGAATACCGCCGACGAAAGCGTGCCGCGCATGGCAACGATTTCGCGCGCCAGCTCGTCGAACTTGGCTGGTGCCGAAGGACCAAGCCCTGCGAGGACCTCGAGCAGGTGCACGTTGGAGGCTTCGCCGCGCCCGGCGGTGTGGCACTCGGGTTCGCCCGCGACGAACACCAGGTCGAGCAGGCACTCCTGCGTGTCGATGGTGTAGACGAACGAGGCGGCGATCGACACGGCTTCCTCGAAAGCCTCGCTCTCGGTGGCCGCGCCGGTATCGAGCACCAACGCATGGCGCTCGAAGAATTCGGTTTCGTACTCCTTCACCACCGGTTCGCCGGTGCGCGCAAAGCTTTTCCAGTGCACCCGCCGCAGGCTGTCGCCGGGGCGGTACTCGCGCAGGCTGAGGAATTCCTCCGAGTCGCCGATCGACGAGGCGAGCGCATGCCCGCCGGGCTGCAGCAGCCGTTGCGCGGGCAGCAGCACGGCGGGCAGGCGGTAGCGTCGCGGCAGGACCACCAGGCGGTCGGGCAGGGGCAGGCGTGCCCGCCCGTAGGCAAGGCCGAACATATCCGGCCGCACGAGGTCGATGCCCGCGAACGACAGCACGCCGCGCCGCCGCGGCAGGAGGCTCGCATGCACCTCGGTATGCGCCCCCGGAGGCGTCAACGCGAGGGGGCCGCCTTCGGCGCGCTCGGGCAGGCGGCGCTCGACCAGGTGGCGCCAGCGGAAATAGCCGCCCTTGCGGTCGACCCAGTTGCGCCTGCCCTCGCGCGGCTCGCGCGCGCGCCGGAACTCTTCGAAGCTGGGGCGCGCGTCGCTGAAGCGCTCGCGCACCGCGAGGTCAGCCAGCGGCCGCGTGCCTGCGTTGCTGACCGAAATGCGATAGGTGAGCGCCTCCCCGGCGGTGGCAAAGCGCGGCAGGCGGCGGCGTACCTGCGCCTGCGGGCGAAACAGCAGCGCCAGGCCGGCCGAGAGCACGAGCAGCGCGGCCAGCAGGGTAAACACCTGCGAGGCGAGCGACTGGTGCGTGTCCAGCCCGACGATGGCGGCCATGAAGGCGCTGATCGCGGCGAGCTTGCCCGCGCCGGTCAGCCTTTCGCGCACCGCCCGGTCGAACGACGTGACCAGGCGCAGCAGCCGGTAGTGGAGACGCCGCATGGGCGCGGTTCAGGCGGGAACGCGGACCGAATCCAGCGCGTCGGCCACGATGGAGGCCCCGCTTGCGCCGGCGTAGCGCGCCTGCGGCTGCAGCACGATGCGATGGGCGAGCACGCTCTGGGCGGCTTCGCGCACGTGCTCGGGCCGCACGAACGGCTCCCCGTCGATGAGCGCAAGCGAGCGCGCCACCTGGGTAAGCGCAATCGATGCGCGCGGGCCGCAGCCGAGCTGCACCGTGGGGATTTCGCGCGTGGCACGCGCGAGCGCCACGACGTAGCCCTTGATTTCCTCGGCGATGCGCACCGAGTGGGCCGCCGCGCGCGCGCCGAGGATCTCGGCGTGGCTCGCGACCGCGCCGATCGAGGCCAGCGGGTGCTCGTGCTCTTGCGCGGTGAGCATCGCCACTTCCATCGCCGCGTCGATATAGCCCAGCGAGAGCCGCATCGCAAAGCGGTCCATCTGCGCCTCGGGCAGCGGGTAGGTGCCGCGGAATTCCACCGGGTTCTGCGTCGCCATCACGAAAAACAGCGGATCGAGGCGCTGGGTGCGGCCCTCGACGGTGACCTGCGCTTCGCCCATCACCTCGAGCAGCGCCGACTGGGTGCGCGGACTGGCGCGGTTGATCTCGTCGGCCAGCAGGATGCTGGTGAACACCGGACCCTCACGGAACTCGAACGCCTGCTCGCGCGGGTTGTAGATCGACACCCCGAGGATGTCCGAGGGCAGCAGGTCCGGGGTGAACTGGATGCGCGCGAACGGCGCGCCGATCGACTGCGCAAGTGCCTTGGCCAGGGTGGTCTTGCCGGTGCCGGGAACGTCCTCGATGAGCACATGGCCGCCGGCGGAAAAGGCCGCCAGCAGTTTCCTGATCGCCGCGTGCTGGCCCTGCAGCACCCGCTCGATGTTCTTCGCCACCCGGTCGAGCACCGCGCGGGCCGCCGTGGCGGGCAGGGGGGGGACCGGGGCGGCGGGCGCGTTCATGGCAAGGCGAAGTCTACCACCGCCTAGTTTTATGAACTTTCAATTGGGCAGAGTTAATCGGAAAGCCAGTCTCCGGGCAATCAACTTTCCTGTTTTGGAAAATACGCCTATAACGCCGCCGCCAGCTCGGCACCCTCCAGCATGGCGCGCTTGGCGTCGAGTTCGCCCGCCTCCTTCGCCCCGCCGATGAGGTGCGGCTTGCGTCCGCGGCGCTCCACGCCGGCCAGCAGGTCGCGTTTGGCGTCCTGGCCCGCGCACAGGATCACGGTGTCGGCCGGGATGCAGGAGTCCTTGCCGTCCACGGTGATGTGCACACCCGCGTCGTCGATCGCGCGGTAGCGCACGCCCTTGATCATGGCCACGCCATTGCGCGCAAGCTCGATGCGGTGCACCCAGCCGGTCGACAGGCCGAGGGTCTTCCCGAACGCCAGGTCGGAGCGCTTGAGCATGGTGATGCGGTGGGGCGGATGGGCGGCCTGCGGTCCCGCCGGGTCCAGCCCGCCGGCCACAGTGGCATCCGCGGTGATGCCCCAATGCGCCGCAAACGCCTTGGGGTCGGTCTGCGAGCGCCCGTTTTTTTCGAGCAGGTACAGCGCCACGTCGAAGCCAATCCCGCCTGCGCCGATGATCACCACGTTGGCACCGACCTTGGCGCGGCCGCGCAGGACGTCGACGTAACCGGCCACCTTGGCGTGGTCGATGCCGGGGATGTCGGGCCGGCGCGGATCGATGCCGGTCGCGAGGACCACTTCGTCGAATGTCGCGAGCTCCGCGTCGGTCGCGCCCTTGCCCAGGCGCACTTCGACCCCGGCGCGCTTCATGCGCTCGGCGTAGTAAGCCACGCTCTCGGCGAACTCCTGCTTGCCGGGAATCATCCTGGCGAGGTTGAACTGGCCGCCGAGTTCTTCGGCCTGTTCGAACAGCGTGACCGCATGGCCGCGCTCGGCCGCGATGGCCGCGCAGGACAATCCTGCCGGCCCGCCGCCCACCACCGCCACCGTTTTCTTCCGGGTCACCGGCAGGAACGCGAGCTGCGTCTCTCGGCCGGCGCGCGGGTTGACCAGGCACGAAGCGAATCGCCCGGAAAAAATGTGGTCGAGGCATGCCTGGTTGCAGGCGATGCAGATGTTGATCGCGGCGCGGTCGCCGGCCCTGGCCTTGTTGGCGAACTCCGCGTCGGCCAGCATGCTGCGCGCGAGCGAAACCATGTCGGCGTCACCCCGCGCGATGATCTCCTCGCCGATTTCCGGCGCGTTGATGCGGTTGGAGGCGATGAGCGGCAGCTTGACCGCCTCGCGCAGGCGCCGCGTGACCCAGGCGAAGCCGCCGCGCGGCACCGCCTGCGCGATGGTGGGGATGCGTGCCTCGTGCCAGCCGATGCCGGTGTTGAGGATGTCCGCGCCGGCGGCCTCGATCGCGCGCGCCATGGCGAGGATCTCGCCGGTGTTCTGGCCGCCCTCGACCAACTCAAGCGCCGAGAGCCGGTAGATGATGATGAAATCCCGGCCGACCGCGGCGCGCGTTCGGCGCACCACTTCCACGCCGAATCGCATGCGGTTCTCGAGGCTGCCGCCCCATTCGTCCGTGCGCTGGTTGGTGCGCAGGGCGAGGAACTGGGTGATGAGGTAGCCCTCCGAGCCCATGATCTCGATGCCGTCGTAGCCGGCCTCGCGCGCCAGCACCGCCGAGCGCACGAAGGCTTCGATGGTGGTTTCGATCTCCGCGGTGGTGAGCTCGCGCGGGACATTCGGGTTGATCGGCGAGCGGATCGGCGAGGGCGCCACGATGCGCGGGTGCTTGCCATAGCGGCCGGCATGCAGGATCTGCAGGCAGATGCGCCCGCCCGCGGCGTGCACTGCGCGCGGAATGGGCTTGTGCCGGTCGCGGTCCGCGGTGGAGGCCATTTCGGCGGCGTGCGCGCTGAGGTTGCCCGCGTCGTCCGGGGAAAAGCCTCCGGTGACGATGAGCGCGGCGCCGCCGGCGGCGCGCTCGGCATAAAACGCGGCCAGCCTTTCGATGCCGTCGGGCATTTCCTCCAGCCCGGTGTGCATCGAGCCCATCATGATGCGGTTGGGCAGCGTGACAAAGCCGAGGTCGAGCGGTTGGAACAGGTGGGGATACGCGGGCATGGACACTCCGGGGCAATGGCTGGCGGGCGGGCGGCAGCGCGCCGCCCTCACCCCCTTTTCCAGCCCGGAGTTTACTGACTATCGGCGGGCCGGCGCCGCCCTTGTCTCGACCGCGGCAATGTCGACCCGCGGAGTGTCGGACATGAGCCGCTGGAACTCGGCCCGCACCACGCCATAGCATTCGCACACGCGCTTTTCCAGCCCGGCACGCCCGAGCACTTCGATGTGGCCGCGGCGGTAGTCGATGAAGCCCTCCTCGCGCAGCCGCCCCGCGGCCTCGGTGATGCCTTCGCGGCGAACCCCCAGCATGCTCGCAACCAGTTCCTGCGTCATGACGAGCTTTCCGGAGGGCACGCGGTCCAGCGTCGTGAGCAGCCAGCGGCACAACTGCTGCTCGATGGAATGGTGGCGGTTGCAGACCGAGGTCTGCGTCATCTGGGTCATCAGCGCCTGCGTATAGCGCAGCATCAGGCGCAGGAAAGGGCCGGCGCGGTCGAACTCGGCCTTGAGGCGGTGGTGCTCGAGGCGATAGGCGTGCCCGGCGGTCTGCACCACGGCCGAGCTTGGGGTGGTGTTGCCGCCCATGAAGAGCGACACGCCGACTACGCCTTCGTGGCCGACACCGGCGATCTCGGCCGAGGCGCCGGACTCGATCACATAGTGCAGCGAAACGATGCAGGTGGTGGGGAAATAGGCGTGCTGCAACTGGCCGCCGGGCTCGTAGAGGAAATCGCCGAGCTTCATCGGCACCAGCTCGAGATGCGGGGACACGCGGTCGAACTCCTCGCGCGGCAACGCCGCGAGCAGGCGGTTCTGGTTGGGGCTGGGAGGCGAGAGGTCGGCGGGGCGCATGTTCGGGGGCCGCTCAGCCCTGACGGCCGGTTTCGACGCCGACGCCGCGATAGCCGATGAATCGTGCACTGTTGCCGAACATCGGTTCGCCGCTCACGCGGAACTTGCGCCGCTTGCCGTCGCCGTCGACGCGGCTCAGCTCGTAATCGAGGAAAGGCTGGCGCGCGTCGATGATGGCCTGCAGGGCGGTGCGTTCTGCTTCGTCCCAGCCCTGGGCTACGTTTGCGTCCCCGTTCGTGGGCCGGGGGCCGAGCATTTCCAGCACCGGGCCGGAGGCCTTGGTGAAGGCGCCCTTGTCGTCCTGCTCCCAGTACCAGTCCGAAGCCAGCTCGGTCAGGCTGCGAAAGCGCTCTTCGCTCGCGCGCAGCTCGGCGGTGCGCTCGAGGACGGTCTGCTCGAGCTGCTGGTTGTAAGCGGCGAGCTTCTTGTACAGCAGGCGCACTTCCAGCATGTTGCGGATGCGCGTCCTGACTTCGAGGACGTCGAACGGCTTGGTGATGAAGTCCTTGGCGCCGCCGTTGAGCGCGCGCAGGCGGTGGTCGGGCTGCGCGGTCACGACCAGCACCGAGAGGTAATCGTCGTTTTCGGCCTTGAGCGCCTCCATGACCTGGAAGCCATCCATGCGCGGCATCTGCAAGTCGAGCAGGATCAGGTCGTAGCGATTGGCCCGGTGCATGGCGCACACCTGCGTCGGGTCGGTCGTCGTCGAAACGGCGGTGAACCCGGCGTCGCGCAGCAGGAGTTCGAGCAGCACGACGTTGGCCTCCTGGTCGTCCACAATGAGGATGCTGGCATCGAGGATCGCACTGTCTTCGGTCATTGGGTGGATTCCTTTGCGGCGGAAACGTGGACCGGCTTGGCGGCGGATGCAAGGGCGTAGTCTAGCGCCACCATGAATTCGCTTACCTTGATCGGCTTGGTCAGGTAGCTGAAGAAGCCGGCTTCGAGGGCGTGTTCGATGTCCCGCGGCACCGCATTGGCGCTCAGCGCGACGACCGGGATGTGCGCGGTGGTCGGGTCGAGGCGAAGGACCTGCATGGCTTCCAGGCCGCTCATGCCGGGCAGGTTGATGTCCATGAGGATCAGGTCGGGCAGGTAGGCGCGGGCGAACTCGACCCCGAGGTCGCCGTCGGCGGCCGCCAGCAGGCGCAGGTCGGGGCGGCGCGCGATGAGCTGCTCGACCAGTTCGAGGTTGGCCGGGTTGTCTTCGACATACAGCAGGGTGCGTTGCGGCGTGCGGGGCGCAACCAGCGGCAGTGCGAGCGCGGTGGCGTCGGCCGCGTGGGCGTCGAAATTTGGACTCGCGGTCGCGCCGAGCTCGACCCAGAACACGCTGCCCTTGCCGGGCACGCTGTCGGCGCCGATGGTGCCGCCCATGAGCTCGACCAGCCGCTTGGTCACCACCAGGCCGATGCCGGTGCCTTCTTCCGGGCTGCGCTCCTTGCCCAGCCGGTTGAACGGCTGGAATAACTGCGCAACCTGGTCTGGCGCGAGGCCCGGGCCTGTATCGCGCACCGAAATGTGCACCGTATCGGCGTCGGCCAGGCTGCATTCCACCGCCACCGAGCCCGACGGGCGGTTGTACTTCACCGCGTTGAACAGCAGGTTGATCAGGACCTGCTTGACCCGCATGCGGTCGGCAAGGACGTATATGGGGGTGTCGAAGCGCGGGAAGGTCATGCCGATGCCGCGCTTTTGCGCCTGCGGCTCGATCATGGCGCGGCATTCGAGCATCACTTCGATGAGGGACACCGGCTCGCGCGACAGTGTCACCTTGCCCGACTCGATCATGGCGAGGTCGAGGATTTCGTTGATGAGCTCGAGCAGGTACCAGCCGGCCTTGAGGATCTGGTCGAGGTTGCGCTTTTGCGAAGAGGTTGGTGCAGGCCCGCCGGTATCGAGGAGCTGGGCGAAGCCGAGGATGGCGTTGAGGGGCGTGCGCAGCTCGTGGCTCATGCTCGACAGGAATTCGCTCTTGGCGCGATTGGCGCGGTCGGCGGCGGCCATGGCGCGGTTGAGCTCGTCCTCGACGCGCTTCCTGACCGAGTTGTTGGTGCCGATCAGGAGGTAGCCGATGATCGCGCCGGCTTCGTCGCGCAGCGCCGTGATCGAGATGATGGCCGGGAAACGGCTGCCGTCCTTGCAGATATAAGTCAGTTCATAGATGTCTTCGATGCCGCGTGAGGCCTTGTAGGACAATGCCTCGAACCCCGACTGGATCTTCGAGCCAAGCTCGATGCTTAGCGACCGCGCGCGTGCCGTGACTTCCTCGGGGTCGTGGATGTCGCTCGGGCGGATGCAGTTCACGACTTCGGCGGCCTGGTAACCGAGCATGCGCTCGGCGCCGACATTGAAGAACTGGATCACGCCGGTCTCATCGGTGGCGATGATCGAGAATTTCGCGCTGGTAAGGATGGCATTCTGAAGCGCGCCCGCCTTGAGCAGGGCTTTCTCGCGAGCTTCGCTTGCGACGGGTTGGTTCAGGGGCATGCGATTGACCGGGTAGGGCAATGGGCGTCAGGAGGACGGTACGGCTCGGCCAGTGTGACGACGAACGTCCGCGGAGTATGTTCGTCACCGAACACAGGCGGACATTAGGAGCATGCACAACCGTCGCGAAGTCGCGCGAAAAAAGCGTTCGCCAACGCACAGACTGCCCGCCCCGGGGAATTTAACCTAGCTCGTCGAAGTGGCGCTACCCGGCGCTTATGT
>JBBQCV010000144.1:0-9532 GCA_038319115.1 Burkholderiales bacterium | reverse complement strand
AGGCGCGCAGCCAGTTCTCCAGCCACAGCACGGTGTCGATGTCGAGGTGGTTGGTGGGTTCGTCGAGCAGCAGCAGGTCCGATGGGCTCATGAGCGCGCGGCCCAGGTTCAGGCGCATGCGGTAGCCGCCGGAGAACTCCTTCACCGCCCGGCCAGCCGCATCCGGCGGGAACCCCAGGCCCGCGAGCAGGGCCGCCGCGCGCGCGCGTGCCGTGTAGCCATCGACATGGGCAAAGCGCTCGTGGGCGAGCGCCAGCGCGTGGCCGTCGTCCTCGTCGTGGTGCGCGGCCTCGGCCTCGGCGATGGCGACTTCGGCCGCGCGCAGTTCGGTGTCGGCATCGAGCAGGTACTCCAGCACCGGCTGCTCGAGCGCGGGCGCGACTTGCTCGATCCACGCGATGCGCGTGCCGGGCTGGATCTCGCATTCGCCCTTGTCGGGCGTGAGTTCGCCGGCCATCAGCGACAGCAGGCTCGACTTGCCCGAACCGTTGGCGCCCACGAGGCCGATCTTCCAACCGCGCTCGAGGGTCAGCGATGCCCGGTCGAAGAGGACGCGCGGGCCGCGCGCGATGGCAAGGTTGCGGTACAGGATCATGGCAATTCGGGCGAAGGGCTGGGGGCGATGGGGGGGCGCCGAGGGGAACGGAGTATAATGCCGCCCCTCGGCAGTTCAACGCCCAATCAGCACAGAATCACCACCCAACCCCGCGCAGGCATCGACATCACACAGGCAATCGACATCAGTTCCGGTTTCGAACAACTCGGCCTCATCCCGCCCCTCCTCCAGGCGGTCACCGATCTGGGCTACACGCAACCTTCACCGATCCAGGAGAAGGCGATCCCGATCGTGCTCGCGGGCCGCGACCTCATGGCCGGGGCGCAGACCGGCACCGGCAAGACCGGGGCCTTCGCGCTGCCCACGCTGCAGCGGCTCGCGCCGATGGCCACCACCAGCACCTCGCCCGCCAAGCACCCGGTGCGCGTGCTGGTGCTCGCGCCCACGCGGGAACTCGCGATCCAGGTCGAGGAGAGCTTCAAGGCCTACGCCAAGCATTTGCCCATCCGCTCCACCTGCGTGTACGGCGGCTCCGACATGCGCGCGCAGATCGCCGAGTTGAAGCGCGGCGTCGAGGTCCTCGTGGCCACGCCCGGACGCCTGCTCGACCACGTGCAGAACAAGACCGTGATGTTCAACCAGGTGAGCGTGCTCATCCTGGACGAAGCCGACCGCATGATGGACATGGGCTTCATGCCCGACATCCGGCGCATCATCGCGCTGCTGCCTGTCGAGCGGCAGAACCTGCTCTTCTCGGCGACCTTCCCGGACGAGATCAAGAAGCTGGCGGGATCCATCCTGCGCAATCCGGCCGAAGTCCAGATCGCCGCCCGCAATGCGCCGGCCGAGCTGGTGACGCACATCGTGCATCCGGTGGCGCGCGAGAAAAAAAGGGACCTGCTCGCCCACATCATCCGCTCGCGCGATCTCAAGCAGGTGCTGGTGTTCTGCGGCACGCGTATCGGCACGAACCGGCTGGCGCACCAGCTGCGCGCCGCGCATATCCACGCCGACGCGATCCACGGTGATAAAACGCAGGCCGAGCGCCTCATCGCGCTGGAAGCATTCAAGGCGGGCAAGACGGCGGTGCTCGTGGCTACCGACGTGGCCTCGCGCGGCCTGGACATCGAAGGCCTGCCGCAGGTCATCAACTTCGACATCCCGCATTCGCCCGAGGACTACGTGCACCGCATCGGCCGCACCGGCCGCGCCGGCGCCACCGGCGAGGCGATCTCGCTCGTGTCGCCCGACGACCTCGAGGACCTCGCCGCGATCGAGAAACTCATCAAGAAGAAGATCGACCGCGTGCTGGTGCCGGGCTACGAGCCCGACCCGGCGACGCTCACGGCACTGCTCGGCAAGGAAGAAGCCGACAAGGTCCAGCACGTGGCTACCCCGATTGCGCCGATCACCACGGGTCGTCCGCGCCGCGAGCGCGAAGAGCGCGGGGAGCGGGGCGAACGAGGCGGACGGGGCGAAAGGGAGCGTGGCGACAGGGACCACGGCAGCCGTGCCCATGGCCGGCCATCGCCCCCGTCGCGGCCCCCGGCGGCCCCGGCCGACCCGATCTTCAGCAAGCCCTACGAGCCCGGCTCGGCGCCCCCTGCGGCCAACCAGCCGGAATCCGAATCACGCCCCCAGCGCCGCGCGCGGCCGATCGGGGTGCTGCTGGGCGGGGTGCGCAAAAGCTGAAGATTCATTTCTGGAGAGTGGCTGATCCATTGGCTCTCCGGGCAGCTTGTGTACCAGTACCGGTACATTCCCAACTCGGCGGCGTCTGACTGCCGAGATCTCAAATTTAGTCGTAATAAATGACGATTTAAGCTCGTCCTGTGCCGTTACTCGTCAATAATTACGACTATAGGTGCTATATAATTCGTGTATTATGGCGATTAAATATCATAAATTCATTTTATTCGCCATTATTGACGACTTATGAAAATAACCGGCCAGCTAGTCGATGCCGCCGTCCTCCGCGAGCTCGGTGAACGTCTGGCGCGCGTTCGTCTCGGGCGCAACCTGAAGCAGGCCGACCTCGCCACCCAGGCCGGCGTTTCCAAACGCACGGTAGAGCGCATGGAAGCAGGCGGTCCGACGCAGTTGGTCAACCTCGTGCGCGTATGCCGGGCGCTAGGACTGGCCGACCACCTCGAAGTACTGATCCCCGAGCCGATACCGAGTCCCGTCGCGCAACTCAAGCTGCGCGGCAAGGAAAGGAAGCGCGCAGCCCCGCCCAAGGCAACTGCAAAAACCGGTAAATGGACGTGGGCTGATGAATCGGGCCGATAACCCGTGACCACGTTGGCCGAGGTGAGGCTATGGGGCCGCACCATCGGCGCGGTGTCGCTCGAAGACGGCGCCGAAGTGGCCGCATTCCAATACACCCCCGGCTTTGCGGCGAGCGGCATCGAGGTTTCGCCGATCGTGATGCCGCTCGGCGATCACGTGTACGCGTTCCCGAGCCTTTCCCGCCTTACGTTTCATGGCCTGCCCGGCCTGCTTGCGGATTCGCTCCCGGATCGCTTCGGTAACGCGCTGATCGACGCTTGGCTCGCCACGCAGGGCCGCACGCCCGACGCCTTCAACGCCGTCGAGCGGCTGTGCTACACCGGCGCGCGCGGCATGGGCGCCGTGGAGTTCGTGCCGGCCGTCGGCCCCGCTGCCGGAGTGGCTGAAAAGATCCGGATCGACGACTTGGTGCGAATGGCCTCCGACGTACTGTCCCGGCGCGGCAATGTTGTGGCCTCGTTCGCGGACCCTGACCGGGCAAATGCGTTGCAGGCCATCCTCCGCGTTGGCACTTCCGCAGGCGGGGCACGCGCCAAGGCAGTCATCGCCTGGAACCCGGCCACCAATGAAGTGCGCTCGGGACAAGTCGCGGCCGGCGACGGGTTCGACCATTGGCTGTTGAAGTTCGACGGCGTCTCGGGCAACAAGGACAAGGAGTTCGAAGATCCGACAGGGTACGGCGCCATCGAGTACGCCTACTTCATGATGGCGCGAGCCGCAGGGATAACGATGAGCGAATGCCGGCTGCTGGAAGAGAACGACCGCCGTCATTTCATGACCCGCCGCTTCGACCGCACACCCGGCGGCGGCAAGCTGCACGCGCAATCGCTGTGCGCAATCGCCCACTACGACTTCAACGACGCCGGGGCCTATGCCTACGAACAGGCGCTTCTCGTCATCCGAGAGCTCGATTTGCCGGTGGCAGCGATCGAGGAGCAGTTTCGCCGCATGGCGTTCAACGTCGTCGCGCGCAACCAGGACGACCACGTCAAGAACATCGCGTTCCTGATGGACCAGGAAGGCCGCTGGTCGCTTGCACCGGCGTTCGACATGACTTACAGCTACAACCCCTCCGGCCTCTGGACTGCCCGGCATCAAATGACCATCAACGGCAAGCGCGACGGCTTCTCGATGGAGGACTTCCGTGCCTGCGCCAAGGCCGCAATGATGAAGCGAGGACGCGCCGGAAAAATCGTCGAAGAGGTCCGCGCCGCCGTTTCGAACTGGCGGCAATACGCCGAAACAGCGAAAGTGGCGCCCGAGTGGCAAGACCGGATTGCGCGCAACCTGCGCATCGATTTGCCGGATTGACGAACCTGACTGATCGGATTTCCCGGACAAAGCCGAAGATCTAAATTAGAAATGTCAGTAGACGCGCGGATCTCCTGTCAACTGGATTGCCGGAATTAGAAAATTTACACGCAGCGCGCGCCGTCCACCTCGATACACGATCCGCTGATCATCGACGCCTCGTCCGAGGCAAGGTACAGGCAGGCGTTCGCCACATCGGCCGGGGTTGAAAACCGGCCCAACGGGATACTGGCGAGGTAGGCCTTTCTCGCTTCGGGGGTCACCGCGCCGCCGGCAAATTCCGCCGAGAGGCCCGTCTCCGGGCTGAACACCGGGTTCACGCAGTTGATCCTCACGTTGTCCGGGCCGAATTCGCCCGCCATCGACTTGCTCATGAGGATCACCGCGGCCTTCGAACTGTTGTAGATGGCAAGGCCCGGCCTCGGGCGCAGGCCGGCGGTGGAGGCCACGTTGACGATGTTGCCCCCGCCCTGCTTGCGGAACACCGGCAGCGTGTGCAGCACCGACAGGTAGATGCTCTTCACGTTGACCGCATACACTTGGTCGAACTCCGCCTCGGTCACCTCGAGGAAGGGTTTCTTGCGATGCGTCCAGCCGGCATTGTTGACCACGATGTCGAGGCGCCCGAAGGCCGAGGTGGCCTTGGCCACCATGGCGGCCCAGTCTGCGCCGCTGGTCACGTCGCCCTTGGCGAACTGCGCCTTGCCGCCGGCGGCAACGATCTCGGCCGTGACGCGCTCACCGCCCTTGGCGTTGATGTCGTTGACCAGCACGCTGGCGCCTTCGAGCGCGAACCGTTTGGCGATGCCTTCGCCGAATCCCGAGCCCGCGCCGGTCACGATGGCTACCTTGTCCTTGAGCCGCATGGTTGTCTCCAGTTGTGGTTATGGGGGTGAAGGGGTTTGAAATCGAGGGCCATTATAGAATCGCACACCGCAAGATTGGGAAGGCGCATGAACCTCGATCGAGTCTCCACCGGGCGCGACGTGCCCAACGATGTCAACGTGATCATCGAGATTCCGATGAACGCCGAGCCGATCAAGTACGAGGTCGACAAGGACACCGGGGCGATGTTCGTCGACCGGTTCATGTCGACCGCGATGCACTACCCGTGCAACTACGGCTACGTCCCGCACACGCTATCGGGCGACGGCGATCCCGTCGACGTGCTGGTTCTTTCGCCCTTCCCGCTCATTTCCGGGGTGGTGCTGCGATGCCGGCCGGTGGGGATGCTCAGGATGGAGGACGAGGCGGGCGAGGACACCAAACTCCTTGCGGTGCCCATCGACAAGCTCACCAGCCTGTACCGCGCCGTGGCCACGCCAAGCGACCTGCCCGAGTCGGTGCTCGCGCAGATCGCGCATTTCTTCCAGCACTACAAGGACCTCGAGCCAGGCAAGTGGGTCAAGGTCGAAGGCTGGGTCGGCCCAGAGGAGGCCAGGCAGGAAATCCTCGACGGCGTGGCCCGCTACGGGCGCGCGAAGAAGAAGCCGAAGTTCTGAGGGTGGAGCGCGCGTATCGCCGTGCTCCGGTTCCGGTTACCCCTGCGTGCCCGCCGCCCTGCCGGCGATCCGACCCGGATTCATGCTCCCGCCTTGAACGGCGAGTGCTCGTTCAGTTCGTTCACGTATTTGGCGATGCCTTCGGTTTCTCGCTCGAGGTAGTCCTCGATGGCCTTGGAGAACTGCGGGTGGCGCAGCCAGTGCGCCGATAGCGTCTCCACCGGCAGCAGCCCGCGGAACAGCTTGTGCTGGCCCTGCGCGCCGCCTTCGAAGGTGGCCAGCTTGTTGGCGATGGCGAAGTCGATGGCCTGGTAGTAGCACGCCTCGAAATGCATGAGCGGGACGTATTCGAGCGCGCCCCAGTAGCGGCCGTACAGCGTGTCGGGCGTATACAGGTTGAACGCCGCGCCGATCGGCGCGCCGTTGCGCTCTCCCAGGATCATCAGGGTGTGCTCGGGGAGCGTGGCGCCCACGCGCAGGAAGAATTCGAGGTTCAGGTACGGCGTTGAATGGTGCGCCTGGTAGGTGTTGCGATAGCACCGGTTGAAGAATTCCCAGTGCTCGCGCCGGATCGCTTCGCCCTGCAGCCAGCGGAACGTCACCCCGGCTTCGCGTACCTTGCGTCGTTCCTGCTTGAGGTTCTTGCGCTTCTGGTGCGACATGCGCGTGAGGAAATCGTCGAAATCGGCAAAGCCTGCATTGCGCCAGTGGAACTGCACCGTGCGGCGCAGGAGCATGCCACGCGCCTGCATCAGCGCGGCTTCGGCTTCGGTGGGGAACAGGATGTGAAGCGACGACACGCTCTTGGCGAGGTCGAGCGCCTTGCCGACGAGAAGTGCGCGGTCGGCGTCGCTTTCGGCAAGGATGCGCGGGCCGGTGACCGGCGTGAACGGCACCGCCGAAAGCAGCTTGGGGTAGTACTCGATTCCGTGGCGCTCGTAGGCATCGGCCCAGGCCCAGTCGAACACGTACTCGCCGTAGGAGTGCGTCTTGAGGAACAGCGGCATCGCGCCGGCCAGTTCGCCGTCGCGCTCGAGCACGAGGATCTGCGGTTGCCAGCCCGAGCCCGCCGAGGCGCAGCCCGTGTCGATCAGCGCGTGCAGGAACTCGTGGCGCAGGAAAGGGTTGCCGTCGCCAAGGCGATTCCATGCCGCGGCGTCGATGCCGCCCAGTGATTCGACGATGCGCAGCCTGATCAAGTCGTGGCGGAGGCGAGAACGCGGACGATCGGCGCGGCAGGACCGCAGGGGCGCAAGTGCGTGGGCATCATGAAAAAATTGCAGGGGCGAAGGCCATTATTCCGGACGGCGCGCCCCCCGGGCAAGCGCCATGTTTGCGGTATAGTCCGAATCATGACTGCGAATACCCGCGTGCCGGAGAAAATCGGCGCGCAACCACGATGAGCGACGCAAGCGGCAAAGCGGGCGAGCGCATCGTAATAGCCCTCGCGCAGATCAACTGCACCGTGGGCGACCTGCAAGGCAATGCCGCGCGCATCCTCGATTTCGTCAGCCGTGCGCGAGACGCCGGCGCCGACCTCGTGCTCACCCCCGAACTTTCGATCTGCGGCTATCCGCCTGAGGACCTGCTCCTGCGCGAGGGCTTCTATCGCGACTGCCGCGCCGAGCTCGAAGCGCTCGCCACGCAGGTGCACGGTATCGTCGCGGTGGTGGGGTTCCCCGAGCAGGCGAGCGACGGCAAGCGCTACAACGCCGCGGCGGTGATCCGCGACGGCCGCGTGGCCGCGGTGGCCCGCAAGCACGACCTGCCCAACTACGAAGTGTTCGACGAGAAGCGTTATTTCACTGCGGGCAATGCGCCGTGCATCGTCGAGCTGAAGGGCGTGCGCTTCGGTCTCACGATCTGCGAGGACATCTGGTGGCCCGAGGCGCCCGCGATGGCCAAGGCCGCCGGTGCGGAGGTGATCCTGTCGATCAACGCCTCGCCCTACCACAAGCGAAAGCAGGCCACGCGCCACAAGGTGTTCCGCGAGTGGATCCGCAGCGCGCGCCTGCCGATGGTGTACGTCAACCTCGTCGGCGGCCAGGACGAACTCGTGTTCGATGGCGCCTCGTGCGTGCTGGATGCCGAGGGCAACGTCGTGCGCCAGTCGGCGTATTTCGAGGAGTCGCTCGAGCTTGCCGAGTTCGAGGGCGCGCGCCCCATACCGGGCCCGGTGTCGAAGGAACTCTCGCTCGAGGCCGAGGTGTATGCCGCGCTGGTGCTGGGCACGCGCGATTACCTGCGCAAGAACGGCTTTCCCGGCGCGTTGCTCGGGCTTTCGGGCGGTGTCGATTCGGCCCTGACGCTGGCGATTGCCTGCGATGCGCTGGGCCCCGACCGCGTGCGCGCGGTCATGATGCCGACCCAGTACACCGCCCAGATGAGCCTGGACGACGCCAAGGAGATGGCGCGGCGCGTGGGCGTGCGCTACGACGTGATCCCGATCAAGCCGGTGTTCGACAGCTTTCTTGCCACGCTGGCCGGTGAGTTCGCCGGGCGCGCGCCCGACCTCACCGAAGAGAACCTGCAGGCGCGCATCCGCGGCACCATCCTCATGGCGCTGTCGAACAAGTTCGGCTCGATCGTGCTCACCACCGGCAACAAGTCGGAGATGGCAGTGGGCTATTCGACCCTGTATGGCGACATGGCCGGCGGGTATGCGGTCATCAAGGACCTCGCCAAGACCCTCGTTTGGGACGTGACCCGCTACCGCAACACGGTGTCGGACATCATCCCCGAAAACATCATCACCCGGCCGCCGTCGGCCGAGCTGCGCGACAACCAGACCGACCAGGACAGTCTGCCGCCCTACGAGACGCTCGATGCGATCATGGAGGGCTATATGGAGCGCAACCGCAGCCCGGCCGAGATCGTCGCGCAGGGCCACTCGCAGGCCGACGTGAGCCGGGTGGTCGGCCTCATCAAGCGCAGCGAGTACAAGCGCCGCCAGGCGCCGCCCGGGGTGCGCATCACGCTGCGCGGGTTTGGCAAGGACTGGCGCTACCCGATCACCTCCAAGTACCGCGAGTAGGCCGGGGCGAACCGCGCCGTGCGCGGTCAATGATTGCTACAATGAACCCATCGAACTGCACAGCCGCCGGCGGGGATCGGGAGAAAAAGCATGAAGAAGATCGAAGCGATCGTTAAGCCCTTCAAGCTCGACGAAGTGCGTGAAGCCCTCTCCGAAGTCGGGGTCACCGGGCTCACCGTCACCGAGGTCAAGGGCTTTGGCCGGCAGAAGGGGCACACCGAGCTCTACCGTGGCGCGGAGTACGTGGTCGACTTCCTCCCCAAGGTGAAGATCGAGGTGGTGGTGCCCGACGCCCACGTCGAGCCGGCCATCGAGGCGATCGTCAAGGCCGCGCGCACCGGCAAGATCGGCGACGGCAAGATCTTCGTCACCTCGGTCGAGCACGTGGTGCGCATCCGCACCGGCGAGATTAACGACGCCGCTGTCTAGCGGCGAGCAACGACGCCGCCGTCTAGCGGCGGAGCAACGACGCCGTCGTCGGCTACGCGGCCGACTTCACCAGCACGAGCAGCGCGCCGCCGCCGCCTTCGTGCGGCGGTGCCTGGCAGAAAGCGAGCACCTCGTCGCGCGGCACCAGCCAGTTCCGCAACTTGGCCTTGAGCACCGGTTCGCGGTTCTTCGAGCCGTAGCCCTTGCCGTGGATGATGCGCACGCAGCGCCGGCCCCGCTGCGCGGCCGCATGCAGGAAAGCGGCGACGCTCTGCAAAGCTTCGTGCCGGTTCATGCCATGCAGGTCCAGTTCGGCCTGCACCACCCAATGGCCGCGGCGCAACCGGCGCAACACGAGGCGCGACAGGCCTTCGCGCAGGTAGACGAGTTCTTCGCCGGTCTCGAGTGCCT
>JBBQCV010000143.1:0-9581 GCA_038319115.1 Burkholderiales bacterium | reverse complement strand
TGAGGTCCTCTTGACTCCCTCGGTCCGCATCCTCGGCATCGACCCGGGTTTGCGCGTGACCGGGTTCGGCGTGATCGACAAGATCGGCACGCGCCTCGTTTACGTGACCAGTGGCTGCGTGAAGAGCGGCGAAGGTGAACTGCCCCTGCGGCTCAAGGTGCTGCTCGAGGGCCTGGCGGAAGTCATCGCCGCCAATCGCCCGGCGCAGTCGGCGATCGAAAAAGTTTTCGTGAACGTGAACCCGCAATCCACGCTGCTGCTCGGGCAGGCGCGCGGCGCGGCCATCTGCGCCGCGGTGCTCGCCGGGGTGCCGGTGGCCGAGTACACCGCGTTGCAGGTCAAGCAATCGGTGGTCGGAGCGGGCAAGGCCGGCAAGGAGCAGGTGCAGATGATGGTGCGGCGCCTGCTGGGGTTAAGCGGCGACCCGAGCGCGGATGCGGCCGACGCGCTCGCTTGCGCGATTTGCCACGCCCACGCGGGGCAGGGCCTGGGCGCGATTCCGACCCTCGGACGCCGCATGAAGAACGGGAGGCTGGTGTGAGAGGCACGGGGTACAAGACGGGCGGACCCGCATGATCGGCAGGCTTTCCGGCGTGCTGCTGAGCAAGAACCCGCCGCAGGTCATGGTCGATGCCGGGGGCGTGGGCTACGAAATCGACGTGCCCATGAGCACTTTCTACAACCTGCCGGCCACCGGCGAGAAAGTGGTGTTGCTCACCCATCTCGTGGTGCGCGAGGACGCGCATATCCTGTTCGGCTTCGCAAGCGAGGAGGAGCGCTCGGCCTTCCGCAAGCTCATCCGTATCTCGGGCGTCGGGGCGCGCACCGCGCTGTCGGTGCTGTCGGGACTGTCGGTGGGCGACCTCGCGCACGCCGTCGCCACGCAGGACCCGGCGCGCCTCACCAAGGTCCCCGGCATCGGCAAGAAAACCGCCGAGCGGCTGCTGCTCGAGCTCAAGGGCAAGCTCGCCGATGCGCTGCCAGGCGCCGGCACGGCCGGGGCGCGCACGAGCGCCTCGTCCGACGTGCTGAACGCGCTGCTCGCGCTGGGTTACAGCGAGAAGGAGGCGCTCCTCGCCACGCGCCAGCTCGCCCCCGACATGCCCGTGGCCGAAGGCATCCGGGCCGCGTTGAAAGCTCTGGCAAAATCCTGAAGTGGCGATCGAAACCGACCGGTTGATCTCGGCTGCGCCGGTTTCGGTGCAGGAGGAGCAGATCGAGCGCGCCTTGCGCCCGCAGAAGCTCGCCGAGTACGTCGGCCAGCAAAAGATCCGCGAGCAGCTCGAGATCTTCATCCAGGCCGCGCGCGGCCGCAACGAAGCCCTCGACCATGTCCTGCTGTTCGGGCCGCCGGGCCTGGGAAAAACCACGCTCGCGCACATCATCTCGCGCGAAATGGGCGTCAACCTGCGCCAGACCTCGGGGCCGGTGCTCGAGCGCCCGGGCGACCTGGCGGCGCTGCTGACCAACCTCGAGCCGCGCGATGTGCTGTTCATCGACGAAATCCACCGCCTGTCCCCGATAGTCGAGGAGATCCTCTACCCGGCGCTGGAGGACTACCAGATCGACATCATGATCGGCGAAGGGCCGGCCGCGCGCTCGATCAAGCTCGACTTGCCGCCGTTCACGCTGGTGGGCGCGACCACGCGCGCCGGGATGCTGACCAACCCGCTGCGCGACCGCTTCGGCATCGTCGCGCGGCTGGAGTTCTACAACCAGGCCGAGCTCACCTTGATCGTCGAGCGCTCGGCGCTGCTGCTGGGGGTCGGTGTGCAGGGCGACGGCGCGCCTGAGATCGCGCGGCGTTCGCGCGGCACGCCGCGCATCGCCAACCGGCTGTTGCGCCGCGTGCGCGACTTCGCCCAGGTCAAGGCCGATGGCGTGGTCACGCAGGCCGTGGCCGAAGCCGCGCTCAGGATGCTGGACGTGGACCCGCTCGGGTTCGACGTCATGGACCGCAAGCTCCTGCTCGCGGTGATCGAGCGCTTCGGCGGCGGGCCGGTGGGCGTGGAGAACCTCGCCGCGGCCATCGGCGAGGAGCGCGACACCATCGAGGACGTGCTCGAGCCTTACCTGATCCAGCAGGGCTACCTGCAGCGCACCCCGCGCGGGCGCATGGCCACGCTGCAGGCCTATCGCCATTTCGGGTTGGTCGCGCCCGCGGCGCTGTCGGCCGCGGCCGCCGACCTGTGGAGCAACCTGCCGGCCGAGCCGGAAAAAGGTCCCCCGGATTAGATGGCCTCGCCCGCGGAACTGACCCCCGACCAGGGCCGCTTCGGCTTTCACCTGGGCCAGGCCACGCCCCGCGTGTGGGTCACGCACGCGATCATCGCGCTCAACGTGCTGGTGTTCGCCGCGATGCTCATCGACGGCGCCGGGTTGTTCCAGCCTGATTCCGCCGTGCATCTGCGATGGGGTGCCAATTTCGGCCCGATCACCAAGGAAGGCGAGTGGTGGCGGCTCGCCTCGAGCATGTTCATCCATTTCGGCGTGCTTCACGTCGCCATGAACATGTGGGCGTTGTGGTGCGTGGGCACGCTGGTGGAGCGCCTGTATGGCAACGGCGCATTCGTCGCGCTATACCTGTTCGCCGGGCTGACGGGAAGTTTCGCGAGCCTGCTCTGGAACGCCGATCGCGTCGTGAGCGCGGGCGCTTCCGGCGCGATCTTCGGGGTTTACGGCGCCTTGGGCGCGTACTTGTTGCGTCAACCGGGCTCGGTGCCGCAAAGCGTGCTGAAGAGCCTGCGCGGCAGCACGATCGCTTTCATCGCCTATTCGATCGCGCTGGGCGCGGTCGTGTCGGCGATAGACAACGCCGCGCACGCCGGCGGCCTGGCCGGCGGTTTCGCGCTCGGGTGGCTGCTTGCCCGGCCGCTGCAGCCCCGCCCGACGATGTCGGTGGGACGCGTCTTCCTGGCGGCCGCGTTCGGCGCGGCGGCGATGGTGGCGTTATATGCTGCGGTTCCGCCGCCCGCCTACTCCTATGCCGCGCACAGGGCGGCCATCGCCGCGATCCGGCAATTCGCCACCGAAGAAGAAGCACTCGCAAAGAAAGCCGGCGCATTGGTGGAGGCACGCAAGGCCGGGCGGATCTCCGATCGCGAGCTCGGCGAAGGATTTGGCAAGGATGTCGTGCCCGGCTGGATCGTGGCGCACGCTCGTTTCAACGCGGTACACCTCGAACCGGGGTCGCCAGCAGCCAGCAAGCTGCGGGCGCTGACCGACTACACCCGTGTGCGGCGCGACATGTTTGCCGGATATGCCGCCGGGCTGCAAACCGGCGACGAGGCAAAGCTGCGCCATGCCGCGGCGCTTTCGGCCGAATCGCAGCGCCTCATGCAGGCCATGCGTGACCCGAACGCCGCGCCTTGAGCGCGACGTTCCGCCTGCCGCTGCGCGTCTACTACCAGGACACCGATGCGGGCGGGGTGGTGTTCCACGCCCAGTACCTCGCGTTCATGGAGCGCGCGCGGACCGAATTCCTCAACGCGCGCGGCTTCGACCTCATGCGCTTTGCCGAGGACAGCGGCATATTGTTCATGGTGCACGCGATTACGGTGCGCTACCATCGGCCTGCGCGCCTCAACGAGCAGCTCGTCGTCACGGCCCGGGTTGGCGCGCTCGGCGCGGCCAGTGTCGAGTTCGAGCAGGGCGTGGAACGCGCGGGCGAACTTCTGGTCGAAGCGCGAGTGCGGTTGGCGCTGGTCCACCGCCAGCGCGAGCGCCCGGTCAGGATCCCCGCGGAACTCAAGAAAATTCTGGAATCAACCGGATAGACCCAAGCCAATGGACATCGCCCAGTGAACGTTACCCAGGACCTGGAAATCTGGACCCTGGTGGCAAACGCCAGCCTGGTGGTCAAGTTCGTGATGGCGCTGCTCCTGGGCGTGTCGTTCATGAGCTGGCTGTTCATCTTCCGCAAGATGTTCGCCATCCGGCGCGCCCGCGCCGAGACCGACACTTTCGAGCGCCAGTTCTGGGGCGGCAACGACCTCAACCTGCTCTACCAGGGCGCGGTGAACAACCGCCACACGATCGGCAGCCTCGAGCGGATTTTCGAGGCCGGGTTCCGCGAGTTCTCCAAGCTGCGCGGCCAGCGCGGCACCGATGCGAGCACCATGGTCGACGGCGCGCGGCGGGCCATGCGCGCGACCTACCAGCGCGAAATGGATGTGCTCGAAAGCCACCTGTCCTTCCTCGCTTCGGCCGGTTCGGTCAGCCCCTACGTGGGGTTGTTCGGCACCGTGTGGGGGATCATGCACGCGTTCCGGGGCCTCGCGAACGTGCAGCAGGCCACACTCGCTCAAGTGGCCCCCGGCATCGCCGAAGCGCTCATCGCCACGGCGATCGGCCTGTTCGCCGCGATTCCCGCGGTGGTGGCCTACAACCGCTATTCGCACGACATCGACCGCCTTGCGATCCGCTTCGAGAGCTTCATGGAAGAGTTCTCCAACATCCTGCATCGCCAGACGGCGCGAGCCTAAGACGCCATGAGGCTGCACAGTTCGCGCCGGCTCATGAACGAGATCAACGTCGTGCCCTACATCGACGTCATGCTGGTGCTGCTGGTGATCTTCATGGTCACCGCGCCGCTCGTCACGCCCGGCGTGGTCGATCTCCCCAGCGTGGGCAAGTCCTCGCTCGCACCGGCCACACCACTCGAGGTGATCATCCGCGAGGATGCCTCCGTCGTGGTGCGCGACCGGGACGCCAAGGGGGCAGTGCAGGAGGAGAGGCGCATCGCCAAGGGAGAACTCGCCGCGATCGTCAGGGCCAAGCAGCAGGTCAATCCCGACCAGCCGGTGGTGATCTCCGCGGACAAGAGCGTGAAATACGAAGCCGTGCTCGAAGTCATGGACGAGTTGCAGAAGCAGGCGGTCAAGCGGGTCGGGCTGTCGGTGAAGCCCGCCCAGTGAGCGAAGCGGTGCGGCGCAACGAACCCATTGCGCGCGCTGACCGGCCATGAGCGTCGCCACCCTCACGATGCGCACGGAGCGCGCGGAGCCCAGGCTGCACACCTCGGCAATGCTCGCGCTGATGGTCCACCTCGTCTTGTTCGGCGTGCTGTTCATCGGCGTGCACTGGCAATCGCGCCCGCCCGAGACCATCAGCGTCGAGCTGTGGGTGCCACCGCCGCCTCCTGCGCCCGTGCAACGCATCGAGGTGAAACCCGAACCGGTGGTGGAAGCGCCCCCGCCGCCGAAACCGGAACCGGTGGTCGAGCCGCCCAAGCCCGACATCGCGATCAAAACCAAACCCGAACCGCCCAAGCCGAAGTTCAAGCCGGAGCCCCCGAAACCCAAGCCGGAGCCGCCGAAACCGAAGCCCAAGCCCGAGCCGGTCAAGGCCAAACCCGAACCGGTGAAGCCCGCGCCCGCCAAGCCCGTCCCCGACAAGCCGCGCGAGGACGTGATGCAGAAACGCATGCGCGAGGAACTCGCACGCGAGCAAAACGCGCTCAAGGCCGACCGCGAAGCACAGGACATCCGCAATCAGCTTGCACGCGAGCATGCCGCCGCGCAAAAAAGCGCGTTGTCGGGCTACGCCGACAAGATCAAGGCCAAGGTGCGCGGCAACTGGATCCTGCCGATCGACCTCAAAGGCAATCCCGAGGCGGTGTTCGTCGTGATCCAGCTCCCGACCGGCGAAGTCCTGTCGGTGAAGCTGCGCAAATCGAGCGGCAATCCGGCGTACGACTCCGCCGTGGAGCGTGCCATCCTCAAGTCCTCGCCATTGCCCAAGCCCGACAAGGGTGAACTTTTCCAGCGCGAATTGATACTAACCTTCCGTCCGCACGATTGAACGGGGTCGCTCCGTTATAATCGACCCCTCCACGAACGAAAGGTCCGCAGCTTGCATCGATCCATCCGCAGCCTGACCCGGCGTTGGTTCCTATTCGTGGCTTTTGCGGCCGCGGCATTCGCGCCGGCCGCATGGGCCCAGCTCTCCATCGAGATCACCGGCGGCGGTGCCAATCGCCTGCCGATCGCGATCGCCCCCTTCACCGGCGAAGGGGCGATCCCGCCCGGCATCACGGCGATCGTGCGCGCCGACCTCGAGCGCAGCGGGCTGTTCCGCACAATCGAGGCGCCCTCCTCGCCTGCGCTCACCGAGGCCAGCCCGGTGAATTTCCCCGAATGGCGCTCGCGCCTGGCCGATGCCCTCGTGCTCGGCAGCGTCGCGGTGCAGCCCGACGGGCGGTTCGAAGTGCGCTTCCGCGTTTTCGACGTGGTCAAGCAGGCCGCGCTCGGCGGCGTGGCGTACACGCTGAACCGCAACCAGGTGCGGGCCACCGCCCATCGCATCTCGGACTACATCTACGAAAAGCTCACCGGCGAGAAAGGCGTGTTCAGCACGCGCATCGCCTACGTGCTCAAACGCGGCACGCGCTACGAGCTGCAGATCGCCGATGCCGACGGCGCCGGCGCCGAGACCGCGCTTGCGTCGCTCGAGCCGATCATCTCTCCCGCATGGTCACCGGACGGCAAGCGCCTGGCCTATGTGTCGTTCGAGCAGAAAAAGCCGGTGGTCTACGTGCACTCGCTGCAAACCGGCCAGCGCCAGGTGGCGGCGAACTTCAAGGGCTCCAACAGCGCGCCCGCGTGGTCGCCCGACGGCTCCCGCCTGGCCGTGGCGCTTTCGCGCGAGGGCGGTTCGCAGCTCTTCACCGTCAACCCCGACGGCAGCGGCGCGCGCCGGCTCATCAGTTCGAACAGCATCGATACCGAGCCGGTGTACTCGCCCGACGGGCAGTTCATCTATTTCACTTCAGATCGCGGCGGCAGCCCGCAGATCTATCGCATGCCGGCGGCGGGCGGCGACCCGCAGCGCGTCACGTTCGATGGCACGTACAACGTTTCGCCCCGCATCTCGCCCGATGGCCGCAACCTTGCCTACATAGCGCGCAACGCGGGGCGGTTCCAGGTCGCGCTGCTCGACCTGGGCGCACGCCAGACGCAAGTCCTCACCGACAGCGACAAAGACGAGTCGCCGAGTTTTTCGCCCAATGGCCGCATGCTGCTGCTTGCTACTGTCATCGGGGGGCGCGGCGTGCTTTCGGCCGTGTCCTCGGACGGCCGCGTCAAGCAGCGCCTGACGGTCACCGGGGGCGACGTCCGCGAGCCCGCCTGGGGCCCGTTCATCAAGGAATAACGCAAAACAGGAGGTAGCAATGCGTGTCATCTGGACCAGCCTTATCGCCTCGACGCTGCTTGCCGCATGCGCGGGCTCGCCGCCGGACGAACAATCCGGTGCCGCGGTCGAAGACCGCAAGCCCGGCACCGCGATCGCCCCGCCGCCGCAAACCAATCCCGTCCAGGGCGGCGGGATCCCGCGTGTCGACCTGACCCAGCCCAAGCCGGGCTCGGGTTTCGCCATCCTCAAGGATCCCAAGAGCATCCTGTCCAAGCGCTCGGTGTATTTCGACCTCGACAGCTTCTCCGTCAAGGACGAGTTCCGCCCGCTGGTCGAGGCGCACGCCAAGTTCCTGCGCGAGAATCCCACCGCCAAAGTCCTCATCCAGGGCAACACCGACGAGCGCGGCAGCCGCGAGTACAACCTCGCCCTGGGACAGAAGCGCGCCGATGCGATGAAACGCATGCTCCTCCTCCTGGGGGCGCGTGAAGAGCAGGTCGAATCGGTGAGCCTGGGCGAAGAAAAGCCCAGGGCCCAGGGTTCTGCCGAAGATGCCTACGCCGAGAACCGTCGCGACGACATCCTCTACGGCGGCGAGTACTGATGCGTTCGGCATCGCGCGCGCTCGTTGCCTCGCTCGCGCTGTCGGCATTCGCATCGGCCGCCAGCGCAGCGCTGTTCGACGACGAGGAAGCGCGCGCGAGGGTCGAAGCACTGCGCCGGCAGGTCGCCGCGAGCCAGCAGTCGGTCGACGAAAGGCTGGCCCGCATCGAGACCGAGGTGCGCGACCGCCGGGCGCTGGTGGACCTCGCCGGGCAGATCGAGGGACTCAAGACCGACCTCGCGCGCATGCGCGGGCAGATCGAGGTGCTGCTCAACCAGTCCGAAACCGCCGACAAGCGCCAGAAGGACTTGTACCTGGACATCGACACCCGCCTGAGGAAGCTCGAGCAGCCGCGCGAGAACGTCGCCGACAAGGGCGCCGACACGCCGGCCTCGCCTGAGGAAACCAAGGCCTACGAGGCGGCGCTGAACCAGTTCAAGCTGGGCAACTACCCGCTCGCAATCTCGGCGCTGCAGGGCCTGCAGGTGACGTACCCCAACGGCCGCCTCGCGCCCAATGCGCAATACTGGATAGGCATGGCCTACGCGGCGCAACGCGACTACCGCAACGCCATCGCGGCCCAGCAGAAAGTCATTGCCGCGTGGCCCGAGGACCCCAAGGCGCCCGACGCGATGCTCAACATCGCCAACTCGCAGGAGTCGCTGAGTGACCGGCGCGGCGCGCAGAAAACGCTCGAGGGGCTCGTGGAGCGGTACCCCGCGAGCCAGGCAGCCACCTCCGCCAAGCAGCGGCTGCAGAAGCGCTAGGCCAGCGGCAGGGCAGGGGACCCGTGCCACCGAAGCAAAAGGCGGTCGTCCTTCTCTCGGGCGGGCTCGACTCCGCCACGACACTCGCGTGGGCCCTGCGCGAAGGCTACGAATGCCACTGCCTGTCGGTGGATTACGGCCAGCGCCATCGCGCGGAACTGACCGCTGCCGCGGCGATCGCCAAATCGAAGGGCGCTCCCCATCGCATCGTCAAGCTCGACCTCGCCGGCTCCGGCGGCTCGGCGCTCACCGACGCAACGGTTGATGTGCCCACCGGCGGCATCGAGGGCGGCATCCCGGTGACCTACGTGCCGGCGCGTAACACCATCCTGCTGTCGCTTGCGCTGGGCTGGGCCGAGGTGCTCGGCGCGCGACACATTTTCGTGGGCGCCAACGCAGTCGACTATTCGGGGTACCCGGACTGCCGCCCGGAATACCTGCGCGCTTTCGAGGCGATGGCCAACCTCGCCACCAAGGCGGCGGTCGAAGGGCGCAGCCTCGAGGTGCGCGGCCCGCTGGTGGACATGTCGAAGGCGGACATCATCCGCCTGGCCATCGAACTGGGCGTGGATCCCGCGCAGACGGTGACCTGCTACCAACCCGACGCCAGCGGGCGCGCCTGCGGCGCCTGTGATGCGTGCCGGATCCGCCGGTCCGGGTTCGTCACGGCCGGTATTGCCGATTCCACGCGCTACACCGCCCAGGACGCTTAGCATGAAAATCCAGTATTGGCGCCTGACGCGCGAGGATTGACGCTCCAGAGGAGCATCCAATCGTCGCTTTCGTTGACGCGGTTGCCGCCGAACAAGTAAAATCTCCGGTCCATTTTGGGTCGTTAGCTCAGCTGGTAGAGCAGCGGACTTTTAATCCGTTGGTCGGCGGTTCGAACCCGCCACGGCCTACCAAAATTCTCAAGGGGTTAGCAAATCGCTAGCCCCTTTTTCTTTGGCATCTCCCATTTCCGTTCCCACCTTTTAAGAGCGCGCCATTCACTCGGATGCATAGCGACGATCACGCAGGCAAAGTGCGACTTCACTACTTCAAGGGCCGTGGACGGGCGGAAACGACGCGGTGGA
>JBBQCV010000142.1:0-9655 GCA_038319115.1 Burkholderiales bacterium | reverse complement strand
TGCTCATGCAAAAGCCCCTGTGGGACCCGCTCAAGGATTTCACCCCGGTGTCGCTGGTGGCGCGCGTGAACCAGGTGCTGATCGCGCATCCCAGCCTGCAGGCCAATTCGGTCAACGAGCTGGTGGCGCTCGCCAAGGCATCGCCCGGAAAGCTCAACTTTGCCTCGTTTGGCAACGGCACCTCGTCGCACCTGGGCGTGGAGCTGTTCAAGAACCTGGCCGGCATCGACATGCAGCACATCTCCTACAAGGGCATGGCCCCCGCGATGCAGGACATCCTCGGCGGACAGGTGAAGGTGCTGCTGTCGAACATCCCGGACGCGATCCCGCAGCTCAAGGCGGGCAAGGTCAAGGCACTGGGCGTGGCCGACGACAAGCGCTCGGTGCAGCTGCCCGACGTGCCGACGTTTGCCGAGCAGGGCTTCCCCGGCTTCGCGGTGTACTCATGGTATGCGGTGGTCGCCCCGGCCGGAACGCCAGAACCGGTCGTGAGGAAGCTGCATGCGGCCTTCAGCGCGGCGGTGAAGGACCCTGTGGTGGTCGACCGCCTCACCAACCTGCAGGGCATGACGGTGCTCAACGCCTCCGGCGACGACTTGCACCGCTTCATGGTGGCCGAGCAGAAACGCTACGCCGACCCGATCAGGGTGTCGGGCGCGAAAATAGAGTAGGAACGGAACAGGGGAACCCAGGTTCCCCCGTTACCCCCTCCGGAACAGGGGAACCGAGTTCCCCCGTTACCCCCTCCTATTCGTCCTTCTGTTTAGTCTTCGGTGAGTTCGGCGAATTTCGGTTCGCGGAAGGTCTCGGGGTCGAAGGCCTTGTCGCCGTCTTCGTCGGGGTGGCCGGTCGCGGCGAGCGCCGCGAAGTCGAACAGCTTGCGGTCCATCAGGTGCGAAGCGCGCACGTCGGTGAGCGCGCGCAGGATCGACGCGATGCGGCCCGGAAAGCGGCCCTGCCACTCGCGCAGCATCGCGCCGACCACCTGGCGCTGCAGGTTGGCCTGCGAGCCACACAACGTGCACGGGATGATCGGGAACTGCTTCAGGCCTGCATACGCAACCAGGTCCGCTTCGGGCACATAAGCCAGTGGCCGGATCACTACGTGTTTTCCGTCGTCGGACACCAGCTTGGGCGGCATGGCTTTCAGCTTGCCGGCGTAGAACAGGTTGAGGAAGAACGTGGCGAGGATGTCGTCGCGATGGTGGCCAAGAGCAATCTTTGTCGCGCCGAGCTCGCCGGCCACGCGATACAGCACGCCGCGGCGCAGGCGCGAGCACAGCGAGCACATTGTCTTGCCCTCGGGGATCACGCGCTTCACGATCGAGTAGGTGTCCTGCTCGATGATGTGGAAAGGCACCCCGCGCGCCTTGAGGTAGCCGGGGAGCACGTCCTCCGGGTACCCCGGCTGCTTCTGGTCGAGGTTGACCGCGATGAGTTCGAACCTCACCGGCGCTTTTTCCTGCAGCGCGAGCAGCACCTCGAGCATGCCGTAGCTGTCTTTGCCGCCGGACAGGCACACCATCACCCGGTCGCCCTCGCCGATCATGGCGTAGTCGACGATCGCCTCACCCACCAGCCGCCGCAGGCGCTTGGCGAGCTTGTTGGCCTCGTGCGCGGACTTGCGCGGATCGTTGCTCGCAGCGCTGCCCACGGGCTTTCGCGCGGGCGGGACGATCCGGATCGGTTGCGAGCTCATCTTTGCAGCGTCTTCAGATATTGATGCTGCGGCCGCCGTCGACGGCGATGATCTGGCCGGTGACGTAGGGCGCGTCGGCCGCAAGGAAGCACACCGCCCGCGCGATGTCGTCGAATTCGCCCAGGCGCTTGAGCAGCGTGGCGTCGATGATGCGCGCACGCACGTCGTCCGCGAACTGGCCGTCTTCGGGCCATGCGATCGCGCCGGGCGAGACGCCGTTGACGCGCACCTCGGGGGCGAGTTCCATGGCGAGCGACCGCGTCAGCGCGGCAAGGCCGGCCTTGGCGATGGTGTACACGACGTAGCCTTTGAGCGGGCGTTCGGCATGGATGTCGACGATATTGATGATCGACCCGCGCGCCTTGGCAAGCTCGGGCGCGGCGGCCTGCGACAGCAACAGCGGCGCCTTGACGTTGGCGCCCATGAGTTCCTCCCAGCCCTTTTCCTCGATCTCGCCCAGCGCGGTGGGGAAAAAGCTCGACGCATTGTTGACCAGGACGTCGAGCCGGCCGAACTTCTCCTTTGCCGTGCGCACGAGCAATTCGGGCGCACTGTGCGCGAGCAGGTCGGCCCGCACGCGCCACGCGCTTTTGGGGCGCAGCGCATTGAGCTCGGCCTCGAGCGCGGCGGCGTCCTTCTCGGCGCCGCGGTAGTGCAGCACGACGCGCGCGCCCTGCGAATGGACGCGACGCGCGATGGCAGCGCCCACCCGCCGCGGCGCACCGGTCACCAGCACTACCTTGTCGAACATGTCGTGCATGGGGTTGGACACTGGCTCAGCGATCAGGGGTGAATTGCGGATTCTACCCAAATGGGGGACGATGCCGGCCCGATGTCGCGCCCCCCGCCGCCGCAGTCGCACGCGTCCCTGCCGGTGCCCGAGCCCGAAGCGCTGGCGGCGAGCCACGCCCTGCAGGCACGCATCGAGGCCGAAATCGCCGCGCGCGGCGGCTGGATTGCGTTCGCAGACTACATGCAGCTTGCGCTCTACACCCCGGGCCTGGGCTATTACACGGGTGGGGCGGCCAAGTTCGGCCCGGCCGGCGATTTCGTCACCGCGCCCTCGCTGGGGCCGCTGTTCGCGCAAACCCTGGCGCGCCAGGTGGCCGAACTCATTGGCCGCAGCGCACCCAATATCCTCGAATTCGGCGCGGGCGGCGGCGAGCTTGCGGGGGGGCTGCTCGCCGAGCTGGCGGCGCTGGGGGGTGCGGTCGAGAGCTACGCGATCCTCGAGCCCGGCGCGGAGCTCGCAGCGCGGCAGCGTGCCGTAATCGCCAGGATTGCCCCCGCAAGCGCGGCCAAAGTCGAGTGGCTCGAGGCCCTGCCGGCACGCTTCAGCGGCGTCATGATCGCCAACGAGGTGGTCGACGCGATGCCGATGCATGCGGTCGCGTGGCGGGAGGAAGGCGTTTTCGAGCGCGGTGTGCGCAGCGTGGACGGCCGCCTGCAATGGGACGAGCGCCCGGCCACGGGTGAGGTGCTCGCGGTGGCGAGCGCGCTCCCCATCGCCCCGCCGTACGCGAGCGAAATCGGGCTGGCCGCGCAGGCGTGGATGGCTACGGTCGCGCCGCGCATCGAAACCGGCGCGCTGCTCGTGATCGATTACGGCTTTCCGGCGCGCGAGTTCTATCACCCGCAACGCAGCGGCGGCACGCTCATGGCCCACTACCGCCACCATGCGCACGCTGACCCGTTCTTCCATCCGGGCCTGCAGGACATCACTGCGCACGTGGACTTCAGCGCCCTCGCAGCGAGCGCGCGCACCGCCGGCCTCGAGGTGCTTGGCTACGCCACCCAGGCGAATTTCCTCGTCAATTGCGGCATCACCGAGGTGCTGGACCGCACCGATGCGGCGGACGTGCGCCGTTACGCGCCGCTTGCCTCGGTAGCGCAGAAACTGCTCTCTCCGGCCGAAATGGGCGAGCTCTTCAAGGTCCTGTGTGTGGGGCGTGGCATCGGGCGCGGCCTCCTGGGCTTTGCGCGCGGCGAGCGTTCGCATACCCTCTAGGCCATGCTCAGGGCCGTGGTGCTTCTCCTGCTGGCGTTCCCGTTTGCCGCCCTGGCCGCCGACTCCCGCCGCCCGCCCGATCCCACCGCCGCAGCCAGGGAGCGCTGGGCGCAAAGCCCGCACGGCCCGATGCTCGAGCGCATCCTGCCGCCGGGCTTCGAGCCGGCCATGCTGCCGCGGCCGAGATCGCGTGGCGCGCAACTCGAACTGCGCTACTGCACCCAGTGCCATAACCTGCCCAACCCGGCCATGCACCACGCCGCCAAATGGCCGCCGATCGTCGAGCGCATGGTCACGCGCATGCAGGGCAAAGGGAACATGGGCCGGCTCATGGCCGACATGATGGCCGGGGTCGAGGCCCCCACGGCCGAAGAGGCGCGCGCGCTGGTCGCCTACCTCATGCAGAATGCGCAGCAGCCACTCGACCCGGCCGCACTACCGGCGGTGAACACTCCCGAGGCCGAGGCGTTCCGGGTCGCGTGCCAGCAATGCCATGTGCTGCCCGACCCGAAACGGCACACCGCACGCGAGTGGCCTGCGGTGGTGGCGCGCATGCAGAAGAACATGGAATGGATGAACCGCGTGGTGGGCTCGAAACCGCAGAAGGACGAGCCCCAGCTGCGCGTGAAGGACATCAACGCATTTCTTGCAAAATACGCGGCCAAAGTGCCGCGACCCTGAGGAGGAGACAACTAATGAATCAATTGCGCAAGCACCTGCGCTCGTGGACTTTCCCGCTGCTGCTCGGCATCGCGCTGGCAGGCGTGGCCCCGCTGGCGCTGGCCCAGCAGGACTACCCGTCACGCCCGATCAAGCTGCTCGTGCCGGCGGCGCCGGGGGGCACCACCGACATCCTCGCGCGCCTCGTCGGCGCGCGGTTGTCCGAATCGCTCAAGCAGCAGGTGGTGGTCGAGAACCGCGCCAGCGCCTCGGGTGTGATCGCGGCCGAGATGGTCGCCAACGCCGCCCCCGACGGCTATACCCTGCTCCTGCCGTACCACCAGCACACGGTCAACGCGGCACTGGGCGCGAAGCTGCCCTACCACCCGGTGACCAGCTTCACCGCGATCACCCAGCTCACCTCGGCGGGCCTCATGCTGGTGGTGCACCCGTCCACGCCGGTGGAAAACCTCGCCCAGTTCGTGCAGTGGACGCGCAACTACAAGGGCGCGCTCAATTTCGGCTCGGCCGGAATTGGCAGCGGCGGTCACCTGGCGGGCGAACTCTTTAACCAGATGGCCGGCATCAAGGCGGCGCACGTGCCGTACAAAGGCTCAGGCCCGGCGCTGGCGGACCTCGTCGGCAACCAGTACCACTATAACTTCGCCGGCCTGCAGGCGGCCCAGACGCTCGTGCGCGCCGGCAAGCTGCGTGGCCTCGCCATCACCACGCCCAAGCGCGTCGCGGCCCTGCCGGACCTGCCCGCGGTGGCCGAGGCCCTGCCCGGATTCGAAGTCGTGGGCTGGTACGGCATCGTCGGGCCGGCGAAGCTGCCGGCGCCCATCGTCGCGCGGCTGCACGGCGAGATCGTCAAGATCCTCCACCAGCCCGACATGCGCGAGCGCATCCTGGCCGACGGCTCCGAACCCGTGGGCAGCACGCCGGAGGAATTCACCCGCTACCTGAACGCCGACCTGGTGAAGTGGGCCAGGGTGGTGAAGGAGAGCGGCGCCAAGCTCGACTGATTCCCGGGACGAACCTCCGGTTTCGGGAGAGGTCTTAAATCCGGGAACCTGGCGCAAGCGAGAGTCCGGCCTTCGAAGCCGCCGCCGCGAGCCGCCGATCGAAAGCAGCAAAATCCAGCGGCAACGAGGCACGCTCCCTCAGCCAGAGCGCGCTGGCGAGGTGGATCGAATCGAACCCGCGAAGCGCGTAGGTTTCTGCAAGATTCCCGGCGCTACGCAGTACTTCCGGAACAAGGTCGACGCGCAAAAGCGCTTCCCAGTCACTTTCGAATTGCTTCAGGCGCTGCTGATGCCGGTTCCTGCTCGTAGTCCCTTCGCGTGCCAGCCGGCCGAACGCGGCGCGCGCCTCCGCATAGGCAACGACCGAGGTGGACAACGCGTCCGCCTTGGACGCATACGTATGAAGCAGCGCGGATCCGGGTTCGCGCACATACAGCTTGACCAGCGCGGACGTATCCAGATAAAGGATCACCGGCGGTCTTGCTTCACCCACGCCGACAACGAGATGCCCTTGCGCATGGTTTCGCCTTTTGGCAGCCCGGCGGGCTTGCCGCCGTTCCACTGCACTCCATGGAGCTTCGCCAGGCTCGAGATCGTAGCCTCGGTCTTGATCGGCACGATCCGCGCAACCGGGCGGTTATGCACATTGACGGTCACGGTTTCGCCCGCGGCGGCTTTCTTGATGTAGGCGCTGAGGTTTGCCTTGAGTTCGCGGATGCTGGCTTCCATGATTGTGGCCACAATTATGAATATGTGTCCACAATAATAGCACGCAACCGGCCGCCGAGGCCATCCGCGAAGATCAGGGCGGCGTCGGCACCGCCATCCCCCGCACTACCGCGGGGCGGCGGCCGATGGTGTCGTACCAGCGCTTCACATTGGGGAAGTCGGCGAGGTCCACCTTGTGCCACTCGTGCCGCGCGATCCACGGGTAGGTGGCGATGTCGGCGATCGAATATTCGTCGGCAAGAAAAGCGGCCTCGGCCAGCCGCCGGTCGAGCACGCCGTACAGGCGCCTGGCCTCGTCGGTATAGCGCTTGATGCCGTAGGGCACCTGCTCGGGCGCGGCGCGCAGGAAGTGGTGCGCCTGGCCGAACATCGGGCCGACGCCGCCCATCTGGAACATCAGCCATTGCAGCGCCACGTACTTGCCGCGCGTCGAGGCAGGCAGGAATTTGCCCACCTTGCCCGACAGGTACACGAGGATCGCGCCGGACTCGAACAGTTTCATCGGCTTGCCGTCGGGGCCGTCGGGATCGAGGATGCCGGGGATGCGGTTGTTGGGGCTGATCGAGAGGAATTCCGGCTTGAACTGCTCGCCCTGCCCGATGTTGACCTTGTGGACCGAGTAGGGCAGCCCGCATTCCTCGAGCATCACCGATACCTTGCGCCCGTTCGGCGTGCTCCATGTGTGCAGTTCGATCATAATCGCGTGTCTCTTCGTCGCTGGTAGGGAGCGAAAGTCTATCCCAATGCTGAAATGGCTCCTGACCACCCTGCTCGCGCTGATCGTGTTCTCCGCCGCCATGCCGTGGCTCGCGCGGCGTTTCGGCATCGGCAACATCCCCGGTGACCTGCGTTTCCGGGTGCGCGGGCGCGATTACGCCCTGCCGCTGGCGAGCACCCTGCTGCTCACCTTGTTCGCCTGGCTGATCGCCAAGATCCTGTAGCCCGCGCGGCCCGCGCACAGTCCACGGGCAGTCCACGGCAGTCAGGAAACCGCAAGCGTAAGGAACAGCGCCGGCGCGCGACTATTCCGCACAGATGCGGAAATTTTTCCGCATCCGCAGGCGGTTTACGTTCGTACAATTGGCACAAGCCCCGAGAGGCGCACGCGCGGCACCATGAAAAAAATCCTCGTCCTGTTCGCCAAAGACTGGGACCGGCTCGAGTTCAGCCGGCCCGAGTACCGCAATCGCTACCAGTTCATCTACGAGGGCTTCGACCTCTTCCGCTTTCCAGGCAACGCGCGGCTGCTCACCTTCGACGTGTTCGCCTACATCAATTCGCTGGCGCACCGCTTCCGGCGCGAGCGGCTCGACGGCATCGTCAGCAACAACGAGCAGTTCGGGGCGGTCATCGCCGCGGTGCTGGCCGAGAAGCTCGGCCTGCCCGGCAACGACCCGCGCGCGGTCATCACCGCGCAACACAAGTTCTACGCCCGCATGCAGTACGCGCGCATCGCCCCGGAGGCCACGCCGCGCTTCGCCGCGTTTGCGTACACGCTCAAGACGCGCGACGACCTGCCCTTCGAGTTGCCATGCTTCGTGAAGCCCGTGAAGGCGACGTATTCTGTGCTCGCGCGGCGCGTCGACAGCTTCGAGGAAGTCAGGCGCCACCTGTCGTTCTGGCCGTTCGAGAAATTCATCATCAAGCGGCTGGTGAAGCCCTTCAACGACCTCATGGCGTGGTACACCGACTGCCGCGTCGACACCCACCACATGATCGCCGAAGAACTGCTCGAGGGCGTGCAGCTCAACCTCGATGGCTATGTGCATGAGGGCCGCGTCACCACGCTTGGCATCATCGACGCCAACATGTACCCCGGCACGCAGGCCTTCGCGAGCTTCGAATACCCCTCGCGCGTGCCGCCGGAAGTGCGCAAGCGTATCGCTGAGCTCGCCGCCCGCATCATCTCCGGCATCGGCTACCGCCACGGCTTCTTCAACGCCGAGTTCATCTGGAACCCCGACACCGGCCGCATCCACCTGATCGAAGTCAATCCGCGCATGGCCTCGCAGCTCGCCTACCTGTACGAGTGCGTGGACGGCATCAACCTGTACCAGATCAACCTCGAGCTCGCGCTGGGCAACGCGCCGAGCACCCATCGCGAAGCGCCGCGCTTTGGCCACGCGGCGAGCTTCGCCATGCGCAAGTTCGATGGCAAGCCGCTGGCGGCCGAACCCTCGCGCGAGGCGCTGTCACAGATGTCCAGCCGCTTTCCGGAGGCCCGCCTGATGTTGTACCTGAAGCACGGCGCGGCGCTCGCGCGCGAGATGAAATGGCTGGGCAGCTATCGCTACGCGGTGGTCAACATGGGCGCCGCCAACCACGCGGACCTGCACCAGCGCTACGCCGATATGCGCGCCGCCCTGTTCCAAGAGTAATTTAACTCCTCAGGGCCCGGCGTTCAGGGTCTTGAGTTTTTCCGCGATCGCGCGCCCGACGAAGATCTGCGGGTTGGAAGGCGGCGAGAGCTTTTCGGCCAGTTCGCGCTTGGCCACCGCTTCGGCGGCGATCGGGAAAGCCTCGATGAACGAGCGCGCCTTGGGCAGGGCCTGGCCAAAATACGCTTGACCGAAAAAAGTCCAGTTGTTGCCGGTGGCGCAGCCGAACGACTGCCGGTCGGCGGCCGAGGCGGTGATGATGAGCGTGTTGTCGTCCTTGAGCGGCTCGATGAACCCGCCCGAATAGCACGCCGAGATCACCAGCACGCGCCACTTGATGCCCGCGTCGTTGAGCGCGCGCGCCAGCACGGTCGGGTTGAGCGGTGCGAGGTCCAGCGGCGGGGCGTGCGCGGACAGGCCGAAGCCGCTGTCGCCGTGCGCGCTCACATACACGAGGACGACGTCCTCGTCGGCGTTCATGCGCGCGCCGATCTGCGCCAGCGAGCGCCGCAGGTTGGTGGCGGTGGCGATCGGGTAGCGATCGAGGGTTTCCGCGTTGCTCACCAGCGCGATCGAATGCCCGGCCGTGCCGAAGTCGCGCTCCAGCAACGTTTTCACCGAGCGGATTTCGCGCATGAACACGTCCTGGCTGCCGTCGGGCGCGAAGCCGGCAAAATACAGCTCGGTCACGCCCGGCTGCCCCGGAGCGATGGCCTCCAGTTGGCGCTCGATCAGCTCACCCTGCGCGTGGAACGCCGATTCGCTCGCCAGCGCCGCGTGGCCGGCCGCCGCCGGTTCGGCCTCCCAAAGATCAGCTCGCGGGATGACAAATAACGACACCGCCATGAGCGCGGCGATGATGAGCGAGGGCATCGGAAGCTGGCGCCACGTGGCGCCAGTGCACACCACCACTGCGCGCAGCGCCACCGCCCACCCCCACGCGAGCAGCCCGAGCCACGCCCAAAACAGCGCCACCGGCCCGGCCGTGGTGCCCAGGATCGCGACCGAGGCCAGTTCGAAGGCGAGATCGCTCGCCGACAGCGCTACGGCCAGCAGCAGCGCGAGCGAGCCGTTGCCGCGCAACGTGGCGATGCCAAGCGCAGCCAGCAGGAGCAGCGGGACCTGCGCTAGGTACAGCGGGATCGCGGTCGGGTTG
>JBBQCV010000141.1:0-9684 GCA_038319115.1 Burkholderiales bacterium | reverse complement strand
TTTCGGCGCCAGCATCGGCAGCGACGACGAGCCCGACCTGTGGCGCAAGGACCTCACCGGGGCGATTCGATTGTGGGTCGACGTGGGCCTGCCCGACGAAAAGCGCATCCGGCGCGCTTGCGGGCGCTCGCGGCGCGTGGTGGTGTACAGCTATGGCAGGGGCGCCGACCTGTGGTGGAAGCAGTCGGGCGAATCGCTTGCGCGTTCGGGCAACCTGGATGTCATCGACCTGCCGCAGGTCGCCACGCAGGCGATGGCGAAGCTGGCCGACCGCAACATGAAGCTCGATTGCACTATCCAGGACGGGCAAGTCTGGCTCGCCAGCGAGCGCGACAGCGTCGCGGTGGAGGCCGTGCCCCGCCTGAGCTCGGGCGGCAGGAACTAACCGCCGGCCCGAGCCGGGTTACCTCTTCGCGGGCGGTTTGGGCTAGGGTTTTTTCTGTTCGAGGAGGTCGGTGCGCTTTTTCAAGGTGTCGGCCAGCTTCTTCGACTGCACCACCAGCACGTAGTCCTTGAGCGCCCTCTCGCGCGCGACGCGCTCCTCCAGTTTCTTCGCTTCCTCGGCGGCGGCCTTGTCGCGCTTTTCCTTGTCTTCGGGCTTTTCTTCCTTGGGCGCGGCCGGCGGCGTGCGCTTGGGTGTGCCCGCGACATCCACCTTGACGAAGGTGCGGTCCTTGTCGGTCCGGCCCACCAGCAGCGTGTAGGTGAGGTCGTCGAACGTGATGGCGGTGATGGTGGTGGGCTTGTCCAGGCCCGTGTCGGCATCGGGCGCGGCGATGTCCTCGATCTCGATCTTGTTCAGGCTGTACGAGGCCGCGTTGGCGCGCGCGACGTCAAGTTTCTGGCCGGGCGCGGCCCGGTCGAGCTTCCATTCGATGCCGTCCGTCACGCGCTCGATCCGGTAGGCCTCGCCCTCGGCGGGCTTGACCTCGAGCACGCGGACTTTTTCGATCGCGATGCCATCCTTCGAGATCCAGTCGCCGGTCGAAGCCGTGGCCACGCGCAATGGGTCGGAGACGATGTACACCTGCGTGGGGTACGCCGGGAGCATAACGAAGCGGCCATCGCCCGGCGCCTTCGCGGTGTCGCCCTCGGGCTCCTTCTTGAAGTACTTCTTGCCCACCAGCAATTCGGCGAGCACCTTGCCGTCGGCCGCCTTGAAGGTGATTGCGGTAGCCGCGCCTTCCTTGCCCGGCTCGGCGAGGTCGAGGCGCAGGCGGTCCTTCTCGCCGATCGGCTCGATTTGCCCGGCCTTGAGCTCGATCGCCTTCACCACCAGGTCGGTCACCTTGTCGAGGTCGGCGGGAAAGCCGTCTTTTTCGACGATGACCCAGCGGTTGTCTTTGCGCGTGAGCGTCAGCGTGCGCTTGGGCTCGCGGATCATGATGCTGGCCACGTCGCTCGCCTTGAGGCCCTTCAGCAGCGGCTGGCCGAGCTGGGCCGACACCGCCGGGCGGGCTGACTCGCCCTGGCGGAACACGAGCAGCGCGGCGCCGCCGATCACCACCAGCAGGACCGCGAGGACGGCGAGGAATTGCCGGTTCATGCCGAGGCTCCTGCGGCAGCCGCACGGCGTCTGCGCAGAAGCGCGTAGCCGAGGCCGAAGATCGCCACCAGCAGCGGCATCAGCGCGATGTTGACCACCTTGGTCCAGAACTGCAGCGCCTCGGCATCCTGGCGCAAAGTCTTGCGCAGCTCTTTGAGCACCTGGCGCGTCTCGATCACGCGCTTCTTGAAGCGCTCGAGCTCGGCCTGCTGCTCGGGCGACATGATCTGGGCCGACTTGGCGCCGCCCGATTGCTTCTGCAGTTTCTGCATCTTCTCGGTGGTCTGCTGCAGCTCGTCTTCGAGCTCCTTGATCTTGCCGAAGTACTGGCGCTGCGCATTGGCTTCCATTTCGCGCACCACGGTGAGCGGGCGGAAGCTCGAGGCGCGGCTGCGCAGGCTCATGAGGTCGTCACCCGAGGCGAGCTGCTCGATCATGCCCTGCACCAGGGCGAGGTTGCCGTTGGAGGGCACCACCACGCGCTGGCCGAGGATGTTCTGCACTTCGACCGCCGCGCCGTCGGCGAGCATGTCGGCATCGGCCACCAGCACCACCGAGTTATCGGCCGCCGCTTCCTTGAGCTGCGGGGCGGCCTCCACCGGCTTCTTGTCCTTGTCCGGGTTGAACGGCGCGGGCTTGCCTTCGGGGAAGGCGGTCTTGAACTTGCCCGTCAGGCGCAGCGCCAGCGGCTTGGCCTTGTTGTCGGGCGCAAACCCCTTCATCGCGGCATCGCCCGAGACCGAGGCGACGATGTTGTCCACCAGCATCGAGTTGGGCGAGGTGTGCGCAAGATCGGTGACCTTGAGGCCCTCGGCGGGCTTGGAGGCGTCGAACACGCCGGCAAACGCAAGCAGCAGGGTATCGATCTGGCTGGTGGCGACGTCGTCCTTGCTCAGCGCCGTCTTGTTCAGCGTGATGACCGTCGGCGTGTAGCGCTGGCCGGCGCCCGAGGCGTAGGTCACGTCGGCCACCACCTTGCCCGGGTCCATGCCGATGCCCCACGCCTTGAACAGGCGAGGCAGCGACGACGATCCTGGCTGCCCGGGCATGGTCGGCATCATCGGGTTGGGCTGCTGGTCGAAGAACATGTAGGGGTCGACGAAGGCGATCAGCTTGCCCCCGCGCAGCACGAACTGGTCGAGCGCGTACTCGGCCGACTCCATGATGTCGCGCGGCTGGATGACGAGCAGCACCTTGATGTCCTTGTCGATCGCCTCGGCGCTCATCGGCACGACCTTCACGTTGAAGTCGCGCTTGAGTTCGTTGGCGAGCACCCACGGCTCGCTGCCCTGGCGCGTCATCGGGTTCATCGCCTCGCCGAGCACGGGGACCGCGCTCATGATGCCGATGGTCGGCCGCTCGGGGTTGGCCACCCGCTCGACCGCGCGGATGAGGTCGTACTCCAGCAGCCGCTCGCGCTGCTGCGAGATGTTCGAGATCGCCTGCTTCCGGTCCAGCCGGCTCACCGACAGGCCGAGGTAGAACTGCTCGCCCGAGAACAGGGTCTGCGGGTCGACGCCGTCGAGCTGCGCGGCGTCCTCCTCGTCCGAATCGGGCTTGGGGTTGTATTTCTCCACGATGAGGTTGGGGCCGGCCACCGCCTTGAACTCGCGCACGAGGTCCTCGACGCGCTGGGCGAAGCTGCGCAGCTGCACGGGGATCGCGTTGTCGCTTTGCGACACGTACAGGCGCACCTTCACCGGGCCGTCGAGCTTCTTGAGGATCTTGCGGGTGCCCTCCGACAGCGTGTAGAGCTTGCCCTCGGTGAGGTCGGCGCGCACCGCGCCGCCCGAGGCGAGGTAGTTGAACGCGACAAGAATGATGAACAGCGCCGCCAGGCCGACGGCGGAAAACAGCACGGTTTCGTATTTTTTCATGGGATCAGCCCGCCCGGTGGTTGCGCAGGATCACCGAAGTCGCAAACAGCGCGAACCCGATCACCGAGAGGAAGAAGAACAGGTCGCGGGTGTCGATGACGCCCTTCTGGAAGCCGTCGAAATGGGTGATCACCGAAAAGGCCGCCACGATCTCCACCACCGCAGGGTTGGCCCAGCGCGTCATCATGTCGGTCACAGGATTGAAGCCGGCGAGGATCAGGAACAGGCACAGCACTACCGCCAGGATGAAGGCCACCACCTGGTTGCGCGTGAGCGCGGAGGTCATGCACGTAATGGCGAGGTAGGCCCCGGCGAGCAGGAAGCTGCCGACGTAGCCTGCCGCGATCATGCCGTTGTCGGGCGAGCCCAGCAGGTTGACCGTCAGTACGATGGGGAAAGTCAGCGCCAGCGCGATCGCGAGGAAGGCCCACGAGGCGAGGAACTTGGCCAGGATGGCCTCCCACGGGTTGACCGGCATGGTGAGCAGCAGCTCCATGGTGCCGGAGCGGCGCTCCTCGGACCACACGCGCATGCCCACTGCAGGCACCAGCACGAGGTAGATCCACGGGTGCCACGCGAAGAACGCCGACAGGCTCGCCTCGCCGCGCTCGAAGAAGCTGCCCACCGTGAAGGTGAAGAAGCCCGCGAGCAGCAGGAAGATCACCAGGAAAACGTAGGCCACGGGCGAAGTGAAATACGACGAGAGCTCGCGCTTGGCGATGGCGCGGATGTTGGCGACGGAAGAGTTCACGTGGGCACTTTGGGTAATGTTGCGGGACTGCGCGGGGGCGTTCATTTCTGCACCGTGTCGGGCAGGGTGATGCGGCGGAAGACCTCGTCGAGCTGGCCCTCCTCGGTGCGCAGCGCGTCGACGCGCCAGCCTTCGCGGCTGGCCAGGTCCATCACCGAGCGCGCGAGCGCGACCGGTGCCTGCTTGTCCTTCGGGTAGACGCGCAGTGCGCCGTCCACCGCCTCGACACGCGCGGCCTCGGGCAGCGCGGCGAGCTTGGCGGCGTCGGCGCCCTGCGCGGCGATGGTCACCGCCCCGGCCAGCTCCGACATGTTGCGCAATTCGGCCGGCGTGCCGTTGGCCACGATGCGGCCGCGGTCGATGATGATCGCGCGCGTGCAGGCGGCATCGACCTCCTCGAGGATGTGGGTGGAGAAGATCACCGCCTTGGTCTTGCCCATTTCGCGGATCAGGTTGCGCACCTCGTGCTTCTGGTTCGGGTCCAGGCCATCGGTGGGCTCGTCCATGATGAGCACTTCCGGGTCGTGGATGATCGACTGCGCCAGGCAAGTCCGATGCCGATAGCCCTTGGAGAGGGTATCGATCTGCTGGTGCAGCACCGAGGAGAGGAAGCACAGGTCGACCACGCGATGCACGGCTTTCTTGCGGGCGTCGCCCGAGAGTCCGCGCAGTTCGGCGGTGAAGCGCAGGAACCCCTCGACCGACATGTCCGGGTAGGACGCGGCGTTCTCCGGCAGGTAGCCCACCAGTCGCTTGGCCGCGAGCGCATCCTCGGCCACGTCGTGACCGCCGATCGAGATCCGGCCCGCCGTCGGGGGCAGGAAGCCGGTGATCATGCGCATGGTGGTGGATTTGCCCGCGCCGTTCGGCCCGAGGAAGCCGAGCACTTCGCCGCGCTCGACCGAGAAGGACACGTCGTCGACGGCCTTCTTCGGCCCGAACGACTTGGTCAGGTTTTCAATCCGTATCATCGGCAAAGCCTTGTAATTTTTCGACTCCGGCGTCTGGCGCGCGCTGCTCCGCGTGGCCCGCCGGGCTTCGGGGGGCCGCATTATCGCCCATAACCGTGGTGGCATAGCGGCGTGGGGGCGGACCGGGTCGAAACCGCCCGGCGAAGGCCCGCCGGGCTCGGGTAAAATCCGCACCTTTCGACGCTCCACGACGTCGATCCGGCCAACGTTCCGCGAGAGGACCCACCCCAACCATGGATAAAACGCTGCTTTCGAAAACCGCCGCCGCGATGGTGGCTGCAGGCAAAGGGGTGCTGGCCGCGGACGAGTCGGCGGGCACCTGCGAAAAGCGCTTCCAGTCGGTCAACGTCGATTGCACCGAGGAGAACCGGCGCGCCTACCGCGGGCTGCTGTTCGCCACGCCCGGCATCAACAGCTTCGTCTCCGGGGTCATCCTGCACGACGAGACGCTGCGCCAGTCGGACGCCGCCGGCGTCCCGTTCCCGACCCTGCTCAAGAACCTCGGCGTGATCCCGGGCATCAAGGTCGACAAGGGCACGGTCAACATCCCGCTCACCACCGGCGGGGAGAAAGTCACCGAGGGCCTCGACGGCCTGGACAAGCGGATGGCCGAGTACTTCAAGCTCGGCGCGCGCTTCGCCAAGTGGCGCGCGGTGATCACGATCGGCGAGGACAGGCCTTCGCACACCTGCATCTACGCCAACGCCCACGCGCTCGCCCGCTATGCGGCGGCGTGCCAGGCCGCCTCGATCGTGCCGATGATCGAGCCCGAAGTGCTGCTCGACGGCAACCACACCATCGAGCGCTGCGAAGAGGTCACCGAGTCGACCCTGCGGGCGACCTTCGCCGCGCTGGCCGCCTATAACGTGTCCTCCGAGCACACCATCCTCAAGGCGAGCATGGTGGTCTCGGGCAATGCCTGCGTGACCCAGGCCGGTGTGGCCGAAGTGGCCGAACGCACGCTGCGTGTGCTCAAGCGCACCGTGCCGGCGTCGCTGCCCGGCGTGGTGTTCCTTTCGGGCGGCCAGTCCGACCTGCTGGCCACCGCCCACCTTGATGCCATGAACCGCGTGGGGGCGCCGTGGCCGCTGACGTTTTCGTATTCGCGCGCGCTGCAGAACACTGCCCTCAAGGCGTGGGGCGGCAAGCCGGCCAACGTGTCCGCCGCGCAGGCGGCGTTTGCGCACCGCGCGCACATGAACAGCCTGGCGGCCGAAGGCAAATGGAAGAAAGACCTCGAGAAGGCGGGCGCGTGATGACTACCCCCCTCTACGAAGCGTCGCTCAAGAGCCTGCCCAAGATCACCAGCGGCAAGGTGCGCGACATCTATGCGGTCGGCGAAGACAAGATGCTGATCGTGACCTCCGACCGCCTGTCGGCATTCGATGTCGTGCTCGGCGAGCCGATCCCGGACAAGGGGCGCGTGCTCACCGCGATGGCCGATTTCTGGTTCGAAAAACTCTCCCGCGTGGTGTCCAATCACCTGACCGGCATCGACCCGGAATCTGTGGTGTCCGGCGCCGACGAGAAGGCGCAGGTGCGCGGCCGCTCGATCGTGGTTAAAAAGCTGAAGCCCCTGCCGATCGAGGCAGTGGTGCGCGGCTACATCATCGGCTCGGGCTGGAAGGACTACCAGCAAACCGGCGCGGTGTGCGGGATCCAGCTGCCCAAGGGCCTGCAGCAGGCGGCCAAGCTGGCCGAGCCGATCTTCACCCCGGCCACCAAGGCCGAGATGGGCGAGCACGACGAGAACATCTCGTTCGAGCAGATGGGCAAGCTGATTGGCACCGCCCTTGCCGACAAGGTGCGTGACGTGAGCCTGCGCCTGTACAAGGAAGCGGCCGACTTCGCCGCCACCAAGGGCATCATCATCGCCGACACCAAGTTCGAGTTCGGCCTGGACGCCAAGGACACCCTGGTGCTCATCGACGAGGTGCTGACGGCCGACTCGTCGCGTTTCTGGCCCGCCGACCAATACAAGGTGGGCATCAGCCCGCCTTCGTACGACAAGCAGTTCGTGCGCGACTACCTCGAGACCCTCACCTGGGACAAGAAGCCACCCGCGCCCAGGCTGCCCGCCGACGTGCTCGCGCGCACCTCGGAGAAATACCGCGAAGCCCTCGAGCGCCTCACGGGCAGGAAGCTCGCCTGAGCGCCGCATCCCCCAACCCAACCACCACACACACATACGATCATGGCCAATCCCCTCGTCGGCATCCTCATGGGCTCCACCTCTGACTGGGAGGTGATGAAGCAGGCGGCCAGGATGCTGGATGAATTCGGCGTCGCCTACGAAGCACGCGCCATGTCGGCGCACCGCACCCCCGACCTCGTCGAGCAGTTCGTCAAGGCCGCGCCGGGTCGCGGCATGAAGTGCATCATCGCCGGCGCCGGCGCCGCTGCGCACCTGGCCGGCGTGGTCGCCGCGCACACGACGCTGCCGGTGCTCGGCGTGCCGATGCCCTCCAAGCACCTCAACGGCATGGACTCGCTGCTGTCCACCGTGCAGATGCCCAAGGGCATCCCGGTGGCCACGTTTGCCATCGGCGACGCAGGGGCCGCCAACGCGGCGCTGTTCGCGGTCGCGCTGCTCGCCCTTGGCGACCCGGCACTTGCGCAGAAGCTCACCGATTTCCGCAAGAAGCAGTCCGACGCGGTCCGCGCCGCGGTGCTCCCCCCGGCGTGAACCCCGCCGTCCGGCAGGCCGCGGACCTCTTGGGGCGCGGCCGGCTGGTCGCGTTCCCCACCGAGACGGTGTATGGCCTGGGCGCCGATGCGTCGAGCGCCGCGGCGATCGAGCGCCTCTACGCGGTCAAGGGCCGCCCCGGCGAGCACCCCGTCATCGTTCATTTCGCCGACGCCGCCAAGGCTTTCGCCTGGGCGCGCGAGGTGCCCGATGCCGCGCACAAGCTCGCAGCGCGCTTCTGGCCGGGGCCGCTCACGCTGGTGCTCAAACGTGCAGAGCACGTGGGCGATTTCGTGACCGGCGGGCAGGACACGGTGGGCGTGCGCGTGCCTGCGCATCCGCTCGCGCGCGAGTTGCTGGAAGCCTTCGGCGGCGGTCTGGCGGCGCCATCGGCCAACCGTTTTGGGCGTGTGTCACCGACCACCGCGCAGCACGTGCGCGATGACCTGGGCGGGGATGTCGATGCGGTGCTCGACGGCGGCGCTTGCGGTGTGGGGCTCGAATCGACCATCGTCGACCTGTCGCGCGAGCGGCCCGTGCTGCTGCGTCCCGGTGGAATCTCCGCCGCGCAACTCGAACAGGTGCTGGGCGAGCCGGTTGGCGCACCCGACGAACAGGCACCGCGCGTATCGGGCAGCCTGCCTGCGCACTACGCCCCGCGCACGCCGGCCCGGCTGGTCGCGGCGCAATCGCTCGATGCGGAAATCGCCCGCCTTGGCAACGAGGCCGCGGTGCTCGCTTTCGGCATCCCCGACGAGCGCGTCGACTTCTGGCTGCGCATGCCGGAGGACCCGGCGGCCTACGCGCAAAAGCTGTACGCGGCGCTGCGCGAGCTCGACTCGACGGGCGCGCGCATGCTGCTCATCGAACTCCCGCCCGACCTGCCCGAATGGCAGGCGGTGCTTGACCGGCTGCGCCGCGCGGCGCGAGACTAACGGCATGAAGCGCCTCGTTGCATTTGGAGCCTTGGTCACCGTGGCGGCCCTGCTCGCGGGCTGCAACGCCAACCTCGGGTTCCAGTTCGGCAATTCCGGCCGCTCGGCCACCGCGCCGAGCGTCGGCCCGGGCGGGTCATTCAGCTCCAGCGGCGTGGGCGTGCGTTTCGCCGACGCGCCGGGCAGCACGTCGATCATCGGCGCGCTGGGCCTGGGGTGGCTCTTCGGGCGCGACCGGGGCATGGAGTACTCGCGGCCAGCGCCTGCCATGGACGAAAACCGGCAGGTCAACGACCAGGATTGCAGGCAGCCGGTTGAAAACGCCGCCAACCTGCGCTGCCGGTAGTCGAATCTCGAACATTCAGTTCCGGAGAGCCGCGCGGGGCTTGGCTCCCAGGGTAGTTTATGCACCGGTATCGGTACATTCTTGGAGGGCTTGGCCATTCGATCCGTTGCATTCGCGCTACGACATGGCGACGGCGGGCGTGGTGGCGGACCTGCCGAACGCGATGCGCGCCAGCTTCCATGCGATCCACGACGATCGCCTGGGCACCGGGCAGACAATGCTCCATGCGGTGCTCCGCACTTCGGGTGACGCGGCGCGGCGCTGGACCTTCGATGTGTCGCAGAGGCGCGGACCGCTAGGCGATGGCGGAGAGCGCGTGGTCCGCACCGGCCTGGGCTTGACCTGTGACCATGCGCCCTGGTTCGGTCGCGTCGTCTACGATCCGAATGCTGCCTGACTTTTCATCGCGGTCATGCTGATCGCCGCGTGAGGGTACCCGCTGGAGCGCGGCTTTTACCGGTCGATTGCTAGCATTGACCCGGTCAATCCAAGGTGAAAGTCGGTTGACCAGCAGTGACGAAGCTTGCGAGCGACCATGTGGTGGAGCCCCGCCGCGTCGGCCAGCGTCAGGT
>JBBQCV010000140.1:0-9798 GCA_038319115.1 Burkholderiales bacterium | reverse complement strand
CTTCAACGCCATCGCCAACACCGTGTTCCACGGCACCTTCTACGTGACCCACGCCGTGGGAAAGCGCTGGATCGCCGGCGGTCACAAGGGCTCGGTGGTCACCATCCTGGTCACCTGGGTGTGGACCGGCTCCCCGTACGTGGTTCCATCGGCGATGTCGAAGGCCGGCCTGCACGTGATGACCAAGTCACTCGCGGTGGAGTGGGGGCGGCACGGGATTCGCCTGAATGCAATTGCCCCCGGCGCGTTCCCGACCGAGGGCGCATCCAAGCGCCTGCGACCGGGCGGCAAGTTCGAGGACGGCAACGACAAGAACCCGATGCGCCGCATCGGCCTGATGCCAGAGCTGCAGAACCTCGCCACGTTCCTGATGGCCGACGGCTGCGAATGGCTCACCGGCGAGACCATTGCCATCGATGGCGGCGGCTACCTCGCCAACGGCGGCTCGTTCACCGAACTCGACGCACTCACGGATGCCGACTGGGAGCGCATGCGCGGCCTCATCAAGACGCAAAACGACAAGGACCGCGCCGGCCGCACGGTCTGAGGCGCTCACCCAATGGCTCAAATCATTCCCCGCCCCGCATCCACGCTCATCCTCCTTCGCGACGGCAACGAAGGTCCCGAGATCTTCATGCTCAAGCGCAGTCCCTCGGCGGCGTTCGTAGCCAATGCCTATGTCTTTCCCGGCGGCGGCCTCGACGCAGCCGACCACAAGGCGCTCGATCGCGTGCGCGGACTCACCGAACTGGAAGCCAATCGCAGGCTGGGTGTCGACTCAGGGGGCCTCGCATATTGGGTGGCCGCGGTGCGCGAATGCTTCGAGGAGGCCGGCATCCTCATCGCCATCGAGGAATCGGGCGCACCGCTCGATCCGGGCCGCGCCGATGCGCTGGCCATCCATCGCAACGCGGTGAATGCGGGCACGCTCGCCTTCGGCGACCTGCTCGAGCGCGAGCACCTCGCCATTCCGGCCGAGCGCATCGCGTACTTCAGCCACTGGATCACCGCGCCGGGCCGGCCGCGCAGGTTCACTGCGCGCTTTTTCGTGGCGCATGCCCCCGAGAACCAGCACGGATCGCACGACGAGTCCGAGACCGTGGCAAGCGAGTGGGTGCGTCCGCAGGTGGCGTTGGAGCGCTGCGCGAAGGGCGAGATCGAGCTGGTCCACCCGACGCGCATTTCGCTCACCGACCTCGCGCCCTTTCCCAGCGCGGCCGAAGCCTTCGAGTACGCCGGCAGCCGGGTTGACATCGAGGCCGATGCGTCGTGCTGGGCCAATGGCAAGGACGGCCGCAAACTGTTCCGGCGCAACGACCCGCCGTATGCGGAGATCCACTGGACCGATCCGGTAGAAGCCGGCGATACGAGCTACGACCTCCTCCCCGGAGTGGCGAAAAAGCTCGACCGCTACGTGACCCGCGTGATCGCGCCCAACCCGGGAATGATGACCGGACCGGGCACCAACGCCTACCTCGTGGGGGAAGACGAGCTGGTCCTCATCGACCCGGGCCCCGATATCGACAGCCATGTGCAGGCGCTCCTTGATGCCGGCGCGGGCCGGATCAAATGGGTGCTGTGCACGCACACGCACAAGGACCACTCGCCCGCCGCGCTGCGGATCAAACAGGCGACCGGTGCCATCGTGATGGGACGGCCCGCACCTGCAGGCGCGAGCCAGGACCAGGGCTTCGCACCCGACCGGGTGCTCGAACACGGCGAACGCGTCGAGGCCGGTCCCGTGACGCTGCGCGCGATCCACACGCCAGGGCATGCGTCGAACCACCTGTGCTTCCTGCTCGAGCAGACCCGCATACTGTTCACGGGAGACCATGTGATGCAAGGATCGACGGTGGTCATCAACCCACCCGACGGCGACATGCGCGCCTACCTCGCCTCGCTCGAAATGCTGCTTGCCGAGGACGTCGCGATCTTCGCGCCCGGCCATGGCTACCTCATCGGCCGGCCGCACAAGGAAGTGGCGCGCCTTATCGCGCACCGCCTCGCGCGCGAAGCGAAGGTCGTCGCGGCGATGCGCGAACTCGGCGCCGCCACGCTCGAGGAGCTGGTGCCCGCGGTCTACGCGGACGTGTCGCCGAAGCTGCATGGCGTGGCCGCGCGATCGCTCAGCGCGCACCTGGGCAAGCTTTCCGCGGAGCGCCGCGCGCTCGAGTCGGAGGGCCGCTGGCAGCTGCAGCCCTGAGCGCTCGCCCGGCTGCACGGACCCCGACCGCCGCTCGCACCGATGCTAAGATGCGTGCCACGCAACATGCACACCGCAATGCCGTACGCCGCCCGCCAGGCGCACCGTGCCTGCATTGCCGCCCAGCCCACAGGAGCCCCCATGGAAAATGAAAAGACCATGAAGATCATGACCAACCTCGATCGCGGCGAGATCGAGGCGCGGCTCGTCGAGGTGCACGCGATGGCGCAGTCGAAGGGCCTTCCCGAACTCGCCTCCCTGTTCAGCAATGTGGAAGGCATGCCGCGCGCCCAATTCGAGCAGCGCATCACCAACGCGCTCAAGTGGCTCGCCGACAAGCCCGAGCACAATCTCATCACCGCGCAGCTCGAGATGGTCGAGCTGAACCTGCGCAACCTGTAAGCGCACGGCGGGAACGTGAACGCAGTGCCCCGCTACGACTTCGACCTGTTCTGCATCGGCGCCGGCTCAGGCGGGGTACGCGCGAGCCGCGTGAGTGCATCCTACGGCGCCAAGGTCGCAGTGGCCGAGGAAAGGTATTTCGGCGGCACCTGCGTCAACGTCGGCTGCATCCCCAAAAAGCTCTTTTCCTATGCGGCGCACGTTCGCGACGACTTCCATGACGCGGCGGGTTTCGGCTGGAGCGGCCCCGAGCCCAACTTCGACTGGCCCACGCTGCTGGCCAACAAGAACAAGGAAATCGCGCGCCTGAACGGCATCTACGAGAGCCTGCTCACGAAGGCCGGGGTCGCGATCCTCAAGGACCGCGCGACCCTTGCGGACCCGCACACGGTCCGCTGCGGCGGCGCGACGTACACCGCCCGGCACATCCTCGTTGCGACCGGATCATGGCCGACAATCCCGGCCATTCCGGGCTGCGAGCACGCGATCACTTCCAACGAGGCGTTCTTCCTGCCAGAACTGCCCGAGGCGGCCATCGTCGTCGGCGGGGGTTATATCGCGGTCGAGTTCGCCTCGATCTTCAACGGGCTGGGCGTGAAGACCACCCTGGTATATCGCGGCAAGCGTGTGTTGCGCGGGTTCGATGCCGACCTCGGCACCCGGCTCATGGAGGAAATGCAGAAAAAGGGCGTCACGCTGCGGCTCGAAAGCGATATCGCGGCGCTCGAAAAGAATGCCGATGGCACGTTCTCGGCCACCTTCCTCGACGGCAGCCACGCCACTGCGGGCGTGGTGATGTATGCCACCGGCCGCAAGCCCAATACGCGCAACCTCGGCCTCGAGGCCGCCGGCGTGCGGCTTGCCGAGGACGGCGCGATCAACGTTGACGCGTTCCTGGCGAGCTCGGTCCCCTCCATCCACGCGCTGGGCGACGTGACCAATCGCATCAACCTGACCCCGGTGGCCACCGCCGAAGGCATGGCGCTCGCGCGCACGCTGTTCCGCGGCGAGCCCACGCTCATGGACTACGACAACATCCCCACCGCCATCTTTGCGCACCCCAACGTGGCCACGGTCGGGCTGTCCGAGGAGCTCGCGCTGGCGCGTGGCTTCGAGGTGGACATCTACAAGACTTCGTTCCGCGCGCTCAAGCACACGCTCTCGGGCAGCGAGGAAAAGACATTCATGAAACTGGTGGTCGACGCTAAGACCGGGCGCGTGCTCGGCGCGCACATGATGGGCGCCGATGCGGGCGAGACGATCCAGGGGATCGCCGTCGCGCTCAAGTGCGGCGCGACCAAGGCGCAGTTCGACGCGACCATCGGCATCCACCCGACGGCGGCGGAGGAGTTCGTCACCCTGCGGGAAAAATTCAAGGGCTGAGCGGGAGAAGCTATGCGCAACGAACCTGGGTCACCACCCGACACGCAGTCGAACCTCGCCGCACGGCTCGCTCGCGGCGCCGCGCCATGAACGGCGCCGAAAGCCTCGCGCGCACCCTGCTCGCTTCCGGCATCGAGGTGTGCTTTTCCAATCCGGGCACTTCGGAGATGCATTTCGTCGCCGCGCTCGACCGCGTGCCCGGCCTGCGCTGCGTGCTGGGCCTGCACGAGACGGTCGTCACCGGATGCGCCGACGGCTATGCGCGCATGACCGGAAAGCCGGCGGCGACGCTCCTGCACTGTGGTCCCGGGTTGGCCAACGGCATCGCCAACCTCCACAATGCGCGCCGCGCAATGGTGCCGGTCGTCAACGTGGTCGGCGACCAAGCCACCTATCACCGCCCGTATGACGCACCGCTCACCGCCGACACCGAAGGCCTCGCGCGCGCCGTATCGCACTGGGTGCGCACCTGCGCCACCGCAGCCGAGGTACCTGCTGCCGGAGCCGCGGCAGTGCAGGCCGCACGCACCAGCCCGGGGCAGATCGCCACCCTCATCCTGCCGGCGGACACCGCGTGGAACGAAAGCACCGGCCCGGCCGCCCCCCTGCCGGTGCCCGCCCGCCCGCGGGTCGCCCCCGATACGCTTGCGACCATCGCGCGCGCCTTGCGCACCGGCGCGCCGGCGATGCTGCTCCTGTCGGGCAGCGCGCTGTCGGAGGCCGGACTGCGCGCCGCGCACCGCGTGGCGGTCAAGACCGGCGCCAAGCTGCGCGTGCCCACCCAGATCGGCCGCATGGCACGCGGCCGCGGCCGCCCGCAGGTCGATCGCATCCCGTATGCGGTGGACCGCGCCCTCGAAGTGCTCGGCGGGCTCGCCCACCTCGTGCTCGTCGGGGCGAAACCGCCGGTGGGCTTCTTCGCCTACCCGGGCAAGCCGAGCGAACTGTGGCCCAGGGATTGCGCGCTGCACGTGCTGGCACGCGCCGAGGAAGACCAGGTGGCCGCCCTCGAGGCGCTCGCCGACGAGCTCGGTGCGCCGCGCGAAGTCGCGATTCCCGAGGCGCCGCAAGCCACGCTCGCGACCGGCAAGTTCTCCCCCGAAGCGTTTGCAGGCACCCTTGCGGCGCTGATCCCGGACAACGCGATCGTCGCGGAAGACGCAGTCACTTCAGGCCGGCAGTTGTTCGCGCCGACCTTCGCCGCCGCGCCGAACGACTGGATCCAGATCACCGGCGGTGCCATCGGCTGCGGCCTGCCGATCGCCACCGGCGCGGCGCTCGCATGCCCCGACCGCAAGACCGTCTGCCTGCAATCCGATGGCGGCGGCATGTACACCCTGCAGGCGCTCTGGACCCAGGCACGCGAAAATCTCGACGTGGTCAACGTGATCTTCGCCAACCACAGCTACCGCATCCTCATGGGCGAGCTCACTGCGGTCGGCGCAACACCCGGCAAGAGCGCGCGCCAGCTGTTCGACCTCGGCCCGCCCGACCTCGACTGGGTGAAGCTCGCCGGCGGCATGGGCATGGAGGCGGCACGCGCCGACGACCTCACCCAGTTTGCCGACCTGTTCCGCGCCGCCTGCTCGCGGCGCGGGCCGTTCCTGATCGAGCTGACCGTCCCCTGAGCATGAATGTATAACTTGTAATTCTCCAGACTTAGCAGGAATGCGGCTATCCCGGTAGTTGGATTGCCGTTAATGACAAAACAAAGGAACAGACAATGATCCGTACCGCCCTGGCCAGCGCGCTGCTGGCGCTTACCGCATTTGCCTCGCAAGCGCAGACCTACCCGTCGCAAACGGTCAGGATCATTGTCGGCTTCCCTCCGGGCGGCACCACGGACGTGATCGGGCGGCTGGTGGCGCAGGAACTCACCGAATCCCTCGGCAAGGCCGTGGTGGTGGAGAACCGGCCCGGCGCCAGCGGCACCATCGGCAGCGGCATCGTCTCCAAGGCCACCCCCGACGGCCACACGCTGTTGGTCGTGTCGAGCACGCATGGCACGGCGCCCTCGCTGTACGCCTCGCTTCCCTACGAAGACAAGGACCTCGTGCCCGCCGCGCTGATCGCGACGACGCCGTATGTCCTCGTGGTCCACCCGAGCATGGCCGCAACCAACATGGCGCAGCTCATCGCCTACCTGAAGGCCAACCCGGGCAAGGTCGAATACGCCTCCTCGAGCCCCGGCACCGCGCAGCACCTGGCCGGCGAGCTGGTGCAACGCATGGCGGGCGTGAACATCGTCCACGTCCCGTACAAGGGCACCGGCGCGCTGATGCCCGACCTGCTTTCAGGGCGCGTGCCGATGATGTTCGAGAACATCGCCATCATGACCCCGCACATCAAGAAAGGGTCGCTGCGCCCGATCGCCATTTCGAGCGCCAAGCGCACGCCGCTGCTGCCCGACGTGCCCACCGTGGCCGAAACCGGCCTCGCCGGCTTCGAGGTGCTGGGGTGGTTTGCGCTGCTGGCCCCGGCAAAGACGCCGCCCGAGGTGATCCGCCGGCTCAATGCCGACATCAATGCCGCCATCGCGCGGCCGGCGATCGTCACCCGATTCGCCGAGCTGGGTGCCGAGCCGCTGGGCGGCTCGCCCGAGCAGGCGGCCGCGTTCATCCGCCGCGAGCAGGACAAGTGGGGCCGCATCATCCGCGAGGCGGGCATCAAGCAGCAGTAACTGCTTGTCGGTGTTGCGCGCGCCTAGCTGAGAGCGCGCGCAATTAGCGACACGCCGCTCGCGGCCAGCGCCACGCCGATGGCGCGGATGAGCGTGTCGCGGGAGATGCGCGAGAAGGCCTTCGATGCCACCCACAAGCCGCCCAGCGACGCCGGCAGCACGGCCAGCGCCCACAGCCACGGCTTGGGCGATTGCAGTGGCCCGGCAATCAAGAACGCCAGCACCCGCAACGAGATGCTGAACATCGTGCATACCCCGAGGGTGGCGCGGTATTGCTCCTTGGTGAGCGGCCGGCGCGAGAGGTAGATCGCGTAAGGCGGGCCGCCGGCGCCGAACAAGGTGCTGGTGATGCCGCCGGCGAAGCCCGCCACATAGGCCCAGGCCTGGCGCAACAGCGACACCGACCCGGCGCGCGTGAGGTTGGACACCGCGATGGCCAGCACGAATACGCCGAGCGCCCCCATCGAGACTGCGCGCGGCAGGTTGACCAGCAGCGTCATCCCCACCACCGTACCCGCCACCACCAACGGCAGCATGCGCCTCCACTCCCCGCGCACCGCGTTCTTGGGGTCGGCCAGCCCGATGCGCCACGCGCTCGTGCAATCGAGGAGCGAGAACATCGCCAGCGCAAACGGCAGGCTCACGAGGTGGGTGGCGAGCGGGATGGTAAGGAGCGCCGAACCAAAGCCCGTGACACCGAAGACGAAGGCACCGCCGAAAGCGATCGCCGCCAGCGCTGCCAGCGCGGCGTAATCGGCGGAGCTCACGCGTCCTCTGGCGCGAGGTGCAGCGCCTGGCGGGTCCAGCGGTTCATCTTGCGCAACCCGGCGACGTAGCGCACGAACGGCAGGCCCAGCCGTTCCTCGAGGCGCGACGCCGTGCGGCGCAACTCCTCCCACCCGATCGACCGGCGCGCGCCCTTTAGCGCGAACACGATGACGTTGCCGTCGTCACGCGCGTTGAGGCAGACCACGCAGCCGCCGAAGGCCTTCTCGATGCGGCGCAGGTAGCCGTCGAACTTGCGGTCATGGCCGAAGAAATTGACCACCATGGCGCCGGGCGCGCGCAGCGCGCCGTAGGCTGCGGCATAGAACTCCTCGCTCACCAGCGCGGGCACCTGCTTGCCGTCGTCGAATCCATCCACGAACAGCAGGTCGCAGCCCTCCTTCATGGCGTGCACGGCGCGCGCACCGTCGCCGACCTCGACGCGCAGGCGCGTGCCGTCCGGCGGCACGTTGAACACGCCGCGCGCGGCCGTGACCACCGCGCGATCCAGTTCGACCACGCGCGTGCGCACCCCCGGCAGGCGGCGATGGATGAACTTCGGGATCGACCCGCCCCCCAGCCCGACCATGAGGCACTCGCGCGGCCTGGGATGGAACAGCAGGAAGGCCATCATGGTGCGGGTGTAGTCGAGCTCGAGCTCGTCGGGTGAGTCGATGCGCATGGCGCTCTGGATATGGTCCCCGCCCAGATGCAGGTAGCGCACGCCGTCCTCCTCGCTCACCGTGATCTCGGCGGGCTTGCGCGCCCTCATGAACCAGCCCATTGCCGGCTCCGTGACAGCGCATACACGCCCGCCGCGCCGATGAGCGAAAGCGCCGCGGCGCCGAGGATGGGGGCGTCGTAACTGCCCATGCGGTCGTAGGCGTATCCGGCAAGCGGCGGGCCGATCAGCGTGCCTATGCCGGGCGCGGTGTAGAGCCAGCCGAGGATCGCCGACACGGCGCGGCCCCCGAAAATGTCCATGACCACCGCCGGCAGGGTGGCGACGAAGCCGCCGTAGAACAGGCCCATGCAGACCGCCATTACGGCCAATGCCCACAGGCTCTGGGACTGCCACCACGCGATGAAACAGGCGCCCAGCCCGGCGTACATGAGCGCAAGGGACCTGAGCCGCCCCATGCGGTCGGCCAGCCCGCCGATGAAGAACCGCCCCAGCAGGCTGCCAAGGCCGATCAGGCTCACCAGCATTACCCCGGCGGAGTCGGGATGCCCCAGGTCGGTGGCATACGGCGTGAGGTGCACCATCGGGACGAACACGCCTATGGTCGGCAGGAAGAGAGAGCCGTACAGGATCCAGAACACCCTGGAGCGCAGCGCCTCGCCAAGGGTCGCCCCAGCCGGCGGCTCGACCGGGGGCCATGTCCCGGGCACTTCGCCGCTGCGGCGTTCCTTGCGCTCAGGGTCGTTGTCGATCACGCAGGCAGCGCCCCCCGCCAGCACCAGCGCGAAAACTGCCAGCGCAAGGTAGGCGCCGCGCCAGCCGAACAGGTCGATCCACCAGGCGGCCAGCGGCGGCACCACGAGGTTGCCGGCGCCTATGCCCGCCACCGCGATGCCGGTGGCAAAGGCGCGTCGCTGCCGGAACCACGGTTGCACCGCCCCCACCGAGGGCACGTAGGTGAGCCCGACCCCAACGCCGATGCCTATGCTATAGGTCACATACAGGGCGGCCAGGGATGGCGCAAAGCTCGCACCGGCAAGGCCCAACGAGAGTACGGCCGCGCCGACCATCGCCACCCGCCGCGGCCCGAACCGGTCGGCGAGCATTCCGGCCGGGGCGCCCAGCAGGAAATACAGGAACGCGCACAGGGAGAACACCAGCGACACATGCGCGCGCGGTGCGCCGAATTCGGCCTGGAATTCCTTGAAGAACGCGGCGAACGTGTACACCACGCCGAACCCGGTGAACATCAGCGTGAACGCCGCCGCGACGATCACCCAGCCTTGGTAAAGGCCGCCGCCCTCGGGCCCTCCCGGACTGCGCGAGTGCGCCCTGTCCAAGGCGGCTCAGGCGAGGGCGCCGCGCGCGGTGATCGGCCAGAGGGCCTCGACCACGCCGCCACGCATGCACACGTACCAGTCGTACAGGTTGACCGTCGGGTCGCAGTGACCCGGGACCAGCAACAGCTTTTCGCCGAGCGCCGGCGCCTGCGCGCCGTCCTTCGCCTCGATCACCCCGTGCTCGTCGGACGCGCGCACGTACTCCAGGCCCGGCCGCTGCCACACCACCGGCATGCCCGAGTCGATGCTGGATGCCTTCAGGCCCGCATCGACGATGGCGCGCCCCGGCACCGGTCGGCTCATCACCGACGCAAGGACGAACAGGGCGTGCTCGAAGCGCGGC
>JBBQCV010000139.1:0-9838 GCA_038319115.1 Burkholderiales bacterium | reverse complement strand
CATGAGGCCGCAGATGGCGATGAGCGCCTCGTGGCCGAAGCCGAAAAAGAACGAGGTCGGCGCCACGCTGACCCCGCCGCGCTCGTAGGGAAACACCTGGAACAGCGTGGCGAGCAGCACCAGCACGATGAGGCTGGTGGTCTCGATCGCCACTTTTTCGCTCGCGAACAGCACGAAAGCGAGCCCGGTCAGGGCGAGTATCGCGATCGCGTGGGCATCAAGCGTCATGCGCGGTCGTTCTCGGCATCAATTCTTTTTCTCGGGGGAATGTGGGAAGGCACGCCGCAGACCGCAGGCCGCAGGCCGCAGCGAGGCGAATGCTCGCCCGCCGTGGGTGGATTGGCAAGCCCCGCGCCTGCGCCGGCGGCTAGTTCGCGTCGGGAAAGAAAAGCTGCTCGCCGCCGATCCGGTATTCGGCGATTACCTTCTGCCCCTCGGGCGACACGATCCACGCGATGAAAGCTTCGCCCTGCGCCTTCTTGATGTGCGCGTGCCGGGCGGGGTTGACGAGCATGATGCCGTACTGGTTGAACAGGCGCTGGTCACCGGCCACGAGGATGCCGAGGGTGCCCCGGTTCCTGAACGACAGCCAGGTCCCCCGGTCGGCCAGGATGTAGGCGTCCATTGCCGCGGCGGTATTGAGCGCCGGGCCCATCCCCGAGCCGGTCTCCTTGTACCAGGCGCCTTTCTCCGCCGCGATGTCGGTGCCGGCCATCTGCCACAGCCGCAGTTCCGCGGCGTGCGTGCCGCTGCGGTCGGCGCGCGAAACGAACAGGGCTTGCGCCGCCTTGACGTTGCGCAACGCCGCGAGGATGTCGCGGCCGCCAACGCGGGCTGGATCCGATTGCGGCCCGACGAGCACGAAGTCGTTGTACATGACCTTGTGGTAATCCACGCCCCAGCCTTCGTCGATGAACCTGCGCTCGGCCACCGGGTCGTGCACGAACACCACGTCGGCATCCCCCTTGCGCCCGATCTCCAGCGCCTGGCCCGTGCCCACCGCGACGACACGCACCTGGACACCCGTGCGCCTGGCATACGCCGGCAGGAGGTGCCGGAACAGGCCCGACTGCTCGGTGGAAGTGGTCGACGCGACGGTGATGGAAGCGGGCTGCGCCTGCACAGCCCCCGCCAGTACGAACGCAACGCAGGCAATCAGGCGGCGGGTCAGGCCCATGGGCTCTCTCCCTTGATGAAGGCGGCGGCCTCGGCCGAGGCGGGCCGCGCGAAGAACTGCTCGATCGGCGTGCACTCGGCCACCCTGCCCTCGTGCACGAACAGCACTTCGTCGCCCAGGCGCTTCGCCTGCCCGAGGTTGTGGGTCGCCATGACGATCTTGGTGCCGGCGGCATCGAAGGCACGGATCACCGCCTCGATCTCGCGCGTGGCCCCGGGATCGAGGCTCGCCGTGGGCTCGTCGAGGAACAGCACCTCGGGGTGCAGCGCCCACGCGCGCGCAAGCGCGAGGCGCTGCTGCTCACCACCGGAGAGCACGCGCGCCGGCCGCTCTGCCAGGCCGGCCAGCCCGACGCTCTGCAGCGCTTCGCGCGCGAGCGGCTCGCGCTCGGCAGCGGCGACGCCCGCAAGGCTTAGTGCATACGTGATGTTTGCGATCGCCGAGCGCCGCAGCAGCACCGGGCGCTGGAACACCATCGCCTGCAACCGGCGCGCGCGCTGCGCGTTGGCCCCCAGCCATGTCACCCGGCCCGCACTGGGCTGGAGCAGGCCATGCATGAGGCGCATGAGCACGCTCTTGCCAGCACCGTTCGCGCCCAGCACGATGGTGCTCGGCCCGGCCTCGAGGCTGAGCGACACCCGGTCGATGAGGGTGCGCCCGCCGGCCACGAAGCTGACCTCGGCCAGGCGCAGAGGCAGGATGGCGTTGATCACCCCATCCTCCGCCGCGCCGCTTCGCGCACCCACTGGGCGGCAGCGTTCAGGGCCAGCACCATCGCGATCAGCACAAGGCCGAGCGACAGCGCGAGCGCGAGGTCGCCCTTGGAGGTTTCCAGCGCGATGGTGGTGGTCATTACGCGCGTCACCCCGTCGATGTTGCCGCCGACGATCATCACCGCACCGACCTCGGCCAGCGCGCGCCCCAGGCCCGCGAGCACCGCGGTGAGGAGCGAATACCGGATGTCCCACACCAGCGTGAGCGCCGCGCCGAGCCCGTGCGCGCCGAGCGAGCGCAACTGTTCCTCGTACTCCACCCACGCGTCCTCCACGGCCTGGCGCGCGAGCGCGGCGATGATTGGAAAGATCAAGAGCGTCTGCGCAAAAACCATCGCGCCGGGAGTGAACAGCAGGCCAAGGGAACCGAGCGGCCCGGCGCGCGAAAGCAGCAAGTACACCGCGAGCCCGACCACCACCGGGGGCAGGCCCATGAACGCATTGAGCAGTACCACCACCGCCTGGCGCCCGGGAAAGCGCCCCACGGCGATGGCCGCGCCGAGCGGCAGGCCGATCAGCGCGGCCAGCAGCACCGCCGACAGGCTCACGCCGAGGCTGAGCAGAACCACCCGCACGAAGGCGGGATCGCCCGAGGCGACAAGCGCCACCGCGCCGCCGAACGCTTCGACGAGCGGGTTCATCGCCGCCGGGCACGCACCCGGCCGGCATCCGGGCGGGTGGGGAGTGAAAGCCGGCGGGCTTGCCTAATATGCACGTGATTACATATGATCGGGCATGGAAAGGACCTGCATCCTAATGGAAGCGTCTTCGCCAGACCATATGCACAGGCTTGCCTGAATGCGGATCGCGTTCTCTGCCGGCTGGCTGGCCACCGCCTCGCTGGGTCCGGCACAGGGGCAGGAACTGCTGCGCCTGTTGCGCCTGCTGCGTGAGCACCGCTCGCTGCGTGACGCGGCGCGCGCCGCCGGCGTTTCGTACCGGTTTGCGTGGGGTGTGCTCACCACGGCGGCGCGCGACTTCGACGGCCCGCTGGTGGAGTTCAAGCGCGGCAGCGGTGCCACCCTGACGCACGCCGGGCTGCGGCTCCTTGCGCTCGACGAGAAGATCGGCGAACGGCTCACGCCGTTTCTCGAGCGCCTCGCGGCCGAGTTCCAGCCAGGCCTCGCGGGCGTCGCATCGCGCGCCGGCAGCGCGTTGCTCGTCCATGCCAGCCACGACCTTGCGCTCGGCGTGCTGCGCGACCTGGCCGCCACGGGCGGGACCGTTCTCGACGTGCATTTCCAGGGCTCCACCGCATGCCTTGACGATCTCGCGCGGCGGCGTTGCGACATCGCCGGGTTCCATGCCGGTGGGGCGCCGGGGGAAGGATTCGGGCCGCTGCGGCCGGATCGCCACCGGGTGGTGCAGTTCGCGCTGCGCGAGCAGGGGCTGCTGGTGGCCAAGGGCGCGCGCATCGCGGCGCTCGGCGACCTCGCGCGCCGCAACGTGCGTTTCATCAACCGGCAAAAAGGGTCCGGCACGCGCGACCTGTTCGACCGGCTGCTTGCAGAGGAAGGCGTCGCGCCCAAGGCGATCCGCGGCTACGCCGATGAAGAGTTCACCCACCTCGCGGTGGCAGCCACGGTGGCCGCGGGACACGCCGACGCAGGATTCGGCATCCGTGCCGCCGCGGCGGAGTACGGCCTGGGATTCGTCCCGCTGGCCACCGAGCGTTACTGCCTCGCCGCGGACAAGGCGACGTTCGAATCGCCCGCCTTCGGCAAGGTGCTCGCGCTGCTCGGTTCGCGCACGTTTCGCAAGCGTGCCGCGTTTCCCGGCTACGACTTGGCGCAATCGGGCGCGCCCTTGGAAATCCCGGCCGCAGGGCCGCGCGGCAAATGATGCGCGCCCTCGCCCTACGATCGCTGGTGCTGGGCGCTTTGGCATTCGGCGCTGGCGCCGCTCACGCCGAGTCGCTCACGGTGTTTGCGGCAGCGAGCCTCAAGAATGCGCTCGACGAGGCGGTATCCGCATGGAAGGGCGGGCCGGTCGTAGTCGCTTATGGCGCCAGTTCGACGCTCGCGCGCCAGGTCGAGAACGGCGCGCCGGCGCAGGTCTTCATCTCCGCCGACCTCGACTGGATGGACTACCTCGAGCGCAAGGGGCTGGTGCGCAAGGATTCGCGCCGTAACCTCACCGGCAACGCCCTGGCGCTCATCACCATGCCCGAGCGCACGCAGGCGGTGGCGATCCGGCCCGGGTTTGCGCTTGCCGCGCTGCTCGGCAACGGCCGGTTGGCGATCGCCGACCCGCAGAGCGTCCCCGCCGGCAAGTACGCCAAGGCGGCGCTGGAAAAGCTGGGCGTATGGGCGTCGGTCGCCGGGCGCATTGCGCCGGCGGAGAACGTGCGCGCCGCGCTAGCACTGGTGGCGCGTGGCGAAGCGCCCTATGGCATCGTCTACGCCTCCGATGCCAATGCCGAGCCGCGCGTGCGCGTCGCCGCGATATTCGAAGCCGGCCTGCATGCGCCCATCGTTTACCCGGCCGCCCTTGTGGCTCCTGCACGCGATCCGCGCGCGGCGGGATTCCTCGCCTATCTCGCCACACCTGCCGTCGGCGCGATCTTCCGCAAGCACGGCTTCGCGCAGCTTCATTGAGTCCGCCGCCTTGAGTCCGCTGCATTGAACCGCCACTATTGAAACCGCCGCACTGACCTATGTGGACCGCCCTCACCCCGGCTGAAATGGACGCGCTCTGGCTGAGCCTCAAGGTGGCGAGCGTCAGCGTGCTCGCCAGCCTGCCGATCGGCTTCGCGCTCGCCTGGCTGTTTGCGCGCAAGCGCTTCCCGGGCCGCGCGCTGCTCGATGCCGTCGTGCACCTGCCGCTGGTCCTGCCGCCGGTGGTGATCGGTTACGCGCTGCTGCTCGGGTTCGGGCGGCGCGGGCCGGTCGGCCAGTGGCTCGAGGAAACTTTCGGCCTCGTGCTCGCGTTCCGATGGACCGGGGCCGCCCTCGCCTGCGCGATCATGGGGCTGCCGCTCATGGTGCGCGCCATCCGCCAGTCGCTCGAAGCCATCGACCCGCGCCTGGACGCCGCCGCCTCCACGCTGGGCGCGAACCGCCTGTGGGTGCTGGCGACGGTGACGCTGCCGCTGAGCCTGCCCGGTGTCGTCACGGGCGCGCTGCTGTCGTTCGCGCGCAGCCTCGGCGAGTTCGGCGCCACCATCACCTTCGTGTCCAACATCCCGGGCCAGACGCAGACCCTGCCGCTGGCGATCTACAGCTATACCCAGGTGCCGGGCGGGGACGCCCAGGCGCTGCGGCTGTGCGTGGTTTCGGTGCTGCTGTCGCTGGCGGCGCTGCTGGTGTCGGAAGTCCTCGTGCGGCGCGCGAATCGCGGAGTGGCGGGCCATGCGGATTGAGGTCGACGTCGAGCGCCGCCTCGGCTCGTTCACGCTGCGCGCGGCGTTCACGGCCGACGGCGCCACCACCGCGCTCTTCGGCCGCTCGGGCTCGGGCAAGAGCACCCTGCTCAACCTCGTGGCGGGGCTGCTCGCCCCTGCGCGCGGGCGCATCGCGATCGGTGACAGCGTCCTTTTCGACAGCGAGCGCGGGATCGATGTGCCTGCCCACCGCCGGCGCATCGGCTACATATTCCAGGAGGGGCGGCTGCTACCGCACCTGAGCGTGCAGCAGAACCTGGTGTATGGGCGCTTCTTCACCCCGCGCGCGGAACGCTACGCCGATTTCGGCAAGGTGGTCACGCTGCTCGACCTCGGCGCGCTCCTCGCGCGCCGGCCGGCCTCGCTCTCCGGGGGCGAGAAGCAGCGCGTCGCCATCGGGCGCGCACTGCTGTCGAGCCCGCGCGTGCTGCTCATGGACGAGCCGCTCGCGTCGCTGGACGCGGGCCGGCGCGGCGAGATCCTCTACTACATCGAACGCCTGCGCGACGAGGTTCGCATCCCCATCGTGTACGTGAGCCATTCGATCGAGGAAGTCGTGCGCCTGGCCGACACGCTGGTGCTCGTCTCGGACGGCGCGATTGCCGCCGCCGGCCCTTTGCGCGAGATCATGGGCCGCATCGAGCTGCGCCGCATGATCGGCCGCTACGAGGGCGGCGCGGTGATCGAAGCGACGGTGCTCTCGCACGATCTCGGCAGCGGCCTTGCGCGGCTGGGATTTTCGGGCGGCGAACTGCTCGCTCCCGACGTGGACGCGCTCGCAGGGGAGGCGGTGCGCATCCGCGTGCGCGCGCGCGACGTGTCCATCGCGCTCGAAAAACCCACAGGCATCAGCATCCTCAACTGCCTCAAGGGGCGCATCGTCGAGATAGGCAGCGAATCGGGCGCCAGCGTCGACGTGCGCATGGACGTGGCGGGCACCGTGCTCATAGCGCGCATCACGCGCCATTCCGCCGGCCTGCTGGGCCTCGTACCGGGCCAGGAGGCGTGGGCGCTCGTCAAGGCGATCTCGCTCGACCGGCATAGCGTAGGCTTCGCATAGATTCCATCCGGATGCGCGAGGACCGCGACGGGATTTGCCGCGGCTGAAGCCCTGTTCCGCCGGCGTGATCCGGTCCGAGCGCTTCCCCATCAACAAGAACGGAAAATCGCCTTGCAAGCATCCTCCACAAGTCCCACTCCCGCCCCGCTGCCGCCCGCCGCGGTCCCACTGCGCGAGGCATTCTGGTTCTGGCTCAAGCTCGGGTTCATCTCCTTCGGCGGGCCGGCCGGGCAGATTTCGATCATGCACCAGGAGCTGGTCGAGCGGCGCCGGTGGATCTCCGAAGGGCGTTTCCTGCATGCTCTCAACTACTGCATGGTGCTGCCCGGCCCGGAAGCGCAACAGCTCGCGACCTACATCGGCTGGCTCATGCACCGCACGTGGGGCGGCATCGTGGCCGGCGGGCTGTTCGTGCTGCCGTCGCTATTCATCCTCATCGCGCTTTCGTACGTGTACATGGCCTATGGCAGCCTGCCGGCGGTCGCGGGCCTGCTCTACGGGATCAAGCCGGCGGTCGTGGCCATCGTTCTTGCAGCCGCATGGCGCATCGGCCAGCGCGCGCTCAAGCATCCCGCGCTGTGGGCGATTAGCGCAGCCGCCTTCGCCGCGATTTACTTCCTGTCGCTCCCCTTCCCGCTCATCGTGATCGGCGCCGGCGTCATCGGCGCCATTGGCGGCCGGTTCGCGCCGCGCGTGTTCTCGATGGGCGGCGCTCATGGAGGAGCGAAGAAGGCATACGGCCCGGCGATCATCGACGACGACACGCCAACCCCTGCCCACGCCACCTACCGGCTTTCGCGCGTGGCCGCCTGGGCCATCGGCGGGCTCGTGCTGTGGGCCCTCGCCATGGCCGGGCTGGTCGCCGCATTCGGGTGGGACAGCACGCTTGCGCGCATGGGGGCTTTTTTCACCAAGGCCGCGCTGCTGACTTTCGGCGGCGCGTATGCGGTCCTGCCCTACGTCTACCAGGGCGCGGTCGAAACGTATGGCTGGCTCACGCCCACGCAGATGATCGACGGTCTCGCGCTGGGCGAGACCACGCCGGGGCCGCTCATCATGGTGGTGGCATTCGTCGGGTTCGTCGGCGGCTGGGGCGCCGAGATCTTCGGGCCAGGGCACCTGCTTCTGGCCGGCGCTGTCGCAGCCGCCGTGGTGACCTACTTCACCTTCCTGCCCTCGTTCGTGTTCATCCTCGTGGGCGGGCCGCTGGTGGAAACGACACACGGCGACCTCAAGTTCACCGCCCCGCTCACCGGCATCACTGCAGCCGTGGTGGGCGTCATCGTGAGCCTCGCGCTGTTCTTTGCCGGACACGTGTTCTGGCCGCGTGGCGCGTCCGCAAGCCCCGACTGGGTCGCGGCGCTGGGCACCGCAGCCGCGCTCGTCGCCGCGGTGCGTTACAAGGTCGGGCTCATCACGCTGATCGGCGTCGCGGCGGCCGCAGGCCTCGCGCTGCGGCTGGCGGGCCTCGCGTAGAATCGTCCCGACTTCCCCTTTCCGGAGACCCCATGCCTGCCTACTTGATTGCCGAAATCGACATCGCGGATACCGCCGCCTACGAGGAGTACCGGAAGCTCACGCCCGGCGCGGTGGCCGCGTACGGCGGCAAGTTCATCGTGCGCGGCGGTACTGTCGACAGCAAGGAAGGCGGTTGGAAACCCAACCGGCTGGTGGTGGTGGAGTTTCCCAGCATGGAGAAGGCGCGCAAGTTCTACGATTCGCCCGAATATGCGCCTGCGCTGGCGATCCGCCTCAAGGCGGCGAAGTCGCGCCTGATCCTGGCCGAAGGGCTCTGAACCGGGCGCGCTGAGCGATCCCCGCGCGGTTGCGCGGGGCCGGCTACTTCTTGGCGGCGGTGGGGACAGCCTTGGCTTCGCCGCCCTTGCCTTTCTTGTAGCTCGCCACGGCCTTGTCCTGCGACTTGCCCAGCCCCTCGGCGGCCTTGTCGGCTGCCGATTTGTCCTTGGCCGCTTTTTCCGATTTCTGCTCGTCGGTCATGGGCGCCGCGGTCGGAATTTTGGCGAAAGCCGTGCCCGCGACGGCGCCGGCGACGATGCATGCGAAGAGGATTCTTTTCATGTCCGTTTTCTCCTAGTGGGCGGCGCTGGGCCGGGGCGGCGGGGAGGCAACCGGTTCACCAATGCTGGTCCGGCCCGATTTCACGTCCTCGTACCAGAGCAAGTGGTGCTCCTTGGCCCATTCCTCGTCGACGTAGCCGTGGCGCATGCCGTCGTAAGCCCCCTCCATGCCGATGGTGCCGAGATAAATGTGGGCGAACGACATTGCAATGAAGATCACCGCGCCGACCGCATGCACGATATTGGCCTGCTGCATGGTGGCGCGCAGCTGGTCGAAGTTGGGGAACAGCAGGATCAGGCCCGAAATGCTCATGACCGTCCCGAGCAGAACAACCCCGGCCCAGAACCAGCCTTTCTCGCCGGCGTTGAAGCGCCCCGACGGGACTTCCTTGCCGGAGAACATGCCGCCCATGTGGGCGATCCACTTGAAGTCCCGCGCATGCGGGAAGTTGTAGCGCACGTAGATGATCGCCATCAGCACTATGCTGAGGATGAACAGGGGCCCGATGAAGTTGTGCAGGTTCTTCATGAGGACCGTGAGCCACGCGAACAGCGTGTAGCCGATGACCGGCAGCAGGATGTGCTTGCCGAACAGGATCACCAGCCCCGAAATGCCGAGGATGCTGAAGCTGATCGCCACGCTCCAGTGGGTCCAGCGTTCGATCGCCGTGAAGCGCAGCATCATGCGCCCGGTGGGCGGCTCGTGCAGGCGGATCGGGCCTTTCCAAAGGTAGAAGATCGCTATCGCCACGGCCGCGACCACCACCAGCCACCCGCCGTAGAACGTCACCGGGCCGTTGCGGTACTGGCGCCAGGCTTCACCCGCCGTCGACATCACGTCCTGGCCGAAGAATTTGGCCTGCTGCTGGATGAGCACGCCCGTCTCGGGCCCCTTGATGCTGGTGTAGTTGGCCTCACCCGAGCGCACCTCGCGCCACACCGGCGCGTTGTTGCCCGGCTGCACCGCCTGGCGCCGCGCCTGCGAGTCATTGGGGCCTGGGGTCGCGGGCGGAACGCCTGCGGGGTTGGTCGCGAGGCTCGCGGGCGGCGCCGCGGCGGGTGTGGATGTGAGCGCGGGTGCGACGGTAGCAGGGCCTGCAGCAGGTGCCGCGGCCGCGGGCTGTGCCGAAGGCGCCGGCTGTGCCTGGGCAAAAACGCCGGGCGGCAATGCCGCCCCCAGCGCGAGGACCAGGCTTGCGAGCCAGGGACGCGTCTTCATCGTGGGTCTCCTTGGGAGGATCAAGATCGAGGGCCGCCAGCGCAGCCCGGCCTACGTGGCCCAGGTCACCAAGGTCTGGCGCGAGGCGATGGACCACTGCCTGATCCGCTTACGTTTGCCGCCGGTGCAGCCGTCGCCGGTGCGGCGAT
>JBBQCV010000138.1:0-9955 GCA_038319115.1 Burkholderiales bacterium | reverse complement strand
AACCGGCGGCGGCACGCCGAGCGCACGCGCACCTGGGACCTGCTGCACAAGTACGGCCACGACTACAAGGTGATCTTCGTCGGCGACGCCACCATGAGCCCGTACGAGATCCTCCAGCCGGGCGGGTCGATCGAGTATTTCAACGAGGAGGCCGGCGCGGTCTGGGTCAAGCGGGTCACCGAGGTCTACCAGAAGTGCGTCTGGCTCAATCCCGAGCCCGAGGAGATCTGGGGCTACCGCCAGTCGGTGCAGGTGATGAAGGAGCTCATGGGCGGGCGGATGTACCCGACCACCATGGGCGGCCTCGAAAAGGCCATGAAGGTCCTGACCAAGTAAGCCCGGGCCGTCCCCTAGCGGCCTACCCCAGCACGACCCGGTTGCGCCCTTCGGCCTTGGCCTTCGCGAGCGCGCGCTCGGCCACCTCGAACAGGTCCGCCGCGACTTTTTCTCCCGCCGCCCGGCCGGCCACCCCGATGCTCACGGTGATCGCGCGCCGCGCCCCTTGCGCTTCGAGAAGCGCCTTGCGCGCCCCGATTTCGACTTCGCGGCGCAGGCGCTCGGCCAGCGCCGCCGCCGCCTCGGGTGGCGTGTGGGTGGCGACGATCGCGATCTCCTCGCCCCCGTAGCGCACCAGCACGTCCGACTCGCGCACCCCGCCGCTCAGGATGCGGCCGATCTCGGTAAGCATCTGGTCGCCCACCGCATGGCCGTACGTGGCGTTGACGCTGGCGAAATCGTCGATGTCCAGGAGGATCACCGAGACCGCCAGGCCGTGGCGCTCGGCGCGCATCATCTCCTCGCGCATGCGGCGGTCGAGGTAATTGCGGCTGTCCAGCCCCGACAACACGTCGGTCACATTGGCGCGGTCGAGCGCCGACATGCGCCGCACGCTGACGATGGTCGCGAGGGAAAGGCGCGCCGCCAGCCAGACGAAACAGGAGGTGCACGCGAACACCACGGGCACGAGGAGGTCGGCGAGAATTTCGTGCCTTCCCCATGACAACGCGATGTAAGCGGCATAGCCGAGGACGAAGAACACCACCAGCCCGCCCAGCAGGCGCCATTGCGAGCGCATCGGACCCGCGGGCAGCTCGGCGATGAGCCGGCGCATGGTCAACAGCGCCGCGACGAGGACCAGCAGTCCTGCCCCGACGAGGACAAGCGCAAAGACGTTCAGCATCGGCAGTGGGTGGGTCGGTTCGGCGTTCGTCCGAGGAGCCGCATTGTACCGGTACGGCCGCGTCGCGCCCGGGGGGCGGGCCGATGCCGAGGTGCTCAGCCGGAGGCCGCTCGCCGCAGTGAAGCGAGCAGGCCTTCGAACGCCGCCGCTTCGAGCGGCTCGCAGTAGAGCGGCCCCTGCCATTCGTCGCAGCCCAAAGAGCGCAGACGCGTGAGCTGTGCGGCGTTCTCCACGCCCTCGGCGGCGAACAGCAGGCCCAGGCCGCGGGCCATCGCGGCAAAAGTCTGCACCACCACCGCCGCGTCCTCGTGGGTGGCGATATCGGCGATGAATGCGCGTTCGACCTTGAGCCTGCGCGCCGGCAATTGGCGCAACGCGACGACGTTGAGGGCTCCGGAACCCACGTCGTCGATCGTAAGCGTCACGCCGAGGTCGGCCACCGCTCGCAGCGCTGCCACGCTTTCGCCGCCCAGGTGCTGCAGGCTTTGCCCGGCGATCTCGAGGGATAGCCGCGAGCCTTCGAGGCGGTTGGCGCTGAGGGCCGCTGCAATGGCTGGCGCCAGCCCCGGGGTGGCGGCCAGTTCGCGGCCCGAAACATTGAGCGCGAACCATAGCCCCGACGCGGGGCCGTCGGCCCACGCCGCGAATTGCGCGCAAGCGTGCGCGACCAGCCAGTTGCCCACCGCCCCGGCGAGGCCGATCTGCTCGGCGAGCGGGATGAAGGCCTGCGGTTCCAGCATTCCCCTGGAGGGGTGGTTCCAACGCAGCAGGACTTCGGCGCCGACCACCCGGTCGACCGGATGTCCCTGCGCCGCGCCGGCACGCAGCACCGGCTGGAAGTGGAGCACGAATTCGTCGCGCGCAAGCGCCCGGTGCAGGTCGTGCTCGAGCTCCAGCCGCTCGATCGCACGCGTGTTGAGCTCGCGTGAAAAGTAGCGGTAGGTGTTGCCGCCGACTTCGCTCGCCGCGTGGCGGGCCGTGTCGGCGTGCTTGAGCAGCTCGACGAAATCCTGGCCATCGCCGGGAAACACGCTGATCCCGATGCTGGCCGCAATGTTGAAGGTGTGGCCTTCAACGACGATGGGAAGGCCAAGGCAGGTGAGCACCTTCTGCGCCACCCGCGCCACGTCGTCCAGCGCGCGGGTGCCGTCCCAGAGCAGCACGAACTCCTCGCCGCCCACGCGCGCCAGCGTGTCATCGCGGCGCAACGTGTTGGCCAGGCGCTCGGCCGCGGCACGCAGCACCGCGTCGCCGATGCGGTGCCCCAGCGTCTCGCTGACGCGCTCGAACCGGTCCAGGTGCAGCGACAGCACCGCGATGCGCCCCTTGTGCCGGCCCGCATTGAGGATCGCCTGCTGTGCCCGGTCGGCCAGCAGCAGGCGGTTGGGCAGCCCGGTGAGCGCATCGCGCGTGGCGAGGTACTGGATGCGCTCCTCGGCCTGGCGCTTGGCGGTGATGTCCGCGCCGGTGCCCCGGTAGCCCTTGAGGCGCCCTTCGCCATCGCGCACGGGGATGCCGGAAATGTTCTGCCACACCACCTGGCCGGATTTGGTCACCGAGCGATGCACGAGGTCGCGGAAAGCCTCGGCCCGCTCGCGGTACCGCGCCAGGCGCGCGCCCACGACCCGCGCTTCGCCGAGCGGCATGAAATCGTGCGGCCGGCGTCCCACGAGGTCGGCGCGCGGATACCCCAGTACGGCCTCGATGCGGCCCGACAGCCACGTGTAGCGGAATTCGGGATCGGTTTCCCAGACGTATTCGCCGGCGGCCTCGACCACGTCGCGGAACCGCTGCTCGCGCTCGGCGAGTTCTTCGCGCCCGCGCACCTTGTCGGAAATGTCGCGCAATACGGTCTGGATGACCAGCCGGCCGCGCTCGAGGTAGGACACGCTCGCGCCATCGAGGGTCACCACGCCGCCATCGGGTCGGATCATCCTGCGTTCGCGGAAATCGCTCTTGCCAGGCCCGGAGCGCAGGTACAGCGCACGCTCGAGCACAAAGTCGTGGTCCTCCGGATGCACCATCGACATCGAGTCGCGGCCGAGCAGCGTCGCGGGCGAGGCGCCGAGCATGGCAGTCGCCGCCCGGTTGACGTATTCGATCCGCCCTTCGGACTGCAGGAGGATTGCGTCGGGAGAAAGGTCGGCCAGGGTGCGGTAGCGCGCTTCGGCGTCGCGCATCGCGTCCTCGGCGCGTTTCCTGCGGTCGATGTCCACGGCCGTGCCGGTCATGCGCAGTGCCCGGCCCGCGGCGTCGCGCAGGATCACCCGGCCGGAGCCCTCGACCCATTTCCAGTTGCCCGTGGCGGTGCGCACGCGCACCTCGGCGCTGAAAGACGCCGTTTCGCCGCGCACCGCTCGCTTCGACGCCTGCAATATCCCGGGCTGGTCGGTTGCGTGGACCCGCTCGAGGAGTTCGCTCACGCGCAGGTTGCGCGATGTCGCCGGTTCGCCCAGCAGGCGCGGCCAGCCTTCGCCAAGGATCATCCGGCCGGCGATGACGTCGCTTTCCCAGATCACGACGGCGCCCGCGTCGAGCGCCATTTCGAGGCGGTCCTTGGCGCTCGACAGCGCCCGCGCCGCATTCTTCATTTCGGTCATGTCGCGCCCCACGCCGCGATAGCCGCAGAACAGGCCGGCCGCGTCCGTGTGCGGCTCCCCGGAGATCAGGTGCCACGCTGCCTCCCCGGCCTCGCCCGGCCGGCTCAGTTCGAGGTTTTGAAATGCTTCGCGCGCCGCGAGCGCCGCCTGTAGCTGCGCGAGAGCCTCGGGGCTTGCCACCACGCCGCCGATTTCCCATGGGCGCTGGCCATACGCGAGCGAGGCACCGAACAGCTTGAGCATCGCGCTGCCCCCGGCGATCCAGCTCAGGCGGTGGTCGGCATCGGTCTCCCAGAACCAGTCGGCCGAGAGCGAAGTCAGGCTGCGAAAACGCCCTTCGCTTGCGGCCAGCGCCGCGTTTGCGCGCTCGCGGCCCTCGACCGCGCCATGGAACAGGAAGAAAACGAAGACGCCCACCAGCGCGGCGACGCCGAACGCAGTGAGCAGGGGCGTGGCCGCCTCCGGGGCGCTTCCGCCCATGCCCTGGATAGCCAGCTCGCTGGCGAGCACCAGCCCGATGACGATCACGAGGTAGACGGCGATCGAACGGCCCACGCCGAACTGGCGCGCGCGCTGGACCAGCGTGTCGAGGACCCTCACCCGGCCGGGTCTGGAACGCGCAGGACGTCGCGGGCCGGCGGGGCCACCTTGACGACTTCCTCGATGGTGGTGATGCCCGCGGCCACCTTGAGCGCCCCGCTCAGGCGCAGCGGCCGCATGCCCTCCTTGATCGCGAGCTGGCGGATGCCCGCCTCATTGCCCCCTACTGAGAGCAACTCTTTGATCGCCGGCGTGCAGGTCAGGACCTCGTAGATGCCGATCCGGCCCTGGAACCCGGTCATGCGGCACTCAAGACACCCGACCGGCTTGTAGATGGCCGCCGGGCGATTGGTCTTCCACGGCGACACGAGGGCGTCCCACGCAGTCACGTCCTCCACGCGGCTGAGGTCGATCTTGCGCTTGCATGCCGGGCACAGGATGCGCACCAGCCGCTGCGCCATCACGCCGTTGATCGTGGCCACGAGGAGGTAGGGCGCCACGCCCAGCTCGAGCAGGCGGGTCATGGCGGTCGGCGCATCGTTGGTGTGCAGCGTGGAGAGCACGAGGTGCCCGGTCAGCGCGGCCTGCACGGCCATTTCGCCGGTCTCGAGGTCGCGCACTTCGCCCACCATGATGATGTCCGGGTCCTGCCGCATGAGCGCGCGCAGGCCCTCGGCGAACCCCAGGTCGATGTTCGACTGCACCTGCATCTGGTTGAAGGTGCCCTCGATCATCTCGATCGGGTCTTCCACCGTGCAGACGTTGACCTCGGGCGTGGCGAGCGACTTGAGGGTGGAATACAGCGTGGTGGTCTTGCCCGAGCCGGTGGGGCCGGTGACCAGCACGATGCCGTTGGGGCGCTCGGTCATCTCCTTCCAGCGGTTGTGGTCCTCGAGTGAGAACCCGAGCTCGGCGAAGTCACGCACCAGCACTTCGGGATCGAAAATCCGCATGACCAGCTTCTCGCCGAATGCGGTGGGCAGTGTGGACAGGCGCAATTCGATCTCCTGGCCGTCGAGCGTGCGGGTCTTGATGCGCCCGTCCTGCGGGCGGCGCTTTTCCACCACGTCCATGCGACCGAGAATCTTGATGCGGCTGGTCATCGCGGCCTGCACCACTGCCGGTATCTGGTAGACCTGGTGCAACACGCCATCGATGCGAAAGCGCACGATGCCAAGATCCCGCCGCGGCTCGATGTGGATGTCGCTCGCGCGCTGCTCGAAGGCGTACTGCCACAGCCAGTCGACGATGCGCACGATGTGCGCGTCGTTGGCATCGAACTGCTTGTTGGCCGCGCCCAGCTCGACCAGCTGCTCGAAATTGCCGATCCCCGAAGTGCCGGCGCCGGCCTTGTTGGCCCCCTTGATCGACCTGGCCAGGTTGTAGAACTCGACCTGGTAGCGCTCGATGTCGACCGGATTGGCGATCACGCGGCGCACTTCGAGCTTGAGGATCTTGGCAAGCTCGCGCTCCCAGTCGCGCATGTACGGCTCGGCGGTGGCGATCACCGCCTCCTTGCTGTTCACGCTTACGGGCAGGACGCGGAAACGCGTGGCGTACGCCGACGACATCACCTCGGTGACCGCGGAAAAGTCGATCTTCAGCGGGTCGATGTGGACGTATTCCAGCCCCACGCGGGCCGCCATCCACTCGGTCATGGACTCGAGCGAGAGCAGGCGGTGCGGGGCGCGCGCGTCCTTCCATTTCTGGTCGGCGATGATCACCAGCGGATGCGAGGTGCCGCGGTAGTAGCGGCGCTCCTTCTTCAGCAGCTCGGCCGGCTCGGTCGCGACCAGCTTGTCCTCGACCAGCCAGTCGAGCAGCTCGGTGAGCGTGACGCGATGTTCGGCGACCTGGGGTTGCACTGCGGCCATGCGGCGATTCCGGGGGAAGACCGCATGACTATAGCAGCGCGACTGCCCGTCTCCAACGCACCCCCGAGGGATCCAGGGTCGCCATGGGGTCGCTACAATCTGGACCCCAGCCAAACCCAGGGCCCCTCCCGCATGAATCCACGCACTTCGCCAAGCGCGCTGGGCGCCGACGTCCGCCCCCGGGAAGTCTGGGCCTGGGCGATGTACGACTTCGCCAATTCCGGCTACACCACCGTGGTGATCACGGCCGTGTTCAGCGCCTACTTCGTGTCGGTGGTGGCCGCAAAGGCGGTGTGGGCCACCTTCGCGTGGACCGCGGCACTGTCGGTTTCTTATGCGCTCATCATGCTGACCGCACCCCTGGTGGGGGCCTGGGCCGACGCGCATGCAGCCAAGAAACGCCTCCTTGCGATCAGCACGCTGGGCTGCGTGGCCGGCACCGCACTGCTGTGGTTCGCCGGGCCAGGGACCCTTGCCGCGACAGTGGTTCTCATCGTGGTGTCGAATTATTTCTTCGGCAGCGGCGAAAACCTCATCGCCGCGTTCCTGCCGGAATTGGCCGATTCCGACGCCATGGGCCGGGTGTCCGGATGGGGATGGAGCATCGGTTACCTCGGCGGGATACTGTCGCTCGGCGTATGCCTCGCCTACATCACCTGGGCCCAGGCGCGGGGCATGCCGGCCAGCGATTTCGTGCCGGTGACCATGCTCATTACCGCGGCCCTGTTCGCCGTGGTAAGCCTGCCGACGTTCCTTTTCCTGCGCGAACGCGCCATCCCACATGCGGTGCGCGAAGGGGTGGTCGCCGCATCCTGGGGCCGGGTGCTGCAGACGCTGCGCGAGGCGGGGCGGTACCGCGACCTGCGGCGATTCCTCGTGTGCGTGGTGTTCTACCAGGCCGGTATCCAGGCGGTGATCGCGCTGGCGGCGATCTATGCGCAGGAAGCCATGCACTTCTCCACCCAGCAGACCATCGTGCTGATCCTGGTGGTGAACGTCACCGCCGCGGTCGGCGCGTTCGCCTTCGGATACGTGCAGGACGCCATCGGGCACGTTCGCGCCGTCGCGCTCACGCTGGTGGGCTGGATAGCGATGGTGCTGACGGCGGGCATGGCGGAAGGACTCACCGCATTCTGGATTGCGGCCAACATCGCCGGGGTGTGCATGGGCGCCTCGCAGGCCGCCGGGCGCGCCATCGTCGGCGTGCTTGCGCCGCCGGCCCGGCTGGGCGAGTTTTTCGGCTTGTGGGGCCTCGCGGTCAAGCTCGCGTCGATCTTCGGCCCGCTTTCGTACGGCCTCATGACATGGATTTTCGCCGGCGACCATCGCACCGCCATCATGGTGCTCGGCGTGTATTTCGCCATCGGGCTGGCCATCCTGCGCGGCGTCGACCTGCGCCGCGGGCGTGCGGCGGCCCTGGGGGCCTGAGGTATCATTTCGATTCCAGTGACCAGGAGAACCAGATGACCATCAAAGTTGGCGACCGCGTGCCCGAGGGCAAGCTTGCCGAATCCGTCGAGTTCGACGCAGCCTGCCCCATGCCGCCCAAGGAAGTCAGCGTGGCCGAAGCCACCAAGGGCAGGAAGATCGTGATCTTCGCGCTGCCGGGGGCGTTCACCCCGACCTGCTCGGCCAAGCATGTGCCGGGTTATGTGGCGAACGTCGACAAGCTCAAGGCCAGGAAAGTCGATGAGGTGTGGTGCGTCGCCACCAACGACGGGTTCGTCATGGCCGCCTGGGCGAGAGAACAGAAGGCGATCGGAAAAGTGCGCATGATGGGCGACGGTTCGGGCCTGTGGACCAAGGCGCTCGGCCTCGAACTCGACCTCACCGCGCGCGGCATGGGTGTGCGCTCGCAGCGCTACTCGATGCTGGTCGAGGACGGCGTGGTCAAATCGCTGAACATCGAAGGCCCCGGCAAGTTCGAAGTAAGCGATGCCGACACGATGCTGAAGCAGCTCGGCTGACCCACGCTGCACGCACTATCCCGGCGGGAGGGGCGCGGCGCGCCCCTCCCGTTTGCGTTACAGGCGGCCACGAACGCTTACGCGGACAAGTCGAGCAACAGGCTGTTCAGGCGCTTGACGAACCCGGCCGGGTCCTCGAGCTCGCCGCCTTCGGCCAGCAGGGCCTGCTCGAACAGCAGCGCGGCCCAGTCGTCGAAGCGTTTGTCTTCGTGCTTGAGGCGCAGCACGATCGGGTGCGAAGGGTTGATCTCGAGGATCGGCGCTGACTCGGGCGCCTTCTGGCCGGCCGCCTTGAGGATGCGCGCAAGGTTGCCGCCCATGTCGTTCTCGTCGGCCACGAGGCACGCCGGCGACTCGGTGAGGCGCATCGTCACGCGCACTTCCTTGACGCGTGCGTCGAGCGATTTCTTGATCCGCCCGGTCAGGTCGCCGAACTCCTTGCCCTTTTCCTCGGCCTCCTTCTTCTCGGCCTCATCCCCCAGGTCGAGGCCGCCGCGCGCCACGGACGCGAGTTGCTTGCCATCGAACTCGGGCAGGTTGCCCACCAGCCATTCGTCGACCCGGTCGTGCATGATCAGCACTTCGATGCCCTTCTTGCGGAACACTTCGAGGTGGGGACTCGAGCGCGCGGCCGAAAAGCTCTCCGCCGTGACGTAATAAATCTTGTCCTGTGCCGGTTGCATGCGCGCGACGTAATCGGCAAGCGACACGGTCTCCTCTGGCGTGTCGGCCTGGGTGGAGGCGAAGCGCAGCAGCTTGGCGACCCGGTCGCGGTTGGCGTGGTCCTCGCCTACGCCCTCCTTGATCACGCGGCCGAATTCCTTCCAGAAAGTGGCGTACTTGTCTTTCTGGTTCTCCGCCAGGTCCTCCAGCAGCGCGAGGACGCGCCGCGTCGCGCCGGCGCGGATCGATTCGACGTCCTTGCTTTCCTGCAGGATCTCGCGCGAAACGTTGAGCGGGAGGTCGTTCGAGTCGATCACGCCACGCACGAAGCGCAGGTACCCCGGCATGAGGTGCTCGGCATCCTCCATGATGAATACGCGCCGCACGTACAGCTTCACCCCGCGGCGCTGGTGCCGGTCCCACAGGTCGAACGGCGCGCGCGCCGGGATGTAAAGGAGCTGGGTGTATTCCTGCCGGCCCTCCACCCGCCCGTGCGTCCAGGCAAGCGGCGGCTCGGGATCGTGGGCCACGTGGGCGTAGAACTCCTTGTACTGCTCCTCGGTCACCTCGGCCTTGGGACGCGCCCACAGCGCGCTCGCCTGGTTGACCGGCTTGTCCTCGCCGGTGAGCAGGATCGGCAGGCTGATGTGGTCGGAGTACTTGCGGATGATCGACTGGATGCGCCACGGCTCGAGCAGGTCGTCCTCGCCTTCGCGCAAGTGGAGCACCACCTCGGTGCCGCGTTCGGGCCGATCGACCGGTTCGAGCGAATACTCCCCGCCGCCGTCGGATTCCCAGCGCACGCCGGCGTCGGCCGGCAGTCCCGCCCGGCGCGTGGTGAGGGTCACCTTGTCGGCCACGATGAAAGAGGAATAGAAACCCACCCCGAACTGGCCGATCAGGCTGGCGTCCTTTTTCTGGTCACCGGTGAGGCGGTCGAGGAACTCGCGCGTGCCCGAGCGGGCGATGGTGCCGATATTGGCGATGACCTCCTCGCGCGACATGCCCACGCCGTTGTCGGCGATCGTAATGGTGCGCGCATCCTTGTCGACGCTCACGCGGATCTTGAGCTCCGCGTCCTCGCCGTACAGCGAGTTGTCGGCGAGCGCCTCGAAGCGCAGCTTGTCGGCC
>JBBQCV010000137.1:0-9973 GCA_038319115.1 Burkholderiales bacterium | reverse complement strand
CCCGGGCAACGTTAGGCAGACAATTTCAACCCGTGATGCCGATCGCCCACGGGATGAACTCGTGGTCGCCCAGGCCGAATTCTTCGCTCTTGGTCGCTTTGCCCGAGCAGGTGGCGAGGATCAGCTCGAAGATCTTCTGCCCCATCTGCTGCATGTCGGCCTCGCCGTCGAGGATCAGGCCGCAGTTGATGTCCATGTCCTCCTCGAGCTTGGTGTACATCGGGGTGTTGGTCGCCAGCTTGATCGAGGGCGCGGGCTTGCAGCCGAAAGCCGAGCCGCGGCCGGTGGTGAAGCACACCACGTTGGCACCGCCGGCGATCTGGCCGGTGGCCGACACCGGGTCGAACCCGGGCGTGTCCATGAACACGAAGCCTTTTTGCTTGACCAGCTCGGCGTACTTGTACACCTCCATCAGGCCGGTGCTGCCGCCCTTCATCGCCGAGCCGAGTGATTTCTCGAGGATGTTGGCCAGGCCCCCGGCCTGGTTGCCGGGGCTCACGATGCCGTTGATCTGCACGTCCTTGCCCAGCGCGTACTGGTCCTTCCACCAGCGGATGCGCTCGATCAGCTTCTCGCCGATCTCCTTGGTCACCGCGCGCCGCGTGAGCGTGTGCTCCACGCCGTAGATCTCGGGCGTCTCCGACAGGATCGCGGTGCCGCCCTGGCGCACGAGGATGTCCATCGCCACGCCGAGCGCCGGGTTGGCGGTGATCGAGGAGAAGCTGTCCGAGCCGCCGCACTGCAGGCCCACGCTGATGTGGCTCGCGTCCACGGGCACGCGCTCGACGCGGTTGGCTTCGGGCAGCAGTTCCTTGATGGCGGTGATGCCGGCCTCGATGGTTTTGCGTGTGCCGCCCGAATCCTGCATCACGAAAGTCTTCAGCTTGGTGCCGCTGGTCAGCTTCTCGGCCTGGAACAGGGTGTTGATCTGGTTGCGCTCGCAGCCCAGGCCCACCACCAGCACGGCCGCCATGTTGGGGTGGCGGATGTAGCCCGACAGCGTGCGGCGCAAGAGGTCCATCGGCTCGCCCGAGAGCTCCATGCCGCAGCCGGTCGAGTGGGTGAACGCGGCCACGCCGTCGATGTTGGGGAACTCCGCCAGTCGCTCGGGCGTGAACCAGTCGGCGATGCGATGCGAGACAGTGGCCGAGCAGTTCACGGTGGAAACGATGCCGATGTAGTTGCGCGTGGCCACGCGGCCGTCGTCGCGCCGGTAGCCCATGAAGGTGGCCCGTTCGGCTTCGGGGACGAACGCGGTGGGCTGGTATTCGGTCGCATGGGCGTAGTCGCGGTCGAACTCGCGGAACTCCATGTTGAGCCGGTGCAGCAGCGTGCCCGGCCGGATGTCGTTCGAGGCGAAGCCGATCACGGTGTTGTACTTGAGCACCGCCTCGCCTTTTCCGATCGCGCGCGCCGCCACCTTGTGGCCGGCCGGGATGCGGTTGAGGCAGGTGACGCCCTCGGACGGGATCGCGGCCCCCTGCGCGATGTCGATCCGCGCGATCACCACGTTGTCGTTCGGGTGCAGCCGGATCGCGGCGCCGGCGAAGGGCTTCTGGGTCATGTCGTTCATGTGTTGTCCTCCATCAAGTGTTTGTTCGTCGCCATGCGCACGCGGCGAACGATGTTGCGGATCTCACGCAGCATCTGCCTGCCTTGCGGCGCCCGCAGCGACGATCGCGTCGATGCCGGCTTCGTCGTAGCCCGCCTCGCGCAGGATCTCGCGCGTGTTCTCGCCCAGCCGCGGCGCGTGGTGGCGGTACTCGGTCTTTGTTTCCGACCACTCCGAGGGCGTCTTGAGCGAGGTCAGGCGGCCTTCGCTGGGATGGTCCACCTCGCCGAAATAGCCGGTGGCGCGCAGGTGCGGGTCGGCAAAGACGTCGGCCAGCGTGTTCATGGGCGCGGCCGGGATGTCGTACTTTTCGAATCCCTCCAGCCACTCGGCCGTGGTGCGGTCGGCCATCTTGTTGCCGAGATAGGCGTAGACCGCGTCGATGTTGGCAATGCGCGCGGTCTGCGAGCAGAAGCGTGCGTCGCCTTCGTACATTTCCGGCTCGCCGATCAGGGCGAAGAAGTTGCGCCACTGCTTGTCGTTGTAGACCAGCACGCACACCCAGCCGTCGCGGGTGCGATAGGGGCGGCGCTCCTTCGAGATCACGCGCGCATAGCCTTCGCCCGGCATCGCCGGCACGAAGGTGCGCCCGGACAGGTGCTCGCCCAAGAGGGTCTGCAGCAGGCTCTCCAGCATCGGCACGTCGACGCGCTGGCCTTCGCCCGTGCGCTCGCGGCTGAACAGCGCCGCGCTCACCGCGTTGGCCAGGTGCAGGCCCACCGTGCGGTCGGCGTAGGTGGAGGGTATATAGCGCGGCTGGTCGGCGCCGGAAACCTGCATCAGCCAGGGCACGCCCGAAATGGCCTGGATCAGGTCGTCGTACGCCGGGCGCGCCGCATAGGGGCCCGCCTGGCTGTACCCGAACGCGCCCACATAGAGGATGCGCGGGTTGACCGCCTTGACGTCCTCGTAGGAAAGCTTCAATCGCGCCATCGCTTGCGGGCGGATGTTGTAGATCAGCACGTCGGCGGTCTTGGCCAGCGCGAGCGCCGCTTCACGCCCTGCCGGGTGCTTGAGGTCGAGCACGATCGAGCGCTTGTTGCGGTTGGTGTTGAGGAACACGTGCCCCATGCCGGGATTTCGCATCGGGCCGGCGAACCGCATGATGTCGCCCTCCACCGGCTCGACCTTCACTACGTCGGCGCCCAAGTCGGCGAGGATCTGGGTGGCATAGGGGCCCATGACCACCGTGGTCAGGTCGAGGATGCGCACGCCGTGCAGGGGGCCGCTCATTTGGATTGCCTCACGGCGGGTTGCATCACGGGCAGCCGGTGAATGTCACGCATTGAGTTTCTGCAGAAGCTCCTGGGTCCTGCGGCTGTCGGTGGAGCGCAGCACGCGCGCGGCCATCGGCAGGATGTCGGAGATGCTGGTCTTCAGCACGCGCTCCTTGATCGACAGGAGCTGCGCCGGGTGCATGGAAAAGTTGCGCAGGCCCAGGCCGAGCAACAGGCGCGTGAAGCGCAGGTCGCCCGCCATCTCGCCGCACACCGCCACCGGCACGCCTGCGCGGCTGGCGCGCGAGATCGTCTGCGCCACGAGCTGCAGCACCGCCGGGTGCAGCGGGTCGTACAGGTGCGCCACCGCGTCGTCGGTGCGGTCGATGGCCAGCGTGTACTGGATGAGGTCGTTGGTGCCAAGCGACAGGAACCCCAGGCGCCGCATGAACATCGGCAGCGCCAGCGCCGCAGCGGGAATCTCGATCATGCCGCCCACCGGGATCGCCTTGTCGTAGGGCACGCCCGTGGCGTCGAGCATCGCCTTGGCCTCGCCGATGAGCGCCAGCGTCTGGTCGATCTCGTGCGCGTGCGCGAGCATCGGGATCAGCAGGCGGATCCTGCCGTAGTGCGAGGCGCGCAGGATGGCGCGCAACTGGCCGAGGAACATCTGCGGCTCGGACAGGCAGTATCGGATCGCGCGCAGGCCGAGGGCCGGGTTGGGCATGACGTGCGCAGCGCCCGCGCTGGCCGTCTGCAGGGCCTTGTCGGCGCCGATGTCGAGCGTGCGGATGGTGACGGGCTTGCCGTCCATCGCGCGCGTGACTTCGCGGTAGGCCTCGAACTGCTCTTCCTCGTCGGGGAGGCTGCGCCGGTTCATGAACAGGAACTCGGTGCGGAAGAGACCTATTCCTTGCGCGCCGTTCTCGAGCACCTCGGCCATGTCCTGCGGCAGCTCGATGTTGGCGAACAGCTCGATCGGGATGCCATCGAGCGACGCCGCGGGGGTGGTGCGCAGGCGGCGCAGCTTCTTCTTCTCGAGCGCGTGCTGGGACTGGCGCAACTGGTACTCGGCCAGCACGATCGCGTCGGGGTCGACGATCAGCACGCCCTGCATGCCGTCGACGATCAGCAGGTCGTTCTCGCGGATCATGTGGCGCGCGTGGTGCAGGCCGACGATGGCCGGGATGTTGAGGCTGCGCGCGAGGATGGCGGTGTGCGAAGTGACCCCGCCGATGTCGGTCACGAACGCGCCGAACGCGTGCTGCTTGAAAAGAAGCATGTCCGCCGGCGACAGGTCGTGCGCCACCACGATGAGCTGCCGCTCGTCGGCCGCGAGCACCGGCGCCACGGTGCCGGGTCGGCCGAGCAGCGCCTTCAGCACGCGCTCGACCACCTGGGTGATGTCGGCCTTGCGCTCCTTGAGGTAGGGGTCGTCGATGGCGTCGAACTGGGCCACCAGCATCTCCATCTGCTGGATCAGCGCCCACTCGGCATTGCAGTGCCGCTCGCGGATCAGCGTCGTGGGCACCTTGGCGAGCGACGGGTCGTTGAGGATCATCGCGTGCAGGTCGACGAACGCGCTGAATTCGGCCGGCGCGTCGGCGGGAATCTGCTTGCCCACCTCGGCAAGCTCCGCGCGCACCTTGCCGACCGCGGCGTCGAAGCGCTCCACTTCGGCCTCGATTTCTGCCGGAGGCACTTCGTAATGGGCCACCTCGAGCCGGGCGCTCGACACGAGGTGCGCGTGCCCGATCGTGATGCCGGGCGATACGCTGTGGCCGTGCAGGACGAAATTCACGGCGCGGCGCGTCCCCGGGCTACTCGGTTTCGCCGAACTTGTTCGCGATCAGCTCCTGCAGCACCTTGATCGCGGTGTCCGCGTCCTTGCCTTCGGCCTCGATGAGCACCGAAGAGCCCTTGCCCGCGGCCAGCATCATCACGCCCATGATGCTCTTGGCGTTCACGCGCCGGCTGTTGCGCGTGAGCCAGATCTCGCAGGAATACTTGCTCGCGAGCTGGGTCAGCTTCGCCGAGGCCCGCGCGTGCAGGCCGAGCTTGTTGGTGATCGGCGCCTCAACGCTTGGCATAGCAGGGGTCGGTGTTGATGTAGACGACGCCTTCTGTGCCGCCGGCGATGGCCTTCTCGCGCACCTTGGCCAGCGGCGCGTCGCGGTGCGCAAGCGAGCGCACCAGCATCGGCAGCGAAACTCCTGAAACCGCTTCCACGTTGCCCTCCGCAATGAGTTGCGTGGCGATATTACAGGGCGTCGCGCCGTACATGTCGGTCATGACCAGCACCCCGCTGCCATCGTCGACGCCCTTCAGCAATGCGCGCGCCTTGCGCAGCATTGCGTCGGGTTCGTCCTTGACGCTCACCGCCAGGTGCGAGGCTTGCGCAAGCGCATGCCCCAGCACGTGCGCCGCCGAGGCGAGCAGGTCCTCGCCGTAGCGGCCGTGGGTGATCAGCAGCACGCCGATCATGCCGCCGGCCTGCCGCCCCGCTTGCCGGCGCCTGCGGACGTTTTTGCCTTGCCCGCCGCCGCCTCGAGCGCATCGACGAACATCCCCGCCACGTTGCAATCCGTCTGGTCCATGATCTCGCGAAAACATGTCGGGCTCGTGACATTCACCTCGGTCAGGAAGTCGCCGATCACGTCCAGCCCGACGAGCAGCAGCCCGCGCGCGGCCAGCACCGGGGCGAGCGCCTCGGCGATCTCGCGGTCGCGCGGCGACAGCGGCTGCGCCACCCCGCGCCCGCCCGCGGCGAGGTTGCCGCGCGTCTCGCCGGCCTTGGGGATGCGGGCGAGCGAATACGGCACCACCTTGCCGCCGATCAGCAGGATGCGCTTGTCGCCGGCCGTGATGGCGGGGATGTAGCGCTGCGCCATGACGCTGCGCACGCCGAATTCGGCCATCGTCTCGACGATCACGTTGCGGTTGGGGTCATCGGCGCGCACGCGGAAGATGCGCGCGCCGCCCATGCCGTCGAGGTGCTTGAGGATCGCGTCGCCGTGGCGCTCGATGAATGCCTGCAGGCGTGCCGGGTCGCGCGTTACCAGGGTGGGCGCGATGAACTGCGGGAACTCGGCGATGGCGAGCTTTTCGTTGTGGTCGCGCAGCGCCGCGGGGCGGTTGATGATGCACGCGCCTTCGCGCTCGGCGGCCTCCAGCAGCCACGTGCTGGCGACGTATTCCAGCTCGAACGGCGGGTCCTTGCGCATGAGCGTGGCATCGAACGAAGCGAGCTTGCGCTCCCCGGGCGCTTCGGCGACATACCACTCGTGGTCGTCGTCCGACAGCGTCAGGCGCGCGGCATGCGCGCTGACCGAGCCCTCGTCGAAGGCGATGCTCTGCTGCTCGCAGGTGTAGACCGCGTGGCCGCGCCGGGCGGCCTCGCGCATCATGGCTACTGTCGTGTCCTTGTACGCCTTGATGGACTCGAGCGGGTCGACGATGAACAGGAATTGCATCTTTCGGCTGGCTCCGGCGATGCGTGCTTGAAACAGAAAGGGCAGGCGAAAAGCCTGCCCCGAGGGTCGGCGCGCGCTACTGCTTCGGCGCCGGCGCCATTTTCTTCGTCTCGGCGGCGGCTTTGGCGTCCACTGCCGGCGAGGCGTTCACCGGCGCTGCGGCGGCGGGCGGGGGCGGTTCCTTGAGCGACCCGCCCGACTCGTTGGCCATCACCACTATGGAGCGCGCGATCTCGTAATCCGACAGGTCGGGCACGCCGCCGCGCGCCGGCATCGCGCCCTTGCCATTGATGGCGTTCTCGAGCAGGACTTTCATTCCTGCGCTGAGGCGCGGCGCCCACGCCGCCTTGTCGCCGATCTTGGGCGCGTTGGCCGCGCCGGTCGTGTGGCAGGCCGCGCATACGGTCTTCACGACTTCCTCGCCGGTCTTGAACACTTTTGGCGCGTTGGCGTCGATGACCTCGAGGCTGCCCACTGGATGAATGCGCGCGGCAACCGCGTTGGGTTCCAACGTCATCGGGGCGACGCCTTGCTCGCCAAGCACCAGCGAGACCAGCAGCAGGATGCCGACGATCGGCACCGCGAAGGACAGGAACAGCACCACCAGCAATTGCTGCGGCGTCTTGATGAACGAAACGTGCTCGTCGTGCAGGGCGTGCGCGTGTTCGCTAACGGCGGCGGTCGGGGTGCTCATTATTGAATGCTTCCTTCGGGAGGGCTCGGTGGCGGCAAACAGCAAAGCCAGGGGCGGCAAAGCCATGATTTTAGCCCGAAAGTCCTCCGCAGGAAAACGGCCAGCGTGGACGGGCAGGGGGAAAAACGCTATTCTCTCGCCCCTTGCGCAGGACCGTTCTACCAACGCGCCCGTAGCTCAGCTGGATAGAGTACTGCCCTCCGAAGGCAGGGGTCACTGGTTCGACTCCAGTCGGGCGCGCCAGCCAAATCGCCCCACCCCAATAAAAACAACACGGGGGAAAAACCGGCGGATTGCCACGTTCGGCGCCGCCATTCAGGAGACATACGATGTTGAACAGGCTTTTCCTCGTCCTCGCGGCATTCGCCGGAGCGCTCGCAATCGCGTCCACCCCGGCGCTGGCCCAGGCGCAATACCCCACCAAGTCGATCACCATGCTGGTGCCGTTCGCGGCTGGCGGGCCGACCGACATCGTGGCCCGCGTGATGGCGCAGGCCATGGGCAAGCCACTGGGTCAGACCGTCATCGTCGAGAACCGGCCCAGCAACGGCGGCATCCTCGCCCCCGAGCAGCTCACCAAGGCGAGCCCGGACGGCTACACCATCATGATCCACCACATCGGCATGTCGACCGCGCCGTTCCTGTACCGCACCCTGCGCTACAAGCCGCTGGAGGATTTCGAGGACATCGGCCTGGTCAACGAAGTGCCGATGACCCTCATCGCGCGCGGCAATTTCCCGGCCACCAACTTCAAGGAGTTCCTCGCCTACATCAAGGCCAACAAGGCCAAGGTGACCTACGCCAACGCCGGCCTCGGCGCCGCGTCGCACCTGTGCGGGATGCTGTTCATGAGCGCGATCCAGACCGACTTCCTGACCGTGCCGTACAAGGGCACCGCGCCGGCCATGAACGACCTGCTCGGCGGGCAGGTGGACTTCATGTGCGACCAGACGACCAGCACCACCTCGCACATCAAGAGCGGCAAGGTGAAGGTGTTCGCGGTCACCACGCCCAAGCGCGTCGCCTCGTTGAAGGACGTCCCCACGCTGGATGAGCTCGGCGTCAAGAACGCCGACGTCGCCGTGTGGCACGGCCTGTATGCCCCCAAGGGCACGCCCAAGCCGGTCATCGACAAGCTGGTCGGCGCGCTGCAGGTCGCGCTCAAGGACCCGGCCGTGGCCGCGCGCTTTAACGAACTCGGCACCGAGCCCGTCGACGTGAAGCGCGGCACCCCCGAGGCGCTCCATACCCTGCTCAAGTCGGAGATGGAAAAGTGGGTCCCGCTGATCAAAAAAGCCGGCCAGTACGCCGACTGAAAAAGGTGGGATCGGCTTTCGCGATGAAAAAAGGCGCCCGAGGGCGCCTTTTTTTACGCGCGCATTGATTTACGAACTAAGCGACGCCGTGTGACTTGAACCACGCGAACGCGCGCTGCCAGCCGTCGTCCGAATCGGCCTTGCGGTAGCTCGGCCGGTAGTCGGCGTTGAAACCGTGCGGCGCGCCGGGGTAGACGTGGATGAGCGACTGCTTGTCCTTGCCGAAGGCGTGCAGCGCGGCGCGCATGCGCTCGACGTGGTCGAGGGGAATGCCCTGGTCGGCCCCGCCGTACAGGCCCAGCACCGGCGCCTTGAGGTGGTCGGCGATGTCGAGCACGCCCAGCGGCATCGCGGGCGGCGTGGGCAGGAACGGCCCGTACCAGGCCACGCCGGCTTTCACGCGCTTGCTGTAGGCGCTGTACATCCACACCATGCGGCCGCCGCGGCAGAATCCCGTGACGCCCAGCTTGGCGCCGTTGCCCAGCTTGTGCTTGGCGGCCCAGTCGACCGTGCCGTCGTTGTCGATGAACGCCTGTTCGTCGGTGAGCTTGTTGGCGCCCGCGAGCACTTCCTTGATGTCGGTGAGCTTCCACAGCTGGCCGATGCGCGAGTACGGCTCGTTGGCGATGGCGAAATAGCCGTGGTGCGCGAGGCGACGGCACACGTCCTTGATGTGCTCGTGCAGCCCCCAGATCTCGGGCACCACGAGGATCACCGGGCGCTTGCCCTTGCCCTTGGGCACGGCGTAGTAGGCCGGAATGGTGCCGTAGCGGGTGGTGATCTCGATGTCGCCGGTTTCCAGGCCGTCGGCGGAGGTCTTGATCGCCTGCGCCATCACCGGCGCGGCGGTCACCGCGAACCCGGCCGCGATGCAGCCGGCGATGAAGGCGCGCCGGTCCAGGTGCGCCTCGGGCACGAGGCTGTTGAAGTGGGGGTCGTCCAGCGGGTTGGGGAACACGCCAGGCATGTCGTCTCTTTTCACGTCGATCTCCCTGAGGGTGGAACCATTAGAATGTGTTGTTCGTCTGAAGTGCAGCGACTGCGGCTCCAGCCACGCAGTCTAAGTCACCCCGTCCTTTCCTTCCAGAGACTCGCATGCCGACCAAACCCATCAGCCGCTTCCCCGTGCCGGAACTGAAAAACCTGCCCGACGACATCCGCACCAAGCTCGAGGGCGTACAGGAAAAAGCCGGATTTATTCCCAACGTTTTTCTCGCGCTGGCCCACCGGCCGGAGGAATTCCGCGCCTTCTTCGCCTATCACGATGCCCTTATGGAAAAAGACGGCGGCCTCTCCAAGGCCGAGCGCGAGATGATCGTGGTGGCCACCTCGGGGGCCAACGAATGCCAGTACTGCGTGGTGGCGCACGGCGCGATCCTGCGCATCCGCGCCAAGGACCCACTGATCTCCGACCAGGTGGCGATCAACTACCGCAAGGCCGACATCACGCCGCGCCAGCGCGCGATGCTCGACTTTGCCATGCAGGTCGCGCTGCAGGCCTCTACCGTCGGCGACGAGGATCTCGACGAGCTGCGCGATCACGGCTTCAGCGACGAGGACATCTGGGACATTGGCGCCATCGCGGCCTTCTTCGCGCTGTCCAACCGCATGGCCAACCTCACCAGCATGCGTCCCAACGACGAGTTCTACCTCATGGGCCG
>JBBQCV010000136.1:0-10029 GCA_038319115.1 Burkholderiales bacterium | reverse complement strand
GTCTGCGGCACCGCGAGACTTTTCGGCAGGCCGGAGGGCCAGAACGGGTAGTGGCGTTTGAACATGCTCAGGGCGCGAGGAGAGGCCGCATCAATTCAGGCCGCATCGTTTCAGGCCGCATACCGGGCCACCGCCTTCTCGTCCCAGCACAGGCCGGCGCCGGGAGTATCGGGCACGCGGATATGGCCATCCTCGATGGTCAGCGGCTGCTCGAGGATGGGTTCGGCCCAGTCCACGTATTCCAGCCAGTGGCACGTCGGCGTCACCGCCAGCAGGTGGCAGCTGAACTCGGGGAACAGGTGCGACGACATTTCGAGGCCCGCGCCTTGGGCGAGCGCTGCCGCGCGCATCCAGCCGGTCACGCCGCCGATGCGCTGCGCGTCGGGCATGACGTAATCGCTGGCGCCCACGGCGATCGCCCGCGCCATCTGCTCGGGTCCCATGAAGTTCTCGCCGATCTGCACCGGCGTTGCGAGTTCGGCAGCGATGCGTGCGTTGCTTTCGAAGTCATCGGCGCGCGTGGGCTCCTCGATCCAGTACAGGCCGCCCTCGTCGTCGAGCATGCGCCCGCGCAGGATGGCGTCGTTCACGCTCAGGGCCTGGTTGAAGTCGCTCATCAGCGTGATGCCGGGCCCGATCACCCGTTTGACTGCCTTCAGCGCGGCGAGGTCGTCTTTGGGGTCGGGGCGGCCCAGGCGAAGTTTTACTGCCGAAAAGCCCTCCTTGACCAGCGCCGCGGCTTCGCGGGCCAGCGGGGCCAGCGGCATGATGCCGAGCCCCTTGGAGTTGTAGGCGCGCACCGGGCGCGGTGTGCCACCCAGCACCTGCACCAGCGGCTGGCCCAGGCTCTGCGCGTAAGCGTCCCACGCCGCCATGTCGATCCCGGCCATCGCGAACAGCACGATGTTGTGGACCCCCAGCAGGGTGAATTTCTGGCGCAGCTTCTTCTCGAGTTCGAAGGGGGCGACCGGGTCGCCGGCGATCATTTCGCCCATCGCCTCGCACAACGCCACGATGGGTTTCAGGTGCGGCCGGCCGACGGCGAACAGGTAGGACCGCCCGGTGATCCCCGCCGTGGTTTCGAGGTCGAGGAGCACGAGGGGCGCGATGCTCACTGCGCCGGTGCTGGTCTGCAAGGGCAAACGCATCGGTACCGCGACGGGCCGCACGCGAAGTCTGCGCACACGGAGCTGCGAGTCAGCGCGCTGCGGCTTAGTGCGCGGCGCGTCGCGCTTGGAAGCCTTCATGGCGGGGCTCCTCCTCAGGAGCTGGGATTGTCGCATCGGCGGTTCGCATCCGCCATCGCGCGGCGGGTCCTCGCGGCGTAAGCTTCGCCCATCCTAAGGAAGACGCCATGGACGCCGCCACCCTCCCCGCCGCCAGCGACAGTGCCGCCCTCAGCGCGGCCGGTTCGCTCGAACAGCTCTACCCGCTTCTCGCCGAGCGCGCCATCGGTGCGGGCTGGAACAAGCCCGAGCCGGCCATGTGGCCGCAACCGAAGAAAAATTTCCTGCCGTGTGCGTGGCACTACGCCGATGCGGCCGCCGCGTTCGATGCCGCTGCGCGGCTGGTCTCCACCGAGCAGGCCGAACGCCGCAACCTGATCCTCATCAACCCGGTGGCCGGCAACATCTACTCCACGTTGCGCACGCTCGTGGTGGCCTACCAGATGATCCTGCCTGGCGAAACCGCGCGCTCGCACCGCCATTCTCCCAATGCGCTGCGGCTCGTGCTCGACGCAGGCGGCGGTGCCTACACGACCGTGAACGCAAACCAGATCCCGATGCACGCGGGCGACGTGGTGCTGACCCCTTCGGGTTCGTGGCACGGCCACGGCCACGACGGCGGGCAACCGGCCACCTGGATCGATTATCTCGACGTGCCCTTGGTGCAGCTGCTGGAGCCGATCTTTTTCGATCCTCACCCGCAAGGGGTTGAGGCGGCCGGCCGCGTAACGCCCGAGTCGCCGTTCATCTACCCCTACGCCGCCACCGAATCGCGCCTGGCCACGGCCCCGCAGGATGCCAGGTTCGGGCGCCAGGTCGAACTCGGCAGCCCCGCCCTGCGCACGATGGGCCTGTACATGATGCAACTCATGCAGGGCGTACCCACCACCCCGGTGCAGACGACGGCGAACAACGTCTACACCGTGCTACGCGGCGCAGGCCGCACGGTGATCGACGGCCAAAGTTTCGAATGGAAACGCGGCGATGTGGTAGCCGCCCCTGCGTGGCGGTCGCACTTCCATGCCGCCGACAGAGACAGCATATTGTTTCGCGTGACCGACTCACCGGTGCTCGCCGCGCTCGGCCTCCTGCGCGAAGCCTGAGCGCATGGCCTGAAACGCGTGCCCTGGAACGCACGCGGCCGGGCCGGCGCGGGGTTCAGCGCCCGCGAAACCGCGGCTTGCGCTTCTCCATGAAGGCCTTGCGGCCCTCGAGGTAATCCTCGCTCACCGCGCAGCGCTCGATCGCCGCCAGCCCACGTGCAAAGTCGGGCGCGCCGGAGGGCCGCACGAATTCCTCGATCATCGCCTTGGACGCGGCAATCGTGAGCGGCGCGTTCTCAGCGAGCGTGGCGGCCGTATCACGCACGAAAGCTTCCAGCCCGGCGACCGGCAGCACCCGGTGCACCAGCCCGATCGCCTTCGCTTCCGCGGCGCCGTAGCGGCGCCCGGTGAAGAATATTTCGCGCGCATTGGCATGGCCCACGGTCTCGACCAGGCGCTTGGTGCCATCGATGCCGTAACCCAGCCCCAGGCGTGCGGCGGGGATTGCGAACTGGGCATCGTCCGCGCAATACCGCAGGTCGCACGCGAGCGAAATTTCCACGCCCCCGCCCATGCAGTAGCCGCGGATCATCGACACGACCGGCTTGTCCGACCCCTGCAGCGCGTGCAGTGCCTCGTCCAGCAGGCCGTCGTAGGCGGCCACCTGGCCTGAGGTTTCGCGTGCCTTTTCGAATTCGGAGATGTCGGCGCCGGCGGCAAACGCCTTGTCGCCCTCGCCGCGCAGGATCACCACGCGCACCTCGGGGTCGGCGTCGAATTGCGCCATCGCCTTGGGGAAGCTGCCCCACATGGCGCTCGAAATCGCGTTGAGGCGCTCCGGGTTGTCGAGCACCAGCCAGCCGATCGCGCCTTCCTTCTCTACCCTGAGGCGGCCGGGCATGTCAGGCCGCCCCCGCCATCTTCGGTCGCCCCTCCGGTCCGAATACCGAAGTGAGCGCCGCGCGCGTATCGCGCGCGCCCCAGCGCCCCGTCTCGACCTGGTGGAAGAAATCCGCCAGCAACTGGTTGAAGAGCGCCGGCTCCTCCAGGTTGATGCCGTGGCCGCTCTTGGGCAGCACGGCCAGGCCCGCCTTGGGGATCGTGCGCTTGAGCAACAGCGACGGCTCGAGGCAGGCCTCGTCCTCGTCGCCGGTCAGCACCAGCGCCGGCACGTCGATGGCCGCCATCTGCTCGGTCATGTCGTAGATGCACGGCCTGCGCCCTTGATAGCCCTGCGAACAGTTGGCCGAACCCTCGGGAGAATGCTCGGCGAGCTGGCGGGCGAACTCGGCAAAACCGCGCGGGTCCTTGTTCTGGAACTGGATGCGCGTGGGGCCGTGGCCGTAGGTGGCGGCCATTTTCCCCATGCCCTCGGAGCGGATGCGCTCGGCGAGGGCCAGCGCGTCGGCCTGGAACTGCTTGTAGATCGCCGGGTGCGCACCCGAGCCGCAGCCCGCGATGGTAAGCGAGCGGGCGCGCGCGGCGGATCCCTTCTTGCAGTACTCCATGCCGAAGTGCAGCGTAGCGAATCCGCCCATCGACAGGCCGACAACGTGCGGCGGGGTGAGCTTGAGCGCGTCGATCACCGATCGGATGTCGTCGCGCCAGCGCTCCTGCGAATAGCTGTCGAAGTTCTTGGGCACGTCGGAGGGCACGTAGCCGCGCGCGCTGTACGTGATGCAGCGGTAGTTGCGCGAGAAGTAGCGCACCTGCGGCTCCCAGCTGCGGTGGTCGCCGGCAAATTCGTGGACGAAGACGATCGGCGTGCCGATGCCAGTGTCCTCGTAGTACAGCTTTACGCCATCGTCGGTGGTCAGGTGGGGCATGTGAACGCTCTCTTTCTTGCAGGGCCGGACAAAGGTAGAGTGTCCGCGCATTGGCTCGCATTTGTCCAACACGCGGCAAGCCTAACCAAAATCGCGCCGCGCACATAGGGGAATTTCATGGATCTGGACCTGAAAGGGAAGCGCGCGCTGGTAACTGGCGGCTCGAAGGGAATCGGCTTGGCAAGCGCGCAGGTGCTCGCCGAAGAGGGCTGCTCCGTGATGATCGCGTCGCGCGACGGCGCCGCGCTCGAGGCGGCGGCGGCGGGCATCAAGTCGCGCACCGGCGCAAAGGTCACGTGGAGGGCTGCCGACCTGTCGCAACGCGGCGCGGCCGAGGACCTCGCCAAATGGGCGGCCGAGGCCGGGCCGGTCGACATCCTGGTCAACAACGCCGGTGCGATTCCCGGCGGCGACCTGCTCAAGGTCGACGAGGACACCTGGCGCCGGGCATGGGACCTCAAGGTATTCGGCTACATCAACCTCACGCGCGCCATATACGCGCAGATGAAGGAAAAGAAGCGCGGCGTCATCGTCAACGTGCTCGGCAACGCAGGCGAAAAGTTGAACGCGGCCTACATCGCCGGCTCCGCGGCCAACGCGAGTCTCATGGCGTTCACCCGGGCGCTCGGCGGCGCCTCGCACGCGGACGGGATCCGCGTGGTCGGTGTCAGCCCGGGACCGGTGGCCACCGACCGCCTGCTGTTGCTGTACAAGCAGATGGCGGCGACCAAGTTCGGCGACGCGAGCCGCTATGAAGAGCTGTTCTCCGGGATGGCCTTCAATCGCCCCGCGACGGCAGAGGAAATCGCTTGGACCGTGGCCTTCACGGCCTCCGACCGCTCGTCCTACACGACGGGCATCTACATTACCGTCGACGGCGGGCTGGCCGCGCGCTCATAGACAAATTATAAACATTACTTCCGCCAAACTGGCTCGTGGGGCCGCTCTGGCGGCAGTTGGTTTTCCATAAGCAGAAAAATTAGATCTGGCCGGAACCCCTTGCGGCGAGCGCCGGCCGGCTTTCCAACCTGGGCTATCATTGCCTCCCCGCTGAGCGCCCCCCCGGAGCGACCCCCGACCCCTATGAAAGCCATCCTGTGCAAGGCCTTTGGCCCGCCCGAAACGCTGGTCTACGAAGACATCCCCGCGCCGGTGGCCGGCAAGGACGAGGTCGTGGTCACGGTGAAGGCCGCGAGCGTGAATTTTCCCGACGTCCTCATCATCGAGAACAAGTACCAGTTCAAGCCACCCTTGCCCTTCTCGCCGGGCAGCGAATTCGCGGGGGTGGTGAAATCGGTAGGCGAGGGCGTGACCAGCCACAAGCCCGGTGACAAGGTGATCGCCTTCACCGGCGCAGGAGCCTTCGCCGAGGAAGTGAAGACCGAAGCCGACCGCCTGATCCCCATGCCGGCGGGCATGGATTTCGAGGTGGCGGCCTCCTTCATCCTCACCTACGGCACCTCCGACCACGCGCTGCGCGACCGCGCCGCGCTCAAGGCCGGCGAAACCCTGCTTGTGCTCGGCGCCGCCGGCGGCGTCGGCATCGCAGCGATCGAGATTGGCAAGGCACTTGGCGCGAAGGTGATCGCCTGCGCGTCGAGCACCGAGAAGCTCGAAGTCTGCCGCCAGCACGGCGCCGATGAGGTCATCAATTACTCCACCGAAGACCTGCGCGAGCGCATTAAGGCGATCACCGGCGGCAAGGGCGTGGATGTCGTTTACGACCCCGTCGGCGGGGCGTATACCGAGCTCGCCCTGCGTTCGACGGCATGGCGCGGGCGCCTGCTGGTGGTCGGATTCGCTGCGGGCGACATTCCGAAGATCCCGCTCAACCTGACCCTGCTCAAGGGGTGCTCCATCGTGGGAGTGTTCTGGGGCGACTTCACCAAACGCGAGCCGCGCGAGTTCGCGGCCAGCGTGAAGCAGCTCGGCCAGTGGTTCACCGAGGGCCGGCTCAAGCCGCACATCTCGGCGACTTTCCCGCTCGCCAAGGCGGCGGACGCGCTCAAGATGATGGCCGCGCGGCAGGTGAAAGGCAAAGTCGTCCTCGTCCCCTGAGCACCGTCCTCGTCATCGGCGCTGGTGCGATCGGCGCTTTCTATGGCGGCATGCTTGCCCGCGCCGGCTGCGAAGTGTCGGCGGTGGCCCGCTCCGATTTCGACGCCGTCACGGCGCACGGATACCGCATCGACAGCCACCTGGGCGACCTGTCGTGGCGCCCGGTGCAGGTGGTGCGTTCCAGCGCAGATTACCGCGGAACCGCCGACTTTCTGCTGGTATGCCTGAAGCTCACCGCGCTGACCGATCCCGTGGCTCTGATCCGTCCTGCGCTCGGCGAGGATACGGTCATCGTCTTCGTGGCCAACGGCATCGACATCGATGCACCGGTGGCCGCTGCCTTTCCCGCCAACGAGCTCGTAGCCGGCGTCGCGTATGCGGCGGTGAGCCGCGAAGCTGGGGGCGTGGTGAAGCACCATTCCCAGTACACCCGCCTCGTCCTCGGGCGCTATCCGGGGGGTGCGTCCGCCACGGCAACGCGGCTCGCCGACCTCATCAAGCAGGGCGGGTCGAGCGCGCTCGCGACCGAAGACATCGTCGGGGCGCGTTGGCAGAAATGTGCCTGGAACAGCGTGCTCAACCCGATTTCTGCGCTTGGCGGTGGCCTGGGCACGCAGGACATCCTCGGCAGCGAGCGTACGACGGCGCTCGTGCGCGAGGCAATCGGCGAGTTCGCCACGGTCGCGGCCAAGGCCGGCCACCCCATTCCTGCCGACACCGCCGACAAGCTCATCGCCGGCACGCGCAAGCTGCCCAATTACGTTTCCAGCATGGGCCAGGACCAGCTCGCCGGCCGGCCGATGGAAACCGAAGCGTTGCTCGGCAACGTCGTGCGGCTGGCGGAGGAAAGCGGGGTGCAGGCACCGCGCCTGCAGGCGCTGTATGCGCTGCTGAAAATGGCGGAGCAGCGCGCCGCGCCGGGCGCGGCCTGACTCAGGCGGTGCGCGGATCTCCCGCTGGCAGCGTGAGGTCGCCCTCATTCAGCGGGCGCTGCATGGTGACTGTGTCGACCCAGCGGCCGAACTTGTAGCCGGTGGAGCGCTGCGTTCCGGCGCGCAGGAATCCCAGGCTCGCGTGCAGCCGGATCGACCCTGCGTTGCCGCTGTCGCCGATGACCGCGATCATCTGCCGGTAGCCCAGTGCGGCGCACTGGTCGATCATGCGGGTTAACAGCGCCTTCCCGACGCCCCTGCCCTGCAGGCCGTCCTTTACGTAAACCGAATCTTCGAGCGTGAAGCGATACGCCGATCGGGTGCGGAACAGCGTGCAATAACCGTACCCCGCCAGATCGCCGCCGCTTATCGCAACCAGGTAAGGCAGCCCCTGGGCGGTTACATCGTCGAAGCGCCGCCGCATCTCGGCCAGGTCTGGAGGCACTTCCTCGAACGACCCCAAGCCGTGCCGGACGTGCTGCGCATAGATCGTGTGGATGGCGGCGAGATCGTCCGGACCTGCCACCCGCACCTCGACGGGTCCCGGCCCCGGGGAGGGATCGGGCGCGGCCCGCCCCGCAGGCTTCGCGCCAGGGGAGTCAGCGCGCGTAATCGGGCTCCTCGCGTTCGAGGATGCGCTTGAGCGCGCCGAAATGCGCCGTCGAGTACGCGCTGTTCTGTTCGAGCAGCATTGCGTACGTGGCACGCGCGACTTTTTCGGTAACCGGTCGCAGCTTGCGGCCGGTCGACAGCGCGAGCACTTGCAGTCGGCAGGCGCGCTCGAGGTAATACATGAGGTCGAACGCTTCGGCCACGCTCGGGCCGACGATGATGACGCCGTGGTTGGCGAGGAACATGACGCGCTTGTCGCCCAGCACGCGCGCGAGGCGATCGCCCTCGGCGTTGTCGACCACCAGCCCGTTGTACTCGTCGTCGTAGGCGATGTCGTCGACGAACCGCAGGGCGTTCTGCTCCACCATCTCGAGGCGCCCGGGCTCGGTCAGCGTCAGGGCGGTCGCGTACGGCATGTGGGTATGCAGCACGCAGGCCGCGTTGGGATTGGCCAGGTGGATGCGCGAATGGATGTAGAACGCGGTCTTCTCGAACTCGCCCTCCCCGGCGAGCACGTTGCCCGCGGCGTCGAGCGTGAGCAGGTTCGACGCAGTCACTTCGCACCAATGCAGGCCGAAACGGTTGAGCAGGAACCGGTCGCGCGTGCCCGGCAGCATCAACGACAGGTGGTTGCACACCCCTTCGTGCATGTCCAGGCGCACGGCCAGCCGAAAGGCCGCGGCGAGGTCTACCCGCGCGGCGCGCTCGACGCCCGCCTGCGGGCCGATGTCTTCCACTTTTCCCATGGTCTCTCCGGTTGCGCGTGATTATAAAAAAAAGGGCAGCCGAAGCCGCCCTTTTCCGGCCACGAAGTGTCCGCCTTGCCTACTGCCCTTCGGTGGCCTCGACAGGCGCTTCCTCGCCGGCCGGAGCGAACTCCGGGGGTGCCGGCTCGGCAGCCTGTTGCTTTCTCATGTTGTGGTACGCCATCCCCGTCCCCGCCGGAATCAGGCGGCCGACGATGACGTTCTCCTTGAGGCCTCGCAGGCCGTCTTTCTTGCCCATGATGGCCGCTTCGGTCAGCACGCGCGTGGTCTCCTGGAAGGAGGCCGCCGAGATGAACGAATCGGTCGACAGGGACGCCTTGGTGATGCCCAGCAGCATGTACGAGAACGTGGCCGGCTTCTTGCCATCCTTCTCGGCCTGCTCGTTGTCCTCGAGGATCTCGGCCCGCTCGGCCTGCTCGCCCACGATGAACGCGGTTTCGCCCGGGTCCTCGACCTGCACGCGGCGCAACATCTGGCGCACGATGACTTCGATGTGCTTGTCGTTGATTTTGACGCCCTGCAGGCGGTACACGTCCTGCACCTCGTCGATGATGTAACGCGCAAGCGCCTCCACCCCGAGCAGGCGCAGCAGGTCATGCGGGTCCACCGGGCCGTCGACGATCATCTCGCCCTTGTTCACCACCTGGCCGTCGTGCACCAGCACGTGCTTGTCCTTGGGGATCAGGTACTCGTGCTGCACGCTCTCGAGGTCGGTGATCACGAGGCGCTGCTTGCCCTTGGTGTCCTTGCCGAACGACACGGTGCCGGTGACTTCCGCGAGCATGCCGGCGTCCTTCGGCGCGCGCGCCTCGAACAGCTCCGCCACGCGCGGCAGGCCGCCCGTGATGTCGCGCGTCTTGGACGATTCCTGCGGGATACGCGCGAGAACCTCGCCCACCTGCACCTGCTGCCCGTCGCGCACCGCAATGACCGCGCCGACCTGGAAGGTGATACTGACCGCGTGGTCGGTGCCGGCGATGCGCACGTCTTCGCCCGACTCGTTGATGAGGCGGACCTGCGGGCGCACGCCCTTGGCGGTGGTGCTCGAACGCCGCTTGGCGTCGATGACCACGAGGGTGGACAGGCCGGTGACTTCGTCGACCTGCTTGGCCACGGTCACGCCGTCCTCGACGTTCTCGAAGCGCACGGTGCCCGCGTACTCGGTGATGATCGGGCGGGTGTGCGGGTCCCAGATCGCCATCTGCGAGCCGGCCTTGACGACCTTGCCGTCAGTGGCGAGCAGCGTGGCGCCGTAGGGCACCTTGTGGCGCTCGCGCTCGCGGGCGCTGTCGTCGACGATCATGACTTCGCCCGAACGGGAGATGACCACCTTGTCGCCCTTGGCGTTGGTGACATAGCGCATGAGCGGGGTGAAGCGCACGGTGCCGTTCGACTTGGCTTCAACGTTGCTCTGCACCGCGGTCCGCGATGCCGCGCCACCGATGTGGAAGGTGCGCATCGTGAGCTGCGTGCCGGGCTCGCCGATCGACTGCGCGGCAATCACGCCGACCGCTTCGCCGACGTTGACCAGCGACCCGCGGCCGAGGTCGCGGCCGTAGCAGCGT
>JBBQCV010000135.1:0-10035 GCA_038319115.1 Burkholderiales bacterium | reverse complement strand
CTGGCGCTACTGGCAGGAACGCCAGTCCGGTGCCGCGAGCAACCTGTTCGAGACGCTGTCGAAGGCCACCCAGGGCGGTGACGCCAAGGCGGTGCGCGATGCAAGCGGCGAGCTGCTGGAAAAATACCCGCGCACGTTGTATGCCTCGATGGGCGCGTTGACCTCGGCGCGTTTCTTCTTCGACAAGGGCGACCTCAAGGCATCCAAGGCGCAGCTCCAGTGGGTGGTGGACAACACCGCGGCGGATGAGATGCGCGACATCGCCCGCCTGCGGCTGGCGAACGTGCTGATCGACGAGAAGGGCTACGACGACGCGCTCAAGCTCCTCGAGGCCAAGCATGGCGAGGCATTCGAGGCGCAGTATGCCGCCCTGCGCGGCGACATCCTCGTGGCCAAGGGCAAAGCGGCCGATGCCCGCTCTGCGTATAAATACGCCCTCGAAAAGGTCGACCGCAAGACCGCCGGCATGCGCGAAAGCGTGCAGATGCGCCTCGACGCGCTGGGGGGCTGAGCGTGCGGCGCGCGTTTCGGTTGACGGCGCTGCTCGCGGTGTTCGCGCTGGCGGGCTGCTCGAGCATGCCCAGCCTCAACCCGCTCGACTGGTTCAGGCCCGCGCCGACCGGCGTCAAGCCGGCCGAACTTCCGCCGCTGTCCAGCGGCCAGCCGGTGCGCACGGTATGGCAGGCCAACGTGGGGCCTGGCGGGATCTTCGTATTCAGCCCGGCGGTGGCGGGCGGCAGCATCTACGCCGCGGCGCGCGACGGAAACGTAACGCGCCTTGACGCGGCCACCGGCAAGGTGATCTGGAAGGCGAGCGCCGGCGCGCCGTTGTCCGGCGGCGTCGGCACCGACGGCAAGCTGGTGGCGGTGGGCACCGAGAAAGGTGAGCTCATCGTGCTCGATGCCGACAAGGGAACCCTGCGCTGGCGCGCGCGGGTTTCTTCCGAAGTCCTCGCGGCGCCCAAAGTCGCCGGCGGCTTCGTGCTCGCGCGCACATCGGACAGCCGGATCTTCGCGTTCGATGCAGCCGACGGCAAGCGAAAGTGGGTCTACCAGCGTGCCGCGGCGGCCCTCATCGTGCGCTCGCCCGCAGGCATGACCGTCCACGAGGGCACGGTGTTCGCCGGCTTTTCCGGCGGCAAGCTGGTGGCGCTGCAACTCGAAACGGGCGCGCTGCGCTGGGAGGTCTCGGTTTCGCAGCCCAAAGGCGCGACCGAACTCGAGCGCGTGTCCGACCTGAGCGGCGACCCGGCCGTGTCGGGCAGGGAAGTGTGCGCGGCCTCCTACCAGGGGCGCGCCGCGTGTTACGAGTGGCAGAGCGGCAACCAGGTGTGGGCGCGCGAAATGTCCACCCTCAACGGAATGAGCCTCGATGCGCGCTATGCGTACGTCGCGGACGAGAAGGGCGCGGTGCATTCGCTCGATCGCACTAACGGGCGCAGCGTGTGGAAGCAGGACCGCCTCTCCTATCGCGAACTCACGCTTGCGCTGGCGATCGGCAGCGAAGTGGTGTTCGGCGACCTGCAGGGTTACGTGCACTTCGTCGCGCGCGACTCGGGCGCCTTCATTGCGCGCACGGCGACCGATGGCAGCAGGATTCGCGCGGCGCCGGTCCGGCTGGCTAACGGGGTGCTGGTCCAGACGCTCAACGGCGGCCTGTATTTGCTGGCGCTTTGACGCGCCGCGGGCAATCGGCTGCACGGGAGCGGGCAGGTGCTCCGTCCAACCAGCCCGGCAGTAGGCGTCACATGAAGCGGATGGTCGATCAATGAAGCCAGTGGTGGTGATCGTCGGGCGGCCCAACGTCGGCAAGAGCACGCTCTTCAATCGGCTGACGCGCACGCGCGACGCGATCGTCGTCGACGTGCCGGGGGTGACGCGCGACCGCCACTACGGCGACGGCGTGCTCGGCTCGCGCCCCTACCTCGTGGTCGACACCGGGGGCCTCGAGCCCAAGACCACCGAGGGCATCTTCGCCGAGATGGCGCGTCAGACCAAGCAGGCGATCGCGGAAGCCGACGCCGTGGTGTTCCTCACTGATGCGCGCGCCGGGCTGACCCCCGACGACCGCCGCATTGCCGGGGAGCTGCGCAAGCTGAAGCCGCGCATGTGGATCGCGGTCAACAAGTCCGAGGGCCTGCAGCCGGACTCGGCCGCGGCCGATTTCCAGGAGCTGGGGCTGGGCCTGCCGATCGCCATATCGGCTGCCCACGGCGAGGGCATCCGCGGCCTCATCGAGCAGGTGCTGGAAGAGTTTCCCGAGGACGAGGACGAGGAAGCCGACGAGCGCGACCGCTGGCCGCGCGTGGCCATCGTCGGCCGGCCCAACGTGGGCAAATCCACGCTGGTGAATTCACTCGTCGGCGAGGAGCGCGTGATCGCCTTCGACAAGCCCGGCACCACCATCGACCCGATCGACGTGCCCTTCGAGCGCAACGGCAGGCGCTACACCCTGGTCGACACGGCCGGGCTGAGGAAGCGCGGCAAGCAGGGAGAGACCATCGAGCAGTTCTCGGTCATCAAGACCCTGCAGGCGATCGACCGGGCCAACGTGGCGGTGTTCGTGATCGACGCCGTCGACGGCATCACCGAGCACGACCAGCATGTGGCCGGCTACATCCTCGAGCGCGGCCGCGCGGTGGTGGTGGCGGTCAACAAGTGGGACGCCGCCAACACCGAGCAGCGCGATCGCATCAAGGCCGAACTCGGCTGGAAAGTCGGTTTCCTCGACTTCGCCAAGACGCTGTACGTGTCGGCCCGCAACAAGAAGGGGCTGGGCGACATCATGACCGCGGTGGACAAGGCCTACGCGGCGGCGCTTATCAAGCTGTCCACACCCAAGCTCACGCGCGCACTCATCGCCGCGGTTGAGAAGCAGCAACCGCCGCGCCGCGGCATGGGGCGGCCCAAACTCAGGTATGCCCACCAGGGCGGGCAGAATCCGCCGACCATCATCATCCACGGCAACCAGCTCGACCGGGTGCCCGACACCTACAAGCGCTACCTGGAGGGCGTCTTCCGCACCCAGTTCGCGCTGGAGGGCACGCCCATGCGGATCGAGTTCCGCACCGGTCGCAACCCCTATGCGGGGCGTGACTAGGCCCAATCCTGGTTTAGTATCTCGGCGCGCGGGGCCGTCAGCCGGCTCCCGCCTCAATCCAACCAGTCTGGGAGTGTTCCAATGAAGAAAGTTGCAGCCGCCTTCGTGCTTTTCGCCTTCGTCGCGCCCAACGCGATGGCCTACCAGGTCACCGGCCCGGTGATCGAGCTCACCGACACCAAGATCGTGGTCGAGAAGGGCAAGGAGAAGTGGGAGATTTCGCGCGACAAGGACACCAAGGTGACGGGCGAGCTCAAGAAAGGGTCCAAGGTGACGATCGAATACAAGATGTCGGCCGACAAGATCGAAGTCAAGGACGAGGCCAAGAAGCCCGCCAAGAAGTAATTTTTCCGGGCGGTCCACGCCGGCGGGGAGGCGCCGGGCGGGACGCAGGTAGAATCCGCGCGAGGCTGCTCCAAAGCAGCTACCCCGGAGACCAAAATGCTGACCCGAATCGCTGCCGCCCTGCTGGCGGCTGCCGCCTGTGCCCCGTGCGTGTACGCGCAGTCCTACCCCAACAAGCCGGTGCACATCATCGTGGGCTACACCACAGGTGGCTCGGCCGATGCCGGGCTGCGCCCGCTCGCGCGCGCCCTCGAACCGCTGCTCGGGCGGCCGGTGATCATCGAGTACAAGCCCGGCGCGGCCGGCCTCGTGGCGGCAGAATTCATCGCCAAGGTGCCGGCCGATGGCTACATGCTGTACTACGCCGATAACGGCCCGCTCACCATCGCGCCCCACGTGAACAAGGTGACTTACGACAGCGTGAAGTCCTTCACCCACCTGGGCCACGTGTGCAGCAGCGGAAGCATGCTGGTGGTGCACCAGTCGACGCCGTTCAAGACCATGAACGACGTGATCACCATGTCGAAAAGCGACCCGGGCAAGTGGAGCTACGGAACCTCGGGGGTGGGCGGGCCGCACCACCTGTCAGGGGAGTACTTCAAGAGCGTCACCGGCGCAAAACTGCTGCATGTGCCGTACAAAGGCGGCGGACCGGCGATGACCGACCTCATGGGCGGGCAGGTGCCGATGCTGTTCTCTTCGCTGGGGCCGATCGTTGGCGCGGTGAAGAGCGGCAAGATCCGGCCGCTGGCGGTGACCTCGCTCAAACGCTCTGCTGCCTTTCCCGATGTGCCCACGGCCGACGAACTCGGCCTCAAGGGTTTCGAATCCACCGGCTGGTACGGCCTCGTCGGCCCGGCCGGGCTGCCGCCGGCGGTGGTGACGAAGATCTCGCAGGCCTTGGCGCGAGCAGGGGAGGACAAGACCATGCGCGACCAGATCAACGCCACCGGCTGCGACACCGAAATCCTCACGCCGGCGCAAACGATCGACAAGATCCGCGCCGACCACGCCAAGTGGGGCCGGGTGGTGAAGGAAGCCAACATCAAGGCCGAATAGGGGACAAGCCTTGAACCAGATCAGGAAGGCGCTACTCGCAGCGCTATAGTAGGCATTAAAGTGAAACTTTTATTTTCGCAGACTAAATAACTGCGCTGCTCTCCGGGTGATTGAATTGCCTTAAATGGAAATAAAGTTGCGCCCGCCACGAGCCGGTCAGCGGCTTGCGGGAATTACGATTTGCCGGCGCGCACGGCGCGGGCGGGGCGGGCAACGCGCGGCGTGCCGAACACCTGGGTCCAGTAGGCGCCCATCGCGCTTTGCCGGTTGCTCGCCATACCGGCACCCATCTCGAGGTAGTCCGCCTGCATGAGGTTGGCGCAGTGTCCCGGGCTGGCGAGCCATGCGGCCATGGCGGCCTCGGTGGTCATCTGCCCGGCGGCGATGTTCTCCGCGGTGCCGCCGTAGTCGTAGCCTGCGCGCTCCACCCGGTCGGCGGATGATGTGCCGTTGCGCGAGTCGTGCCCGAAGAAATTGTTTTTCGCCATGTCATCGGAGTGGCTGCGGGCCGCGCGGGCCAGCACCTCGTTCCAGCGCACAGGCGCGGCCGCGGGATAGAAAGTTGCGCCGCAATTACGCCCGCGCGAACGCGCTTCATTAACCAGCGCGAGCATGTGCACGGATATCGCGGTGTCGTCCATGCCCATGGCGGGCGCGTACGCCCCGGCGAGCACGAAGGTGGTGATGCCGCCGGCCTGGTGCACGCCCATCTCCGCCATGGCCGGGTCGACCAGGTAGGGGCAGTAGCCGTTGGCCAGCAGGGTTTCCAGCGCGCGCTGGTCGATGGTGCCGCTCATGGTGAAGCCCTTGACCGGAACCGACTCGTAGCCGGTCGCGCGTGCGCTGTCCTGCAGCGACGTTCCGGCCGCCATCATGGCCGCGGCGCGGTCGAGCTCGGCGCGGCGGGCGAATTTCTGCAGCCCCGGCTGCCCCGGACACTTCGAGGGCGTGGAGCGCATTTCATTGACGAGGTTGGCGATGTCGGTCGCGCTGGCGTGGGATGCGGGTGCGGCGGCGAGGGCGCCGAAAAACACTCCAAGCACCGCGAGACCGGCCGCAACGCGCGCCCGGCGGGCCTTGGGTGCCTGGAGGGGGCTCATGGGGGAATTTCGGGTCACTTGCAGGACTCCATGCTGATGCCGTGAAGGCGATGTCCTACGAGTGTAGGGAAAACTCTGACCCCACACCCGTGCAGTAGTTCCGGTATGGCAGTGCCGCGACCGCGAGTGTGTAACAAATTGATACCGGCGATTGCCAGGGACCCGAGTGGGCTTCAGCCTTCGCGGCAGTGGATTTCCCACAGCAGGGATTCGTACACGACGCGCAGCACGCGATGCTCGCCCCCGAGGTCCATGAAGGTGATGTCGAAGTGGCCGTCGGCATCGAGTTCTCCGAACCCGGTGATCGAGGGGCTGTCGGGATCGCCGGTCACGCGCACCCGGACGTTGACGGCCTTGCCGACAATCGCGGTGCGCGCGCGCAGGCGGCTCACGCGGTCCCTGAAGTCGAACTTGTACCGGCGCTCGTCCCGCGCCTGCTCCTGGTTCTGCTGGTCCATGGCCTGACGGTTCCCCTGCATGCCAGTGCGCATGATGGCGGCCGGGCGCGCCGGAGTAAACTGGCACGCTTCGCAAGGAGGACAACCGATGGCACAGGACGCGACTTTCCTGATGGACTGCTGGTACGTGGCCGCGTGGGACCACGAACTGATCGACGGCAAGCTGCTTGCCCGGACCATCCTCGACCAGCCGGTGCTGCTCTACAAGGGCGACAGCGGCAGGGCCGTGGCGCTGGACAATCGGTGCTGCCACCGCGGTGCGATGCTCTCCAAGGGGCGCCTGGAAGGCGATTGTGTGCGCTGCATGTACCACGGCCTCAAATTCGACCCGACCGGTCGCTGCGTGCAGATCCCGGGCCAGGACGTCATCCCGGCCAAACTCGGGGTACGCAGCTACCCCGTGGTGGAACGCGATCACCTGGTCTGGATCTGGCCCGGCGACCCCGCCAAGGCCGATCCCGCCGCGATCGTCGACATCCCTTACCTGCGCGATCCGGCATGGCGCGGGGTGGCCGACTACATGCACTACGACGCGGACTACCGCCTGATCGTCGACAACCTGAGCGACTTTGCCCACCTCGCCTTCGTCCACGCCAAGACCCTCGGCGGCTCGGAGGAGTATGCGTTCAAGACCAAGCCGGTGGCGGTGGAGCGGCTGGAAAACGGCTTTCGCGTCGAGCGCTGGCACATGAACGCCAACCCGCCGCCGTTCCATCGCAAGGTCACGCGCGATGACGCGCCCGTGGACCGGCGCAACATCGGCCTCATGTACGTGCCGGGGGTGTTCTTCCTCGAATCGCTGTTCGCGCCCGCGGGTTCGGGGGCGGAAAAAGGCAACTTCACCGGCGCCAAGCAGTACCGCAACTGCCAGTTCTTCACGCCCGAGACCGCTCGAAGCACGCATTTCTTCTGGAACTACCTGCACGACTACGACCTGGGCAATCCGACCATCGCCCTGTCCCTGCACGACAGCATGGTCGAGGGCTTCCTCGAGGACAAGGCGATCATCGAGGGCCAGCAAGAGGTCCTCGACGCCGATCCGGACTTCCGCATGCACCCCATCGCATCCGACGGCGCCCTTGCGCACTTCCGCCGCACGCTCGAGCGCAGGATCGAAGCCGAACGCTCCGGGCCGAGGGCCGCCGTTGCTGCGTGACCTGAAAGTCATAAATTGATCGATCAAGAGTGGCTTCCTGATTGGGCAAAAAGCCAATCGTGATGCCGGATCCGGAAAGTGAGGTGGCACGCGTGGAGTCCGGCGCGCATCGCGCCCAGACCCCGTGCGGTGATGGGACCCTGCAGTGGCGGCGATGGGGCGAAGGACCTGCCATGGTGCTCCTGCATGGCGGCACGGGCTCGTGGACCCACTGGATCCGCAATGTGCCTGCACTTGCCAGGACGCATACGGTATGGGTGCCCGACCTGCCCGGATTCGGCGATTCGGCCAGCCCGCCCCGGGGGGCCGACGTCGCCATGCTGGCCGGGATCGTGGCCGACGGGCTGGCGCAACTCACGGGCGGACAGCCGGTGATGCTCGTCGGTTTTTCGTTCGGCGCCCTTGTGGCCGGCCACCTCGCCGCTGCGTACCCTCGGCAAGTGCAACACCTGGTGCTGGTGGGCGCCGGCGGCCTGGGGCTGCGCGACGGCAAGAAGCTGCCGCTGGTTGCGTGGCGCCACCTCAAGACCGACGCGGAGCGCATGGCAGCGCATCGCCACAACCTTGCCAACCTGATGCTCTGGGATGCATCGCGGATCGATCCGCTGGCGCTGCACATCCAGTCGACGAATGCGGCGCGCTCGCGCATCAACAGCGGGCCGTTCTCACGCGGTGACGTGCTGGTGGAGCCACTTGCGCGGATTCGCTGCCCGGTGCGCGGGCTGTGGGGCCGCCATGACGCGACGGCCGGGGCGCGCCTGGGCGAGGTCGAACCGATCCTGCGCCTGGCCGACCCTTCGGCCAGCGTGCAGGTCGTCGAGGCCGCCGGTCACTGGGTGCCCTATGAGCAGCCCGAAGTGGTCAATGCGGCACTGGCTCAGATGGCGCGCACGCAGTTGCGCCCGGACGCCTTGGCTTCGTAAAGGGATTTGTCGGCGCGCTCGACGAGATCCTGCGGGCCGTCGCCCTCGGCGTCGGCGGCCACGCCAATGCTCACGGTCACTCGGATGTCGGTCCCGGCTTATTGGAACTGCTGCTGCTCCACAGTTTCGCGGATGTGCCCGGCGAGGGTCACCGCCCGGGCGAGCGGCGTGCGCTTGAGCACGACGAGGAACTCTTCCCCTCCCCAGCGGCACACTATGTCTGGTGACGCCCGGCTGGCCCTTATGTGCGCCAGGGCACTTTAAATCCGGCGCGTGCGTCCTAAAGTGTCGGGGATGAAATACAAGGACTACTACCAGACCCTGGGGGTTGCGCGCGACGCGAGCGCCGCCGACATCAAGAAGGCGTACCGCAAGCTCGCCCAGAAACACCATCCCGATGTCTCGAAGGAGGCGGGGGCGGAGGAGAGATTCAAGGACATCGCCGAGGCCTACACGACGCTCAAGGACGCCGACAAGCGGGCCGCTTTCGATCGGCTCGGCAGCCATGCGCCCGGCGAGGATTTCCGCCCGCCGCCGGACTGGGGCGAGCAGTTCGGCGCGCAGCCCGGTGGCCATGGCTTTCGCTTCGAGGATATCGACCTGTCCGACCTGTTCGCCGGCCTGGGCGGCACGGGTGGCCGTGGCGGGCGAGGCGGGGGGCACGGTGGCGGGGCGGGGCTTTCCATGCCCGGCGAGGATTTCGAGGTCGTGGCGCCGATTTCCATCGAGGACGCCGCCACTGGAACACTTGTCGAGCTCAACCTGAGCGTGCCCGAATACGATGCCAGCGGCCGCCTTGCGCGCACTCCGCGGGTATTCAAGGCGCGCATCCCCAAGGGCGCCACGCACGGCCAGCGGCTGCGCCTGCGCGGCAAAGGCGGCAAGGGATTCAACGGCGGCCGCGACGGCGACCTGTACCTCAATATCGAGCTCAAGCCGCACCCGCTGTTCAGGCCGGCCGGCCACGACCTCTACCTCGACCTGCCGCTCACTCCCTGGGAGGCCGCGCTCGGCGCCACCCTGGCGGTGCCCACGCTCGCGGGGGCGGTCCATCTCAAAATCCCCGCCGGCACGATGACCGGGCAGAAGCTCAGGCTCGCCAGGCGCGGGCTGCCGCGTCCCGAGGGCGAAGCGGGTGATCTGTTCGCCATTGCGCAGCTCGTGTTGCCGCCTACGCTGACCGAGCGCGAGCGCGAACTGTTCGGCGAGTTGGCGGCCGGGTCCACGTTCGACCCGCGCAGCCATTTCACCAAAGAGGGCTCTGATGGCAACTGAGCAGGACGAAACCGCGTGGATGACCGATCATTGCCGCGTGACGCTGGCCGAGCTCGCGTCGCTCTCGGGGCTTCCGGACGAAGTCCTGCGCGAGCTGGTCGACTGCGGCGCGCTGGCCCCGCTCGATCCGCGCGAGGGCGACTGGACCTTCAGCGCGCATTACGTGGTCAGCATGCGCACGGCCGGCAGGTTGCGAAGCGACTTCGAGCTCGACGCAAACGCCCTTGCCGTGGCGCTATCCTTCATCGAGCGCATTCGCGAGCTCGAGGAACAATTGCATGCGGCCAGGGCGCAGGCACCGCGGCGCTTACGCTGAACCGCAGGAGGCGTTATGAACCAGGTCCTCAACCTCGCCGGGCGCATCTGCTGGCGCAGCCGGGAGCGCCCTGGCTGAGCGTGGATGCGATGCGCGCCACCGCGCGCAGGGTATGACCTGAGCGCGCCGCGGATAGCGGTCGTCAGCGCCGGGCGTACTGGCTGAATTCGGCCGCGCACGCCGCGGCTCGCCCGGCCGGATCGCCGGATTGCGCATGGCAGCGCAGCAGCCTGAAGACAGCCTTGGGTGCGCTCTTCGGCATGCGGCCCACGTGCAGATCCCACAGGCGGATCGCACCCGCCT
>JBBQCV010000134.1:0-10095 GCA_038319115.1 Burkholderiales bacterium | reverse complement strand
GATCCCCGCGTCGAGCTGGGCCAGCGCGGCGCGTAGTTCGGGAGGCACGGTTTCGGCGCGGCTCACGGCAGCCTCGGTGTCGAGCCCGGCGGCGAAGCGTTGCCGCGTGAGCGCGATGCGGCGCGCGGCCTGCTCCTGCTCGCCTGCCGAGATTTCGCGCAGCGCAAACAGGTTCTGCAACTGGAAATAGGCGCGCGCGATGGCCGCCGACAGCGTGAGGCGCGCAGCATACGCATCGGCATCCGCCGCGGACACCGAAGCACGCGCCGACGCGATGGCCGCGTCGTAGCGCCCGGCGTAGTCGAGCTCGTAGGAGAAGTCCATCGCCAGGCGGCTGGTGGTGCGCGTGGTGCCCGCCACCGGCGGCGGCACGGTGCCGCTCACGCTGAAGCGCTGGCGCGTGACGTCCAGGCTGCCGGTGATTCCGGGGGAGGCCGCCGCGCGCGCCGCGTCGACCAGAGCCGCAGCCTGCAGGATGCGGGCACGCGCCACCCGCAGCGCCGGGTTGCCGCGCATGGCTTCGTCGACCAGGGCATCGAGCTGCGGGTCGCCGAACACCGTCCACCAGCGCACGCCGGGCCAGTCTCCCACGAGCGTGCCGGCGAGCGTGCGCGATGCGGCAAGCGCCCCGGGCGCGATCGCCTGTGCCGGCGGCGCGACGCGCTCCTGCGGCGACACGCACCCGGCCAGCGCCAGCACGCACGCGAGGGCGAATCCAGTGGTGCGCTCAGTCAGCATTGGCGAGCATGCGCCCGAGCAGGCCCTTCAACTGGTTGAGCTCGGCGCGCGAGAAGCCGCGCAGCAGCGCGTTGAGCGAGCGCGCGGCCACCGCAGGCAGACGTTCGGTGAGGCTGCGGCCCTTGGCGGTCAGCTCGAGCCGGATCGCGCGCCGGTCGTCAGCATCGCGCACGCGGCGCAGCAAACCCTTGCGCACCAGGCGGTCGATCATGCGCGTCATCGAGCCGGTGTCGTAGCTGTAATCGCGGGCGAGGTCGGCGGCGCGGTCGCCACGGCCATGGGCGATATAGATCAGGATCGCGGCCTGCGCGGACGAAACGCCCCACGGCGCCACTTCGCGGTCGACGGTGGCGAAGATGGTCGCGCGCAGGCGCGTGATCATGAAGCCCACGCTGTCCTCGACGCGATAGGTCTCGGCGCGGTACAGCCCCATTGCCTCCTCCCCCTGATTGACTGCCGAGGCAGTAAATTGCCTGCCTCGGCAGCAAATGTCAAACCGGGAAAGCATCGGCAGGAAGCACCCGCCGTCGGGCCGGGCGCGTGCCCTAGCGCTGGTCGAAGTCCAGGGTGACTTCGGGCGTCACGGGGTGGGACTGGCAGGTGAGGCGAAAGCCCGCCGCGACTTCGGCGGGTTCCAGGGTGTAGTTGGCGTCCATGCGCACTTCGCCTGCGACGAGGCGCGCGCGGCAGGTGCAGCACACGCCGGCCTTGCAGGCGTAAGGCAGGTCGGCGCCGGCCTGCAGAGCGGCATCGAGGATGCTGGGGCCGTCGGCGGCGAGGACGAGCGCGTGACGCACCCCGTCGACGATGACGGTCACTTTCGCGCTGCCCGCCGACGACGCTGCGGGCTCGGGCCGGGGCGATTCGCTTCCCGCGCGCGGCGGCGGGGCGCCGAACCGCTCGAGGTGGATGTGCGCCGCGGGGACGCCGCGCGCTTCGAGCAACGCTTTCACCTCGTCCCCCATCGATGCGGGCCCGCAGATGAACGCTTCGTCGATCAGAGCGGGCGGGATCAGCGTGTCGAGGAAGCGCGCCACCTTGGCCGCGTCGATTCGCCCATGGAAGAGCTCGACGGCCTGCGCTTCGCGCGAGAACACGTGGTAGAGCGCAAAGCGCGCCAGGTGGCGGTCCTTCAGGTCCTCTAGCGCCTCGTTGAAAATGACCGAGCCGAGCGTGCGGTTGCCGTACACCAGTGTGAAGCGCGAGCGCGGTTCCCGGGCAAGGATGGTGCGCGCCAGCGACAGGACCGGCGTGATGCCGCTGCCGGCGGCAAACGCCACGTAATGCTTTGCCTGCGCCGGATCGAGCGGCACGAAGAAGCGCCCCTCGGGCGGCATGACCTCGATCGAATCCCCCGCCGCCAGTGCGCGGTTGGCCCACGTGGAGAACAGGCCCTGCGGCACCTCCTTCACCGCGATGCGCAGTTCGCCGTCGTCGGCACCTGAGCAGATCGAGTACGAGCGGCGAACCTCGTCGCCTTGCAAATCGCGGCGCACGTTGAGGTACTGGCCCTGGGTGAAGCGAAACGTCGGCGCGAGGTGCGCAGGCACTTCGAGCGCCAGTGAAACGCACTCGGCGGTTTCGCGCCGCACTTCACGCACGCGCAACGGATGGAAATGGGGCGTGCTCACCGGGGATGGGTGCTCACAGCGGCTTGAAGTAGTCGAACGGCTCGCGGCAATCGAGGCACCGGTACATGGCCTTGCAGGCGGTGGAGCCGAAAGCCGAGAGCTGCTCGGTGTTGGCCGAAGCGCAGCGCGGGCACGCCACGCCACGCGAGATGTGGATGCGCTGCGCGCCCCCAGCGCCCGCCCCGCCCCCGGCGGCCGGACCCGGCGGCACTATGCCGTAGGCGCGCAACCGCTCGCGCGCCGCCGGCGTGATCCAGTCGGTGGTCCATGCGGGCGCAAGCTGCTGCGTCACCTTCACTTCGCTGTAGCCGCTCGCGCGCAGTTGCGTGCCGATGTCTTCCTCGATCGCGTGGATCGCCGGGCAGCCGGAGTAGGTGGGCGTGATTGCCACCTCGACACGTGTGCCGTCCACCGTCACACCACGCACGATGCCGAGCTCGACGATGCTGATCACCGGGATCTCGGGATCGGGAATGCCGCGCAGCACCTCCCAGGCGTCGGTCAGGCAAGTGTCGATCATGCCCCCGCGGCCGGCTACCAGCTCGCCCCGGGATGAGCACGCTGCAGCACCTGCATCTCGGCCAGCAGGTAGCCCATGTGCTCGGTGTGCAGCCCCGCCTTGCCGCGCGACAGGAACCGGCCGCTCTCCGGCATTGCGAGGGTCGCCTGCGCGAGCACCGCCGACACATCGGCCTGCCACGCGTCGCGCAGCGTGCCGGGCAGGAATCCTTCGCCCGATTGCGCCATGGCTTCGTCCACGACGTCGGCAGAAAAGAACTCGCCCGTATAGCGCCACTGCTGTTCGAGCGCCGCCTGCATGCGGCGGTGCGATTCGGCCGTGCCGTCGCCCAGGCGCACCACCCAGTCGGCGCTGTGGCGGCGATGGTAGTCGGCTTCTTTGAACGATTTGGCCGCGATCGCCGCGATGTCCGCATCGGTCGACTGCGCCAACGCGCCAAGTGCCAGGCAATGCCAGGCATCGAACAGGAACCGCCTCAGGATGGTGAACGCGTAGTCGCCGTTGGGGAGTTCCAACAAGGTGAAGTTGCGGAACTCGCCCTGGTCGCGGTGGTACGCGAGGCTATCCTCGTCGCGGCCCTTGCCCTCCACCGCGCCAGCGTAGGTGAGCCACAGGCGGGCCTGGCCGATGAGGTCGAGCGCGATGTTGGCCGAGGCGATGTCCTCCTCGAGCGCCGGCGCGTGCCCGAGCCATTCTCCGAGGCGCTGCCCCAGCACCAGTGAGTTGTCACCCATGCGCAGCAGGGACTCGAACTTCGCGCCCATTACATGTGCTTCACTTCGTCGGGCAGGTCGTAGAAGGTCGGGTGGCGGAAGATCTTGTCGGCCATCGGGTCGACGAACGAGGCGCGGTCACCCGGATCCGACGCGGTGATCGCCGCGGAAGGCACCACCCAGATCGACACGCCCTCGTTACGCCGCGTGTAGACGTCGCGCGCCATTTGCACGGCTTGCTTTGCGTCCACCGCATGCAGGCTGCCGCAGTGCTTGTGGTCCAGGCCCTGCTTGCTGCGGATGAACACCTCCCACAGCGGCCATTCCCTTGCAGGGGTCGCGCTGGCGCTTGCCTCGCCCGCATGGCCCGGACGACTTGGTGCGTCGCTCATGCCGCCTCCTTGTGCTGCCGCGCCTTTTGCTTGTCCGCATAGGCGAGCGCCGCGTCGCGCACCCACTGGCCTTCCTCGTGGGCGCTGACCCGCGCCGCGAGGCGCTCCTGGTTGCACGGCCCGTCGCCGTTGACCACGCGCCAGAAGTCTTCCCAGTCGATGGTGCCAAATTCGTAGTGGCCGCGCGCGGCATCCCACCTGAGGGCGTCATCGGGCACGCGCAGGCCGAGCAGTTCGGCCTGCGGCACGGTGGCATCGACGAATTTCTGCCGCAGAGCGTCGTTGGAGACGCGCTTGATCTTCCAGCGCGCCGATTGGCCCGAGTGCACCGAGTCGGCGTCCGGCGGGCCGAACATGGCGAGCACCGGCCACCACCAGCGCTCGAGCGCGTCCTGCGCCATCGCCTTTTGCGCCGCGGTACCGCGCGAGAGCGACAGCATGATGTCGAACCCCTGGCGCTGGTGGAAGGACTCCTCCTTGCACACGCGGATCATCGCGCGCGCATACGGCCCGTACGAGCAGCGGCATAGCGGGATCTGGTTCATGATCGCCGCCCCGTCGACCAGCCAGCCGATGGCGCCCACGTCGGCCCACGTGAGCGTCGGGTAATTGAAGATCGACGAATACTTGGCCCGGCCGGTGTGCAGCGCGTCCATCATCTGGTCGCGCGACTGGCCAAGCGTTTCGGCGGCGCTGTACAGGTACAGGCCGTGCCCCGCCTCGTCCTGCACCTTGGCGATCAGGATCGCCTTGCGCTTGAGGCTGGGGGCGCGCGAGATCCAGTTGCCTTCGGGGAGCATGCCGACGATCTCGGAATGGGCATGCTGCGAAATCTGCCGCAGCAGCGTCTTGCGGTAGGCCTCGGGCATCCAGTCGCGCGGCTCTATCCTGCCTTCGGCATCCACGGTTGCCTGGAAGCGCGCTTCTTCCGGGCTCGCCGGCTGCGCCGCTGCGGCCGGGCCCTGGGATTGCGCCGGCTGCGTGTCCATCGACTGCGTGTACATGGGGCGCGCCTCTACGCGGGAAAGATTCGATTATACGAGGCGCTGCCGGCGCAAATAAAAACCCGCCGATCCTGCCGATACGCTGGCAGTCCTGGCGGGTTTGGCTGCGGCCTTCCGCGCGAGTCAGCGCGCAGAGGGGAAGCCCGGACGGACGCTACTGGCGGTATCCCGGCGGCGGGGGCGGCGGGTAGTACGCGCCGCTGGAAGGTGGCGGTGCGTACTGCGGCTGCGGTGCGTACTGCGGCGGCGGTGCGTACTGCGGCGGCGGCGCGTAGTTCGGCGGTGGAGGCGGCGGGGCGTATCCCGGCGGCGGGCCATAGGCCGGCCGGGCCGCGATGGGCGCCGCGCCGTAGGATGACTCCAGGCGGCCGGACACCGGCACCTTGTTGCCGCGCGCGTACATGCACTGCTGATAGCTGAAGTCGTAGCGCTGCTGGATCGCGCGGCCGGAATAGTTGCCGCTGCTCGCGCCGGTGGCGGCGCCGATCATGAGGCCAGTGCCCGCGCCCACACCCGCGCCGGCGTGGCCGCCGATCATCGCGCCTGCAAGCGCACCGACCGCGGTGCCGACGACCGCGCTGCCCACCGCGTTGTTGACTTGGGCGTCATTGGCGGTGGTGCCGACCTGCGATTCCGCGTATTGCCTGCATTCTGCGTCGTTGGCGCGGAACTCGTCGAAGCTCTTGCCTGTTCCCGGCAGCGCCATCACGCCGGGGCCGTTCGGCAGCGTTGCGCACGCGCCGAGGACGACGACCGCGAGGAGCGGGGAAAGCCTGAGGGTACTGTTCATGGGTTCCTTATCCCTGCGGCTGCGGCGTGACCTGCTGCCAGCCTGCCGGGCATTGCTTCACGTAGGGGTAATACGTCTTCGATTCATTGCAGTAGTACCAGACGTTGGGCTGCGAAGCCGATTGCGGCGCATCGCTCGGTTGGTAGGTCTGGGGCTGGTACGTTTGCGGTTGATACGACTGCGGCTCAGGCTGATTCAGCCGCGTGGGTGGCGGCACCACGTAAGGCTGCTGCTCCACATACACCGGCGGCGCGGGAGGCGCCACGACCACGGGCGGGTAGTACGCCGGTGGGTAGTACGGTGCGTAATAATAGGGTTGGTAGTACGGGCGGTAGTACGAGTACGCCATGGGGGCGCCGAAGCCTATGCCGATGCCGAAGCTCACGCGCGGTCCGCCGCGGTAGCGTCCGTGCGCAAAGGCCGACTCGCTGACCATTGCGCCGGCGCACAGCATGGCCAGGACTAGCGCGACTTTGCCGCTGGTCGATTTGGTTTGCATGATGTCCGAGTTATCAGTTGGTTATGCAGTTGAAACGCACAGCAAGATTAACAAGATTCCCCTTCGCGGGAGGGGGTGTTTGGTAACAATGTGTTTCAAGGTGTAACGCGCCGGGCGCCGCTCCCTGACACGCTACTGCGCGGGCTCAACGAGAAAATTGCGCACCACGTCAATCTGGTCTGCGTGCATCAGCGTCGGGGCGTGCCCAACGCCTTCGATCTCCACGATCCTGGCCCGCGGCCCGCGCGTTTGCATCGTGTCGCACGTGGCCCGGGTGAGCAGGTCGGACAATGCCCCGCGAACCACCAGCATGGGGGCACGGATCGCGTCGTAAAGCGGCCACAGTTCGAGGTCTCCCTCCGGCATGAGGTGCTTGAAAGGCTCGGCGAGCTTGGGGTCGTAATGCATGGCGTAGCTGCCGTCGGGCCGGCGGCGCACGACAACTTCGGTGAGGAAACGCCACTCCGCGTCGGTATGCGGGCCGAACGTCGCGCTGACCGCGCGGATGTACTGCTCTGCCGCTTCGATGCTGGGAAAAACCGGTGCACCGCCGACGTAAGCCGCAATGCGCTCGAGCGAGACCTTAGTGACCACCGGGCCCGCGTCGTTGAGCACCAGTTTACGGATCGGCGTGTCGGGAATCGCGGCGAGGCCCATGCCGATCAGGCCGCCCATCGAAGTACCGACCCAGTCGACCTTTTCCACGTCCAGGCGCGCAATGAGGGTGACCATGTCGGCCACATATTGCGGAATCTGGTAACCCATCGGGTCGGCGAGCCAGCCCGACTCGCCGCGCCCGGCCACGTCGGGACAGACGACGCGATAGCGGTCGGCCATGGCACGGGCGAACACGTCGAAATCGCGCGCGCAGCGCGTGAGCCCGTGCACGCACACCAGCACGTTGTCGTTTGCGGCATCGCCCCACTCGAGGTAGGCGATGCGGTGCAGGCCCTTGGGCGACAGGCACTGCACGAAATGTTGTCTCGGTTGCATGGCGGATCGCCCTTCGCGGTCGTTACGTTTGCGGCAACTCGCCGCCGGCACGGCCCCTCGCCGCTAACCATTATAGGCGGCGTTCCCGCCAGTACCTCGGCCGCGCGGAGCGCTCGGCGCTCGCCTGCACGCCACCTTGCGCGAGGCGGATCGTGATCGCCCCATCCAGATCGGTGCGCATCACGCCAGCACCATATTCCAGGTAGCGCGCCACTACGTCGGCTCGCGGATGGCCGAAGCGATTGCGGTAGCCCACCGGCACCACCACCAACTGCGGCGAGACTGCCGCGAGGAACGCGGAGGTCGACGACGTGCGGCTGCCATGATGCGGTGCCAGCAGGACCTCGGCGCGCAACGCGCCGGCTGCATCCCTTGGGTCATTCGCGCGCCGGACCAGCAGCGCTTCGGCCGATTTTTCGATATCGCCGGTCAGCATCACCGCACCGTGCGCGCTCGCAACGCGCAGCACGCAGGACAGGTCGTTAGCCTTCATGCCGAGGGCATAGTCCTCGCGCGCCGGGTGCAGCATGGTGAACACGATCCCGTCCCACTGCCAGCTTTGCCCGCGTGCGCAACGCGTCGCGGTGGTCGCGGCAAGCACGATCGGGTTCGCGCCATCGAGGGACGAAAGCACGTGCGCCACCTGCGCCTCGCGCAGCACCGACAGCGCCCCGCCGCTGTGGTCGGTGTCATTGTGGGTGACGACCATCGCGTCGAGCCGTGGCGAGCCGGTGGCGCGCAGGTAGGGCGCGATGATGCGCTCGCCGCTGTCGGAGTCGGCGTAGGCAGGCCCCGCATCGAACAGCAGCGTGTGCCCCGCCGTTCGCACCACCACCGCCAGGCCCTGTCCCACATCAAGCGTTGTGACCCACGCCTCGCCCGGCAAGGGTCGGGGCGGTGCCACGAGCAGCGCGGGCAGGAACAGCACCAGCCCGATCCAGCGCGAGGCGATCCCGCGCGGCGCGAGCAGCCACAGCACGCCGACACTGGCGAGGAGGACCGTCCACACCGGCGGCACGGGCTGCTGCCACAACGCCAGCGGCAGGTGATCGCACCATTCGAGAAAGCGCAGGAGCCACCCGGTGAGCGCGTCGGCCAGGTGCAGCAGCGCATCGACCGGCACCAGTGCGCACAGCAGCGCGAGAGGCGTGATGACGCCGCTTACCCAGGGGATGGCGATTGCGTTCGCGACCGGCCCGACGAGCGATACCTGCGCAAACAGCAGCAGCGCAGCCGGCGCAAGGCCCACGGTAATGGCCCACTGGATGCGGCCCCACTGCGCGAGCCAGGATTCATCTTCGCTCCAACCGTGGGCGACATAGAAGATCAGCGCCACGGCGCCGAAAGAGAGCCAGAACCCGGCCGAGAGCACCGCCCACGGGTCGAGCAGCACCACTGCGAGGAGCGCCAAGGCCAGCACGCGCACGGGCGAGGAGATGCGCCCGAACCACAATGCGGCCGCGACCGCGGCAACCATGAAGAACGTGCGCTGCGCCGGCACGCCGAAACCGGCGAGCAGCGTATACGCCAGCGCGGCAAGACTGGCTGCCAGCGCCGCCGCCTTGCGCGCGGGCAGCCACAGAACGAGCGCCGGGCGGCGCCGCCACCCGAATGAAACCAGCGCGGCCACCAGGCCGGAAATGAGCGTGACGTGCAGCCCCGAGATCGACATGAGGTGGGTGACGCCGGTGCGGCTGAAGAGGCGCCAGTCCGCGGCGTCGATGGCGCGCTGGTCGCCCACCACAAGGGCCACCAACACGCCCGAAGTGGTGGTCTCGCCGAGCACGTCGAAGAATCGCGTGCGCACGCGCTCGCGCAACTGCTCGATGCGGTCGGCGAGCGAGTTGCGTTCGCCGAGCTTGCGCTCTCCGCCGCGCTGGCGCACGTAGCCGGAGGCGCCGATGCCGCGCTCAAGGAGCCACGCCTCGTAGTCGAACCCGTGCGGGTTCACGCTGCCGTGCGGCCGCTTGAGCCGCACGGTGAACCGCCATCGCTCGCCCGGATGGACCCCGCCGGGATCGTCGAGGGTCGCGGCTGCTTCGTCCGCGCCCGCCGCGAAGCCGCTGCGATACCACGACAGCAGGACCTTCGACGGGACCGATCCGGGATTGCCGGCCGTGTCTTCGACATCGAACTCGAATCGCACGCTGCGCTCGCCGATCGCGGGCAGGCCCGCGACCACGCCCGTAATCACGATGTCACGCCCTTCGAGCGCGGCGGGGAGGCGGTCGTCCATGCGCAATTGGGCGATACCGGCGGCCCAGGCGAACCCGAGGCCGAAGGCAAGCACCATGAACAGTGGCCGGCGCAGGACCGGCACCCGCGCAAGCGGAACTGCGCCAACCCCAAGCACAAGCACAGCCAGCGCCGCGTAAGGTTGCGACACCCAGGGCCACGGCCAGGCCGTTGCGGCGGGCAGCACGGCCTGCTGCTGCAGGCACCAGACCCCCGCCGCAAACGCGAGGATCAGCGCGGTCATGACGCCGCTCCGCGTAGAATCGCCATCCTCCTCAAACGGTTCCGCCGCCTCCCGGCTGACCTCCCGAAGGCCTATGCCGAGAAAATACTTCCGTCGCTTCCTGCCCACGCATGCCTGGGTGCACGAGCACCGCTGGCTCGGGCGCTTCGCCGTTTACCTCGAGCATCCCAACCTGTGGCACCTCAACCGCCACTCGGTGGCCGGCGGCGTGGCGCTCGGGCTGTTCGCTGGGCTGGTGCCCGGACCGCTGCAGATGCTGACCGCCCTGCTCCTGGCCATTCCGCTTCACGTCAACCTGCCCGTCGCGCTGCTGGTGACGCTCTACACCAACCCGCT
>JBBQCV010000133.1:0-10097 GCA_038319115.1 Burkholderiales bacterium | reverse complement strand
GGGCTACTTCCATAACACTGCGCGCAACCCTTTGGCGCGCATTCGATTTTCGAAAATCCAAACATTTAAATTCTGGGACCTAACAAACATGCGGGTTCCAGGTCGATTTACTTTCCAGAAATGACAAATATAAAGGGGCCGCCCCGCGGCGACCCCTTGCAACCTTTCAAATGCCAGACGCGGACTAACGCTTGGCATCCGCCGCTTGCTCAGCGCGGGCCGCGCCAATCGCGGTGGTTACGTGCTTTTCTTCCTCGGGCGGGGGCAGGATCGCCTTCATGCCGAGCGACTCGATCCACAGCTCGCGGCACCAGCCCTTGGTGTGGTACAGGTGCTCGTCTTCCTGGTCCTCGATCTCCTCATAGGCCTCTTTGAGGGCCGTGGCGGCGTCGCCCTTGAGAAGCTTCTCGCCACACTTGCCGATGAGTTCCCAGTCGAGGTGGTCCTTGGTTTCGGCCATTACCACACACTCGCAGGCCACCAACTGGGCGGCCTCGGGCTTGCCGGCCTTGAGGGCCATCTCCATGGCCTGCACCAGCGCCCCGCCCATGTGCTCGACGATCTTCACACCGGGGCTGGTGGCGTTGGCGTCGATGCCGAACTGGCTGCACACGTCAGTGAGGACTTCCACGTGGTGGGTCGTCTCCTGGAGGTATTTTTCCCACTCCTCCTTCAGGTCGTCGTTGACCGCGCACTTGATCGCGGTCTCGTAGACCTTCATCCCGCCCTTTTCGTGGGCCAGGGATTGCATGAGCAACTCTTTAACCTGCTCGCTGGGTTGTGCCTGTTTCATTTTGGTCCTCGCTTTGATCAGCGCGTGCGGGGTGCACGCGAACAAGGGTTTGATGCGCGAGGTGTGCCCGGGTTCCGCAAAGTTACGTTCTCCCTGGGGGCGGGTACGTGCAGGTAAGGATTACACGTGCACGATACAAGTTACGCGGGCCGCGTGTCGGTGCGGGTCTTACGAATCACTGCTGCGCCGCGAAATCCCGGCGGGCCTGCAAATTGCAATGAGGCTGATTCCCACTGAGAACAATGCGAGGATCACCATCATGGCAGCACGCAAACCCAAGCCCAAGTCCAGGCCTTCGCGCCCCGCCGCCAAGCCGCAGGGCAAAGGTACCAATGCATCGTCGGCAAACTCGAGCGCTCGCGCCACCATGAGCGGACCTTCGCGCAAGGCAGTGCCGGCCCCGGATGCAGGCATGGGTGACGCGCTGGCGGCCAAGTCCGAGGGCACCCAGGCGATTGCGGCCGCGATGCCTTTCAACACGACCAAGGCAGGCGAGCACGGCGCCGCGGCCCGCACGCCGCAGGCCGGCCAAGTCGTGGAAGCGCCCGATGTCTCGGTCACCGGCAGCACGCTAAGCGAAACCACCCCCAGCGACAAGGTCGGGCAGGGCACGCCCGCGCCCGGCCTCAACCCCGGCAACCTGCCGCTCGACCGCGCCCGCGTGGATTCCACCGCGCGCGAGCTCACCACCAACCAGGGCGTGCCGGTCGCCGACAACCAGAATTCACTCAAGGCGGGGCTGCGCGGGCCTACGCTCATGGAAGACTTCATCCTGCGCGAAAAAATCACCCACTTCGACCACGAGCGCATCCCGGAGCGCGTGGTGCACGCGCGAGGCTCGGGTGCGCACGGTTACTTCGAGTGCTACCAGTCGATGCAGCAGCTTACGCGCGCGTCGCTCTTCGCCGAGGCCGGCAAGCGCACACCGGTGTTCGCGCGAATTTCCACCGTCGCGGGCGAGCGCGGCTCGACCGACACCGCGCGGGACGTGCGCGGGTTTGCGGTCAAGTTCTACACGGACGAGGGCAATTTCGACCTGGTGGGCAACAACATCCCGGTGTTTTTCATCCAGGATGCAATGAAATTTCCCGACCTCATCCATGCAGTGAAGCCAGAGCCCCACCATGGCATGCCGCAGGCGGCAAGCGCGCACGACACCTTCTACGATTTCATTTCCCTCACGCCCGAGTCCACCCACATGATGATGTGGGTCATGTCCGACCGGGCTATCCCGCGCAGCCTGCGCATGATGCAGGGGTTCGGGGTGCACACGTTCAGGCTGGTGAACGCCCAGGGGGAGTCGAAATTCGTCAAGTTCCACTGGAACCCGGTGCTCGGCACGCATTCGCTCGTCTGGGACGAGGCGGTCAAGATCTCGGGCGCGGATTCCGACTTCCACCGCCGCGACCTGTGGGAGGCGATCGAGTCGGGCAACTTCCCCGAATGGGAACTGGGGTTCCAGGTGTTCTCAGAGGCCGACGCCGACCGGTTCAGCTTCGACGTGCTCGACCCGACCAAGCTCGTGCCCGAGGAACTGGTGCCGGTGACGCCGGTGGGGCGCATGGTGCTTGACCGCAACCCCGACAACTTCTTTGCCGAGACCGAGCAGGTCGCGTTCTGCGCGGCGCATCTCGTGCCAGGGCTCGATTTCAGCAACGACCCGTTGCTCGCCGGCCGCATTCACTCGTACATCGACACCCAGATCTCGCGCCTGGGCGGCCCGAATTTCCACGAGATCCCGATCAACTCTCCGGTCGCGCAGGCGCACAACTATCAGCGCGACGCGATGCACCGGCAGGCGATCGCGCGCGGGCGCGTGGCCTACGAGCCCAATTCTCTCGGCGGCGGCTGCCCGTTCCAGGCCGGTGCGGCGCGGGGCTTCACGTCGTTTGCCCAGCCGATCCGTGACGACAAGGTGCGCGGCAAGCCGGAAAAATTTGCCGACCACTACACCCAGGCCACTTTGTTCTGGGAAAGCCAGTCGGCGGTGGAGAAGGCCCATATCATCGCGGCATTCCGCTTCGAGCTCACCAAGGTCCAGGTGCCGGCGATCCGCGAGCGCATGGTGTCGTCGCTCGTCAACGTGGCCGCCGAACTGGCACAGGGGGTCGCAGAGGGCCTGGGCATCGCGATACCGGCCGCCATGCCCAAGGCGCTGCAAAAGAGCGCACGGCCCGAAGTCAAAGTGTCGCCGGCACTTTCGCTTTTCGCGCGCCGCGGCGATGGCGGAATCCGCACCCGGCACATTGCCATCCTGGTGGCCGACGGGGTGGATGGCGAAGCGGTGAAGGCGCTGCACGCGGGGCTGCTCGAAGCCGGAGCCGTGCCACGCTTAGTGGGCGTGCGGCTGGGGCAGGTGAGCACCATGCAGGGTGGAATGCTCGACGTGGACGTGACGCTGGAGACCGGCCCGGCAGTCCTTTACGACGCACTGGCGCTGCCCGGCGGCCGCGCGGCCATGGTTGCCCTTGGCACTGTCGGCCAGGCCCCTGAATTCATCAAGGACACGTTTCGCCACTGCAAGCCCATCCTCGCATTGGGCGACGCTCGCGCACTGCTGGAGAATTCAGGCGTGACTTCGCACCTGGAGTCCGGGGAGCCCGACCCGGGCGTGCTGCTGGGCGAGGAGGGCGAGGGCGGCGCAAGGCTGGCCGAATTCATCGCCGCCATCGCGCGCCATCGCCACTTTGAACGGGAGATGGACCCGCCGGGATTGTGACCACATTGTGAGCCGCCTTGCGCGTGGCTGACCCGAACCTCTTCGCGCAGCCTAAAATGCATCCGTTCAGGCTCCCCGGGGAAGCAGCAGGCAATGAAGCGTGTGGTTCGGATACTGATCGGCGTGGCCGTGGTCGTGCTGATGGCCATCGGTTGCCTTGCTGCGCTGGTGCACCTCGCACCCGAGCGGGTGCTGCGCTATGCGCTGGATTCGGATCGCGAGCGCGCCGGGCTGGTGGCCAAGCGGGCCGATCTGGGCGGCGGGGTGGCTTACGCTTATCTCGAAGGCGGCAAAGGGGAGCCCCTCATCCTGTTGCATGGATTTGGCGCCAACAAGGACAGCTTCACCCGCGCCGCGCGCTACCTCACGCCGCACTACCGGGTGGTCATCCCGGACCTGACTGGCTTTGGCGAGTCGTCCCACCCACCCGGCGCGGACTATTCGCCGGCCGCGCAGGCCGCGCGGCTGCACCAGTTCGCCCTGGCGCTGGGCATCAAGCGCGTCCACCTCGGTGGCAATTCAATGGGCGGCCACATAGCCCTCGCCTACGCTGCACTCCACCGGACCGAGGTCGCGAGCCTGTGGCTGCTCGATTCGGGCGGGGTGCGCAGCGCGCCGCCGAGCGAGCTGGCCAGGGAGGCCGTGGCCACCGGCCGCAATCGCCTGTTGGTGCGAGACGAGAACGACTTCGTCGAACTCTTCGCGATGACGATGCACCGGCCCCCGTTCATCCCCCGCCCCATCCTGCGGGCGCTCGCCGAGGAACGCATTGCCAATTACGAACTCGAGCGCGCGATTCTCACGCAAGTGGCTGCCGATTCGATCGAAGCCCGCGTAACGGGACTGGCCACCCCGGCGCTCATCGTCTGGGGCGAGGAGGACCGCATGCTGCGTGTCGAGGCGGCGCACATCCTGCACAAGCTCATGCCTAATTCGCACGTGGTGATCATGCCCGGCGTCGGCCACCTGCCGATGGTGGAATATCCCAAGGCATCGGCGGACGAATACCTGCGCTTTCGCGCGGGCCTCAAGTAAACCGTACGAACATCCAGGCGAGGCGAGAAATGGTTCGATCGAAACGGGCGGCATTGGCGTTAGTGTTAGTTGCGGGGCTGGGCATCGCGGGGGGCGCCTGCGCCCAGTGGCCCGCCAAGCCGATCGCGCTGGTGGTGGGAAGCGCGCCGGGGAGCGCCCCGGATGTCTATGCGCGCGCCATCAGCGAGCCCATGGGCCGGCTGCTCGGCCAGACGGTGATCGTCGACAACCGCACCGGCGCCAACGGAAACATCGCCGCCGAGTGGGTGGTGCGTGCGCCCGCGGACGGGTATGCGCTCTGGGTGCCGGCGCAGTCGCAGCTCGAGATCAATCCCAGCGCGTATGCGGACCTGCGCTGGAAGCCGGCCGATTTCGCCGCCGTCATCAAGGGCGTCGAAGCGCCCAATGTGCTCGTCACGCACCCAAGCGTGCCGGCGAAAACGCTGGCCGAAGTGGTGGCGTGGGTCAAGGCCAATCCGGGCAAGGTGTCGTTCGCGTCGTTCAGCCCGGGCACCATCTCGCATTTCCTCGGCCACCAGATGAACGAGCGGTTCGGGCTCGACATGACGCACATCACCTTCAAGGGCTCGGGGCCGCAGGTGCAGAGCCTGCTGGGCGGGCATGTGCAGCTGGGGTTTTCGCAGATCCAGACCGGCTTGCCGCACATCCTGAGCGGCAAACTCAACGGGATCGCCGTAACCGGTGCAACCCGCTGGCGCCAGCTGCCGGCAGTGCCGTCCTTTGCCGAACTGGGGTACCCGGAGTTCACCGCGAGCACATGGTTCGGCCTGGTGGCGCGTGCGGGCACCCCGCCCGAGGTCCTCGCACGTATCATCGAGGCCGCCAAGGCCGCGCACGCCGAGCCTGCGATGCGCGAGCGACTGGAGCAGATGGGGTTCGACGTCGCCGCCGTGAGCGGCGCCGAGTTCGCCGCCAGCGCGCGCGCGGGCGAGGAGCGTTGGGCGAAGGTGGTCAAGGCGACCGGGTTTCGCGCTTCGAACTGACCGGCATGCGGTTTCTCCGGGCTACACTGCGCCGGGTCGATACGGCGTGGAGGCGCGGCAGTGGAGGCATCGTACGTGCACGGCTACGACCTGAAGGAAGCGCTGCGCCTGCAGGACCAGGCAGCGTCGCTGGTCGACCTTTTGCATTCGGATACCGCCTATCCGGCCGGCAGCACCGTCCTCGAAGTGGGCTGCGGCGTGGGCGCGCAGACGGTAACGCTGGCGGCCAACAGCCCGGGCGCGCGCTTCACTTCGATCGACATCTCCGAGGAATCGCTCGCGCAGGCGCGCGCTGCCCACTTTTCCAGCGTGCACGCATCGCCGCGCATGGTATACGCCGATGCGAGCCGGCCTGAACTGGTGGAGGGCTTCACGCGCAAGACATTCACCGCCATGGTCGAGGGCGTGCGCCAGCCGGCCATTGACGCGCGCCTCGCAACCGCAGCCGATTTCGACGCCGGAATCGCCGCCCTTTACCGGACCGCGCAACCGGGCGGGGTGTTTTGCTACACGTTTTTCAAGGCCACCGCGACGGCGAACGCGCTGGGGAAATCCTGAAGACCAGCACGACTTTTTTCGTGTCGGCGGTGGTGGCGTGGCTGGTCACCGGGCTGCTTTACGACGTTTTGCCCTGCAAGCCGGAAACCACACTGCTGTTGTTCGACTGCCTGCCCGAGTCGCTGGAAGTGGGGGGGGTGTTCCTCCTCGTGCTGAGCGTGCCGTGGTTTACGCTGCGCGCGGCGAACAAGCATTGCCGCCTCGCGCTGGCCGGTTCGGTCAGCCGGGTACGTGCACTGGCGCGCTTCGTGGTGACATCGCTCGTCGTGGTGGGCGGCGTGTTCGTCGCGGGTTCGGCAGCGGTCCTCCTCGCGCAGGGCTTCGGGCTGCCACTCTTTGCCGGGGAAGGCGCGGCGCGGGTCATGATCGTCTCGCTGCTGGCGAGTGCCTGGGCGCTTACAGGGATGGTCGCCGTGGCCGCCGTGCTGGCATTCAGGCGCAGCCCGCCATGTACTGGTACCGATACATAAACTGGCGCAGGAGTCGCGCCGGCAAAGGATCTTGGAAAATGAAAGTCGAACTTTCACGGCAGCGACGAAGCGCGCGTCAACAGCTACGTGGTCAAGCCCGTCCAGCTCGACGATTGCCTGGACAAGGTGTCCGCGGTGGGCCGCTACTGGAATGCGATCAACGAGCGGCTGGTCGGCGCCTGACCCGGCGTGCTCGCCCCAGCCAGGCGGCGATAGATCGCCACGTAGCGCCGCGCACTGCGGTCCCAGCCGAAGTCGCGCGCCATGCCGGCCAGTTGCAGGTCGCGCCGCCGGCGAACATGGAGCTCACGGCGCGGTCGACTCGATGGTGTCGGGCGGCTGCATCATCAGCGGCTCGACCGTAAAGCGCTCGCTGTTGTTTTCCAACGTGCGCGTGCACAGCTACTGCTCGGTCGAGGAGTCCGTGGTGCTGCCCGACGTGGAGGTCTGCCGCGGAGCGCAACTGCGCCGCGTGGTCGTCGACCGGCGAGTGCGCATCCCGCCGGGGCTGAAGGTAGGCATCGATCCCGACGAGGACCGCAAGCGCTTCCATGTCACCGACAAGGGCATCACGCTGATCACGCCGGAAATGCTCGGGCAGCATATCCATCACCCGGTTTGATGCGCCGCGCTCGGCGGCGCAAGCACTGCACGTTGCGCGACGTGGCGGGCGTGTTAAGGTCGCTCAACTACGCAACGCATGGCACGTGCGCCCGGCTTGGCGGCACCTTGCCCGACCCGGCGCCCCTTGCGGCCGCGCTGCGCTCGGCGCAGGTTTTCCTGAACGCTTACCGGTGCGCGGCCTGCTCGCCATGGTAGGCAAATGAAACGATGAGAAAGCCCACAACCCAGATCGCAAGCACGGTGTGGCCCGGCCACCCCTACCCGCAGGGCGCCACGTGGGATGGCGCCGGGGTCAACTTCGCCCTCTATTCGGACCATGCCGAGCGTGTCGAGCTGTGCCTGTTCGACGACACCGGCCGGCGCGAGATCCAGCGAATCGTCCTTCCCGAGCGCACCGACCGTGTGTGGCACTGCTACCTGCCCGAGCTGCGGCCCGGCGCGCTGTACGGCTATCGGGTGCATGGCCCTTACCAGCCCGAGCAGGGCCACCGATTCAACCCGAACAAGCTGGTGCTCGACCCGTACGCGCGCAAGGTCTGCGGCAGCATGCGCTGGAGCGACGCCCACTTCGGCTATACGGTGGGCAACCGGCGTGAGGACCTGTCGTTCGACCGGCGCGACAGCGCAAGAGGCATGCTCAAGTGCGAGGTGATCGACAACGCCTTCAGCTGGGGCAGCGACCGCCGGCCAGGCGTGCCGATCCAGGACACGGTGATCTACGAGCTGCACCCGAAGGGCTACACGATGCTCAACCCGCACGTCCCGCCCGCGCTGCGCGGCACCTACGCCGGGCTGTGCTCCCCGGCGGTGATCGGCCACCTTCGCGGGCTGGGGATCACCTCCATCGAGCTCATGCCGGTGCACGCATTCATCGACGACCGCACCCTCGTGGCGCGCGGGCTGCGCAACTACTGGGGCTACAACAGCATCGGCTTCTTCGCCCCCGAGATGCGCTACGGCGCCACCGGCAGCGTGGCGGAATTCAAGAGCATGGTGCGTACCCTGCACACGGCGGGCCTCGAAGTGATCCTGGACGTGGTCTACAACCATACTGCCGAAGGCAACCAGCTCGGGCCGACGCTGTGCTTTCGCGGCATCGACAATGCGTCGTACTACCGGCTCACGCCGGACAACCCGCGCTACTACCAGGACTACACCGGCTGCGGCAATACGCTCGACATGCAACACCCGCAGGTGCTGCGCCTGGTGATGGATTCGCTGCGCTACTGGGTCACCGAGATGCACGTCGACGGGTTTCGCTTCGACCTTGCCGCCACCCTGGCGCGCGAAAAGCACGAAGTCGACCCCTTCGGCAGCTTCTTCGACATCCTCACCCAGGATCCGGTGCTCTCGCAGGTCAAGCTCATCGCCGAGCCGTGGGACCTGGGCGACGGCGGCTACCAGGTCGGTAACTTCCCGTCGGGCTGGTCGGAATGGAACGACCAGTACCGCGACGTCATGCGCGCCTACTGGAAGGGCGACGGCGGGCTGATCGGGGATTTCGCCCGTCGGCTGATCGGATCGAGCGACATCTACGGCCCGAGCGGGCGCGGGCCGTGCGCGAGCGTCAACTTCATCACCGCACACGACGGCTTCACGCTCGAAGACCTCGTGTCCTATAACGACAAGCACAACGAGGCCAACGGGGAGGACAACCGCGACGGCAGCAACCGCAACCTGGCGTGGAACTGCGGCACCGAAGGCCCCACCCAGGATCCGGTGATCGTCGCGCTGCGCCGGCAGCAGGTGCGCAACATGGCCGCCACGCTGCTGCTTTCCCAGGGTGTGCCAATGATCACGGCAGGTGACGAGATCGGCCGCTCGCAGGGCGGCAACAACAACCCGTACTGCCAGGACAACGAGACCTCCTGGCTTGACTGGAACCTCGATGCGCCGCGGCTCGCGCTGCTGCAGTTCGTGTCCCGCGTCATCGCCTTGCGGCGCAAGCACCCCATCTTCCGCCGGCGCAAGTTCTTCGAAGGGCGCCCGCCGCAGGACGGGGCCACGCAGGACCTGGTGTGGCTGGTGCCGAACGGGGCCGAGCCCACCGCCGAGGAGTGGACCAAGCATTACGCGCGCTGCGTCGGGGTATTCATGGCGGGCGATTCGCTCATGGAAAACGACGAGCGCGGACAGGCCATCCAGGACTCGAATTTCCTGATGCTGTTCAACGCGCACCACGATGCCATCCCGTTCCACCTGCCGGCCCCGGCGCCGGGCGCATGCTGGGTGGCGACGGTCGATACGGCTTTCGAGACCGGCCTGCCGGAGCAGGACCATTACACCGGTGACACGCCCTACCCGCTGCAGGGCCGGTCGATGGCCGTGCTGGAGCAGGTTCACGCGTGAAGCGGCGGCACGCGATGCCGCTCGGCGCGCAGTTCGAGCAGGGCACGGCGCACTTCCGGTTGTGGGCCCCTGCGGCGCGCAGCGTCGAGCTCGACCTCGTCCACGCGCATGGCCGCGCAGACCTGCCGATGACCAATGCCGGCGGCGGGTGGTATGCCGCGAGCATCGAGGGGCTTGAGCCCGGGACGCGCTACCTGTTTCGCATTGACGACGGCATCTGCGTGCCCGACCCGGCGTCGCGCTGCAACCCCCTCGATGTTCACGAAGCGCGCGTGCTCGTGGACCCCTGCGCCTTTGCGTGGCCGGACGCCGACTGGGCCGGGCAGCCGTGGGAAGAGGCGGTCATTTACGAGTTGCACGTCGGCACGTTCACGCCCGAAGGCACCTTCAATGCCGCGATCGGGCGGCTCGACTACCTTGTGCGGCTGGGCGTGACCGCCATTGAGCTCATGCCGGTGGCCGACTTTCCGGGCAAGCGCAACTGGGGCTACGACGGGGTTCTCCCGTTCGCCCCCGACGCCATTTACGGCACACCCGACGACCTG
>JBBQCV010000132.1:0-10118 GCA_038319115.1 Burkholderiales bacterium | reverse complement strand
GAACTCGCGCATCAAAGCTTTTGCCAGTCGGGCTTTTGTGAATAGACCCAGCGGTAGTAGTCGATGCGCGCCAGTTGCGACGCCGCGGCTTCGTCCACGATGCACCTTGCCACCGGGTGCATTTGCAGGATCGATGCAGGGTTCATCGCGCTGATCGGCCCCTCGACCGCGGCAGCGATTGCGGTCGCCTTCTTGCCGCCGAAGGCGAGCAGCATGACTTCGCGCGCATCCATGATCGTTCCCACGCCCATGGTGATGACGTGCACGGGAACCGCTTCGGGCGTGCCGAAGGCTGCGACGTTATCGCGCCGAGTCCGCGGGGTCAGCGTCTTGATGCGCGTGCGCGACGCCAGGGACGACGAAGGCTCGTTGAACCCGATGTGCCCGTCGGTGCCGATGCCGAGCACCTGCAGGTCGATGCCGCCCGCCGCGCGGATCGCATCCTCGTATGCGCGGCAATAGGCGGGCACGTCCGAAGCGAGGCCGTCGGGGATGTGGATGCGCGCCGGGTCCAAGTTGATGTGCGCAAACAGGTTGTCGTGCATGAAGGTGTGATAGCTGGCCGCATGCCCGGCAGGCAGGCCGAAATACTCGTCGAGGTTGAACGTGGTCACGCCGCTGAAATCCAGCCCCTCCTCGCGGTGCATGCGCACGAGTTCGCGATAAAGCGTCAGCGGCGTCGCGCCGGTCGCCAGCCCCAGCACCGCCCCGGGCGTGGATCGGACCACATGCGCCACGTGGCGGGCAGCAATCCGCGAGGCATCCTCGGCGCTCGGCTGGACGATGATTTCCATCGATTCAGGCCTTTTCGCCCAGGTTCCTGGCGATGCGCGCGACCACGTCGGCCCTGAAGCGCTCGATGTAACCGGCCACGTACGCGCCGGGGTCAAGGCTCTCGTCGTGCGCAAGCGGGGTCAGGTCCATGGCGAACGACACCGCGTCCGCGCGATCGGCGTCATGGCTTTCGAAAAACGTTGCGTTGGCACGCCGTCGCCCCTGCACGGCGAGGTCGTAGCGCTTGCCCCCGTCGATCTGGGAAAGGAACACGCCGCCGACCTTTTCAGCGAGCGCCTCGTGGCCGCTCACGTCGTGGACGATCTTGTCCGCATCCATCATCCAGTCGAGGTCGCGCCAGACTTCGCATCCCAGCACGCTCTGCGGGCGCGCGTCCGGGGGAAGGCTGCGGATCGCCCGGATGACATGCATGGCGACTGCGACGTGGGTGTCATGCTTGTCGGCGAGGTTATGGGTGTACACCACACGCGGGGCGGCGGCCTGGATGATCGCCGCGAGGTCCGGGCCCAGGCCGGAGCGCGGGTCTTTCGAGGCGCTGCTGGGATAGTCGAGCTGGATCATCACCGCATAGCGTCCCATCGTGGCGGCCTTGCGCTGCTCTTCGCGCCGGACCGTCATCATTTGCGCGTCGCTGTACCCGGCGTAGGCACCGGTGCGCGAACTCCCGCCGCCGTTGGTGCACGTCACCCCGCCGAACCTCTCCGAGGCACTATCGTGGCAGGCGGCGATGCCGTGAAACGCCATGAACTCGAGGTCGTCCTGGTGCGCACCGATGCCCAGGTGCGTGACGCGCGCGAGCGCTGCGTCCGGCGTGGCGCCGTCGGGCACGAAAACGTCGGCGCCGCGATTGCCCAGCCCGGGCATCATGAGGAGTACGGCGGCTGCAACGGCCGAGGCTTCGGACAGGTCTGCATCAGGCGGGTTCCGCAAACATGGAGCGCAGATTGTCCCTGAACCGCGCTTCCTTTGCAGTGGCGTGCGCCACACTAAGCGCCGCATTTACCTGGCAGCCCAGAGCGAGACCCCATGCGCCGGAACCCGGGGCATGGAGCGGCTCCAATGTCTGATACCGTTGGGTCCCATCCCTTACGCGCCACTGCGATGCCGCTGCCCATCGAAGACTACGCCTTCATCGGTGACTGTCATTCCGCGATCCTCGTAGGCCGCGACGGTTCGATCGACTGGGGGTGCCTGCCGCGCTTCGACTCGGGCGCCTGCTTCGCCGCGATCCTGGGGGAGCCCCGGCATGGCCGCTGGAAGATCGCGCCCACCGGTACCGTGAAGAGCACGCGACGCAGTTATCGCGGCGACACGATGGTGCTCGATACCGAGTTCGAGACGTCCGAGGGTATCGTGCGCCTGACCGATTGCATGCCGCCGGTACGGGACCGCAGGGACATCGTGCGTCTCGTGGAAGGCGTCAAGGGACGCGTGCCGATGCGCATGGAGCTCATCATCCGCTTCGATTACGGCTCGATCATTCCGTGGGTGCGCCAGCCGGATCATTCGCTCCTCGCCACCGGGGGGCCCGACACGCTGGAACTTCACACGCCGGTGCCCACGCATGGCGAGGACCTGACCACGGTGGCCGAATTCGTGGTCGGCGAGGGAGAGCGCATCCCGTTCGTGCTCAACCACCACCCGTCGCACGAAGCCTCGCCTGCGCTGCTCGACGCCGAGGAAGCGGTGGAGGCCGCCGTCAAAACCTGGCACGAGTGGTGCGCACTGTCCACCTACAAGGGACGCTGGGGCGAGGCAGTCATGCGCTCGCTGCTGGTGCTGAAAGCGCTCACGTATGCGCCCACCGGCGGAATCGTCGCCGCACCGACCACATCGCTGCCCGAACAGCCCGGGGGGAAGCGCAACTGGGATTACCGCTACTGTTGGCTGCGCGACGCGACGTTCACGCTCAATTCACTCCTGCTCGCGGGCTACCGCGAGGAAGCGGTGGCCTGGCGCGAGTGGCTGCTGCGCGCGGCCGCCGGACGCCCCGAGGACCTGCAGGTTCTCTACGGCGTCACGGGCGAACGGCGCATGCCCGAAGCGGAGTTGCCCTGGCTGCCAGGATACCGTGGCGCGGCGCCGGTTCGCGTCGGCAATGCCGCCGCAACGCAGTTCCAGCTCGATATCTACGGCGAGGTCATGGACACCCTGCACCTCGCGCGCTGCGCCGGGCTCGCCCCGGAGCCCCGCGCGTGGGCGATCCAGACACTCCTGCTCAAGTTCCTCGAAAAGAACTGGGAAGAGCCCGACGAGGGCATCTGGGAAGTGCGCGGACCCAAGCGCCACTTTACGCATTCAAAGGTCATGGCGTGGGTGGCCTTCGACCGCGCGGTCAAGGGCGTGGAGCGGTTCGGGCTCGAAGGGCCCGTCGAGCTCTGGCGCAGCGTGCGCGACGCCATTCACGCCCAAGTCTGCGAAGCGGGTTTCGATGCGAATCGCAATACCTTCGTCCAGTCATACGGCTCCGATCACCTTGACGCAAGCGTGCTGCTGATCCCGCTGGTCGGTTTCCTGCCGGCCACCGATGCGCGCGTGCGAGGCACGTTGGAGGCGATAGAGCGCAACCTGATGGTCGATGGCCTTGTGCTGCGCTATTCCACGGCCACCGGCGTGGACAACCTGCCGCCCGGCGAGGGGGTGTTCCTGCCCTGCTCGTTCTGGTTCGCCGATAACTTGTCGCTGCTCGGTCGTCAAGACGAGGCGGAGGCCCTGTTCGAGCGCCTGCTCGCGCTGCGCAACGACCTTGGGTTGCTCGCGGAAGAGTACGAACCGCTCAGCAAGACGATGCTGGGTAACTTCCCCCAGGCGCTCACCCATATGGCACTCATCAATACCGCCGGCGTGCTGTCGTTTGCCAAGGGCGGCGCGCCGGCCGGCGACGAAGTCGGCGACCGGCCGGGCGCGGCGACGAAGACGCAATGAAGCGTTTGCCGCCCCCTGCCCCGCGCATCCTCGTCCTCGACGTCGGGGGCTCGAGCATCAAGTGCCTCGCCAGCGGACGCAAGGCCTCGCGCAAGTTCGCTTCCGGGCCGGGCATGACGGCGGAGAAAATGGTCCGGGGCGTGCTCAAGCTGGTCAAGGGCTGGTCCTTCGACGTGGTATCGATCGGTTATCCCGGTGTGGTGCGCGACGGGACACCCGCGCGTGAACCGCATAACCTGCGCGCCGGCTGGGTCGGATTCGACTACGAGACGGCGTTCGGCGTTCCGGTGAGGATGCTCAACGATGCGGCCATGCAGGCCCTCGGAGCGTATGAAGGCGGAAAGATGCTGTTCCTCGGGCTTGGAACGGGCCTGGGCTCGGCATACATTGCCGGCGGCGTCATCGTCCCGCTGGAGCTGGGGCACCTGCGCTATTCGGAAGCTCGCACGTATGAGGACTACGTTGGCAAGGCCGGGTTCAAAAGGCTCGGCAAGGACAAGTGGCGCAGGCAAGTGGAGACGGTGGTCGAGGACTTTCGCCAGGCGTTGCTCCCCGACTACATCATGCTCGGCGGTGGCAACGCCAAGAAGCTCGCGGAGCTGCCGCCCGACTGCCGGCGCGGGAGCAACGAGGACGCTTTCAAGGGTGGGTTTCGCCTTTGGGATGCCGGCTATGCCCCGCGTAAAGCGGCGACGCACGCCAAAGCTGCGAGAAAAGCCGCGCGGAAAAAGTCGCGCCGAAACTAGCCCGCGGCACCCGTGGCGCGCTTGATGACTTTCGAGATCGTCAGCCCCTGCACGAGGATGGAAAACACAACCACGCAGTAAGTAAGGGCCAGAATGGCGTCGCGCGCGGGCGAGGGAGGCAATGACAATGCGAGCGCAACCGATATACCGCCGCGCAGGCCACCCCAGGTGAGCACTTTCCATGCTCCTGCGGGCAAGTCGAGGGAGCGCGCGAACAGCGCCGCCGGCAAGCCGACCGTAAGGAACCGGGCGACGAGCGTCACCAGGATCGCCACCGCCCCTGCCACCAGCAGCTTGTAGGGAAAGTCGACTAGGAGCACTTCCATGCCGACCAGCACGAACAGCACGGCGTTGAGGATCTCGTCGAGCAATTCCCAGAACATGTCGACGTAACGGCGCGTGGTGTCCGACATCGCATCGGCGCGCCCGCGGTTGCCGATCATGACCCCCGCCACCACCATCGCGAGCGGCCCGGAAATATGCAGGTGGCTCGCGAGGGCGTAGCCCCCCACCACCGCCGCCAGGGTCAGGAGAACCTCGACCTGATACTGGTCCACGCTTTTCAGGAGGCGGAAGGTCGAGTAACCCAGCACCCAGCCGAACAGGATCCCGCCGCCGGCTTCGCGCAGAAGGAGTGCGAACCCCTCGCCGGCGGTCGGAATGGTGCGGCTGGCCGCCACGCCGGCAAGGATCGAAAACAGCACCACGCCCACCCCGTCGTTGAACAGGCTCTCGCCGGTGATTACGACTTCGAGTTCCTTTGGGGCGCCGGCCGACTCCAGGATGCCCATGACCGCCACCGGATCGGTGGGCGAAATCAGGGCGCCGAAAACGAGGCAGTACGTTATGGGCAGCGTAATGCCGATCACCGGCAGCACGACCCACATGCCGACGCCGACAAGCAACGTCGAAGTCAACGTCCCGGCGAGGGCGAGGCCGCCGATGTGCCACCGGAATGCCTTCAGGTCGGGCAGGTGGACGTGCAGGGCGCCCGCAAAAAGCAGCATCGACAGCATGCCCTGCAGCAGCACTTCGCTGAAATCGATAGATCCGATCAGCCCCTCCTCCGCCGCCCGCAGGCCGTGGTCGAGCCCGAGCGCATCGAGCCCCACGATAACAAGCGACATCACCAGCGAGATCACCATCACGCCAATGGTGGTGGGCAGCCCGACGAACCGGTGATTGACGTAGGCGAGAAGGGCCGTGATTACGAGGCAGGCGGCGGCGATGTCAAACATGCCGGACCTACGGTGCCTGGATCGTTTCGAGCGCGCTGCGCACCCATTCCAGGCGATTGCTGATTGCGGCCTTGTCGCTTGCGGGGGTCACGGTGCGCGTGGCAAGGTCACCGATCCACTGCGCCTGCGTAGCAAGGGCGCGTCGGCGATGCGCACTTGTGGTCATGCCGGCAAGGGTATGAAGGGCGTCGAGAATGTGCAGCATGACGGTCACATTGCCTTCCGCACTGCGCCGAATCTGGTCGAAAGCCTCGCCGAGCAGGCCCGAAAATGAGGGTCCCTTTGCGATCACGCGCAGTTCCCCTTCCTCGAAGCGGAAGGCTGAGGATACCCTGCGCGATGCCAGCCGCGCGAGGATCGCCGTGAGGTAGTCGATGCACATCACCGCAGTCGTCGTGTCGTTGATGCCAGGCGAAAGTGCCTTGAGCGCGACGTCCACGATCTGCCTGACGCCGAAGGCCGGATCCTGGTCCAGGTTGCGAAAGCGGCTGATGTCGTAACACTCGCGCAACTCCCGTGCAATTGATGCATCGGGGGCACACGCAAATGAGGCAAGCGGTGTGTCCTCGATGGTGAAATCGCCGATGCCACGATCCATCCGGATGACTGTTTCATTGGTTCGCGCAAGACGAAGGAGCTCGTCTTCGTCGACACCCTGGATGTAGCCGCAGGTCACGGCAGTCACCACGTGCCATTTACCGGGCAAGGCCAGCGGCGTTTCGTCCTCCCTCTCTGGCGCATTACCAAGGCTTTCGGGAAACAGGCGGTCGATGCTTGCGAGCGTCTCGCGGGCCCCCTCCGCGAGGATGCTCGAGGCCTGGATCGACTGCGCAATGTGATGGATGAAGAAAATGAGCACGCCCACGCCCGCCACCGCCAGCAGCACGGCAACGAATACTGCAACGCTAGGGATGAACGCACCCTCATCGCCCCCACGGATAGTCCGCAGGACGATGAGGCAGTAGGTGAAGATGCCGACGAAAATCCCGAGCGCAATCTGCGTCCTCCGGTTGCGCAGGAAATTGCGCAGGATGCGCGAGCTGTACTGGCTCGACGCGAGTGCAAGCGCGACCAGGGTCATCGAAAAGGTGACGCCCACGACCGACATCATCGAGCCGGCAATGGTCGAGAGCATGCTCCGGGCGCCTTCGGCACCGGCACCGAACAGGCGCGGCCATCGCGTCAGGGCTTCGTTGAGCTGAGCGGAGGTGGTTTCGATCATCCCGATCGCCAGCACAATGCTGCCCGCGACAATCAGGGACGGCACGAACCAGAAGGAAGCGCGCACGTTGCCCCAGACAATGATGAGGTGGTTCATTCGTGCTTCATGGCTGCGGGGGAGGCCATGCCTGCCCACCCAGAAACGGCTCGAAGAACACCCAGCGCACTTGGGGGAATTTCTGCTTTAGACCGGCTTCGCAGTCCCCAAAGAATGAGACTCTGGTTGCCCGAATCGGCAAGCCAATGGAATCCTCTGGCCAGCATCGAACCAGAATCGGTGAACATGGCCCCGGCAAACTCTGCACAGGCGATCGCGACGTTGGCCATCAGCGCGTAAGTGATGGCTTTCGCGCTGTCGGGCTGGACTTCCGAGTGCGGGGATTTTTTCATCAGCTTGCCTTCGGTGCGATGGGCCCGCTCGTGTTCGACGCGCCCCTGCATTGTCGGGCATCGGGCGATTGGAGCTCTGTACGCCTGCGCACACAACAGTCCAAAGGCGCGGGAGCACCCCACGAACGAGCAGCCCTAAAGTGCGCGAATCATGGCTTGACGCGCGAGAGCGGCGTCACTCCCACTCGGTCATCAATATCTCCTGTAAGCCATTGTCCCATCTAGATCTCACTCAGGTCCCGCGCCAACTCCGTTCGGCCTCCGTGCGGTCTCGCACAGACCGTAGATGCGTGCGGGGAGGATTATCTGCTGTCAGCGACGGCGTGAAAACCACTCATCACCGTCGGTTTTGAAATCGTGCGGGGCATTCCGCCTTCTGGCGATTGGGCGTTCAGGCGGCCTCCAATGAGTCCCCGCAGATGCATACACCACCCAAGGAATCACGATGACCTCACTCACGAAAGTATCACTCAACGAGCTCTTGGTACCTCACCCGGCACCGTGCCTGTCGCTGTACCAACCCACGCACCGACGGCATCCAGAGAACCAACAGGACCCGATCCGGTTTCGAAACCTCGTGAAGGAGTTGGAAGCATCCCTCTTACAGGCCTATCCTACGATTGAGGCTCGACTGCTTCTGAAGCCGTTCGACGCACTCGCGTACGACGACGACTTCTGGAACCATACGCTCGATGGCCTGGCAGTGCTGGGCGCGCCGGACTTCTTTCGAGTGTTCCGTCTGCCGCGTCCAGTCACTGAATTGGTTGTCGCGGCGGACAGCTTTCACATCAAGCCGTTGTGGCGGTTCCTCCAATCCGTCGACCGCTATCAGGTCCTCGGCTTGAGTCTCGACAAGATTCGTCTTTTCGAAGGAGATCGCGATGCCCTTGAAGAGGTCGAACTCGCCGCCGGGGTGCCTCGCACAATCACCGACGCGCTCGGTTCTGAGCTAACCGAGCCGCACCAGACGGTCGCATCCTACGGGGGAGTTGGCGGGGCGAGCAACGCAATGCACCACGGCCACGGCGCAAAGGCCGACGAACTGGACATCGAGGCGGATAGGTTCTTCCGATCAATTGACCGGGCGGTGCTGGAGCACCACTCGCGCCCCACAGGCCTGCCGCTGATCTTAGCAGCGCTACCGGAGCATCACCATCGTTTCCACGGCGTCAGTCAGAATCCATTTCTGCTGACCGAGGGGATCACGGTCAATCCTTATGCCGTGACGAACGACGCCCTGCGAACGCTCGCTTGGGAGGTCGTCGAGCCGCAGTACGAGGCGCGGCTCGCAAAGCTGAAGAACGACTTCGAGCAAGCCAGAGCGACCGGGCGCGGCAGCGACAACCTGCCGCAGATCACCGCTGCAGCCGCCTCAGGGCGCGTTGCCACGCTGTTCATCGGGGCTGATCGTCAGATCGCTGGTCACCTCGACGAGACGACCGGGAAGGTCGTCGTCGGCGCGCTGAGCAACCCGCGAGTCGATGACGTGCTCGATGACTTGGGCGAGCTGGTTGGCAAGATGGGTGGCGAGGTCTTGGTGATCCCGGCGGTGAGGATGCCCACCGGTACCGGCGTCGCTGCAACCTATCGATACTGACCCAACCCGACAAAGGAACAAGACTTATGCAAATTCAAGTCAACACCGACAAGAACATTGAAGGACACGAGGATCTCGTCGGCCAAGGAGAGGCTACGGTCACCAAATCGCTGAGCGACTTCAGCGCTCACCCTGTCTCAACAGCCCTCGCGTGGACGACGCGCTCGACGACCAGGGTGCGCTGGTCGAAAGCATGGGGGGTGAGGTGCATGCCCTGCCGGCCGAGCGCATGCCTTGTCGTACCGGCGTGGCAGCGAGCTTTCGTCACTGATCCGTCGGCGCCGTTCCCTTTCATGACGCCAGCGCCGCGCACCGCCTTTGTCCCGAACTCCAAGGAAGAACCCCATGAAGATCCAACTCAACACTGACGTCCACATCGACGGCACCGAGGCGCTGGCCGCGCAGGTGAGTGCCACGGTCGAGCAGGCCCTGGAGCGCTTCAGCGAACATATCACCCGGGTGGAAGTTCACCTGAGCGACGAAAACGGCGGCAAGAGCGGGCAGCACGACCAGCGCTGCATGCTGGAGGCCCGACTCGAAGGCCGGCAGCCGGTGGCGGTGACAGACCAGGCTGCAACGCTGGAGCAGGCCGTGCACGGCGCCGCGCAGAAGCTGGCGCATCTGCTGGACAGCACGCTCGGACGACTGCACGACCATCGCGAGAAGACGTCCGGCCTGCCGTTGTCCGGGACGGACCCCGCAGGGCGCTGATGGCCGCGGCCGCGTTGGCTTATCTCTTGCCCCTGGGTGCATGCATGCCGAAACCAAGTTCTGCCATCTACGACTACATCGTCAAGGAACTGGCGCCAACCGAATATGAGCCGGACGAGGCTCCGATCACCATCGTCTGCGAACCGTTTGGCGTGCCGGGCGGTGCGAGTACCCGCGGCACCATCACCATGCGTCTGAAGGCGGACACCACCCCTGAAGCTTGGTGCCCCACCTTCACGGGTGCGGCACGCCCCCTGCACCGCCCGAGTCACTTCCAACCGAGAAGGAATACACGATGACGACCCCGACTGACCGTTTGAAGCAAACCGAAGGTTCTCCGCATCCCCGACTGAAGCCGCAATCGCCGCAGACGGGAACCAGCGAGCACGACGCGCGCAACGACGAGGACAAGCTGGCGGAGAATCGGAAGGACCTTGGCGTGAAGCCGAATCACAAGACTGACGAGATGGAGAAGTCCAAGCGGGGCACTTTCCC
>JBBQCV010000131.1:0-10285 GCA_038319115.1 Burkholderiales bacterium | reverse complement strand
GCCTGCTCGACCGCGTAGGTCGTCATGTAGGAGCGGAACAGCTCCAGCGGCTCGCTCTGTACGCGCATCGTCTTGCGGTTGCCCCCGGCGCTTACCATGCCCGAGCCCACCGCGTTGGCGATGCACTCGTCCACCGCGCGGTCGATCTCCTCGGGCTTCACCACCTGGTTGGCGATCATGCGGCCCTCGGGCGTGTCGGCATGGAAGATGCGGTCGAACAGGATCGCTTCGCGCGCGAGCCTTTCCCCCACGAAGCGCGGCAGGCGCATGTTGGAAGCGCCCGGGATGATGCCTTCCTTGCGCGCGGGCAGGCTGAAGTAGGCGCCGGTGTCGGCGATCACGTGGTCCACCACCAGCAGCAACTGGCAGCCGCCGCCGATGGCGAAGGTCTCGACCACCGCCACCCACAGCTTTTCCAGCGTCTCCTCGGGCTCGTTGAGCGGCGCATCGAGGCTGTCGGCGCCGCGCGCGTCGGTGATCGCCGGCAGGATGCCGCGCAGGAGCTTGGCGTGCAGGCCGAGCTGGCGGTACAGGAACGACAGGTAGGTCTGCTTGCCCTGGTAGATGCGCGTGAGGTTGATGCCTGAGCAAAAGATGCGCTTGCCCTTGTGCTTGGGATGATCGACCACGCTGCCGCGCAGCACCCCCATGCGCACCTCGGGATGCATCAGCACGAGGTCGACCGCCGCCTCCAACGGCCCGACCGTGGTGTCGTCCTCGGAGTTGAGGTAGCGCTCGTTATGCAGGGTCACGTAGCCGGTCTGGCCCTTCACCTCGACCCGCGCCGTGCCGAGGTCCACCTTGCCGGTGCGGCGCAGCTCCTCCAGCGCGGCGAGCGACTCGGGCATCGGGCGCATCATCGAGCGGATGAGGTGCGAGCCGGTGCGCACGTCGGCGAGCACGTGGCTGAAAAAGATCCCCTGCGCGAGCTCCAGGCCGTCCTTGTCGGCCTGGGTGTGGCGCGCTTCCTCGGCCAGTTCGGTCGCGCTTGGCAGGATGCCGGGCAGGCGCGCGGCGGCCTCCTCGGCGAGTTCGCCGACGCGCAGCGAGCGCCGGCCCTGGTCGGTGATGGCGGCGTACAGCGTCGCCGCGTGGCGGCGGAAATAGCGCCAGCAGGTGAGCGCCATGAGCTGCACGATCACGTGACCGGCGTCCTTCTGGGCCGCCGAGCGCTGCGAGCGCAGCGGCATGCCGCCCAGCAGCGCGCGGCCCTCGATGCAGATCGCCTGGGTGGTGCGCTGGTCGGCCTCAAGCGATGCAGTGGCGCGATCGGTGTGCAGGCCGGTGGCCTTCTCCCAGTCGGCGACCAGGCGCAGGAATTTGCCCGCCGGGTCCTTGGGCAGACCACCGGCGGCAAGGCGCGGCAGGCGTTCGGTTGCGGGGATGGTTTCGATCATGGGACGGTTTCCTTTGTCTGGGCTCTGCGCCTGTTCGCGCTTCTATTCCGGTTGCACGCCGGCGGCCTTGACCGCCTCACCGATGTTTTCCACATCGGCGCGGATGGCTGCGGCAAATTCGGCGGGAGTGTTGGCGACCAGGTCGAGGCTCAGCGCATCGATGTGCCTGTCGACGAAATCGGGCCGGCGCGCGATGGCGGTCACGTCGCGATGGATGCGATCGATGAGCGCGGGGTCGGCACCGGCGGGCGCGAACAGGCCGAACCAGATGATCGCCTTGATGTAAGGGAACCCCGCCTCGGCCGTGGTCGGCACCTCGGGAAAGCGCTTGGTGCGCGTGGGGCCGGTCAGTGCGATGGCGCGCAGCCGCCCCGCTTTGACGAATGCGCCGGTGGCTGCGGGGCTGCCGACCGACATCTGCACTTCACCGGCCACCACCGAGCCGATTGAAGGCGCGATGCCTTTGTAGGGCACCTGCAGCAGTTGCAGACCCTCGCGTTTGGCGATGGTTTCGAGCACGAGGTGCGGGTGCGTGCCAGGGCCGTAAGTGCTGTAGGCCACTTTGCCCGGCATGCGGCGGACAGCCTCGACCAATTCGCGCAGCGTGGTGGCCGGGAAGGAAGGGTGGACGACCACGAACTGGCCTGAGCGCGCCACCATGGTGATCGGCGTGAGGCTCTTGTCCGGGTCATAGGGCAGCTTCTTGTACAGGAAGCGGTTGCCCACCACGGTCGGGTCGATGGTGAAAAGGAGCGTATGCCCGTCGGGCGCCGAGCCGGCGACGCGCTCGGTGCCGATGATCGAACCCGCCCCGCCGATGTTCTCCACCACCACCGGTTGTTTCCATACCTGGGTGAGGTCGTTGGCAAGCGCGCGCGCAAGCACATCGGTGCTGCCGCCAGCGGGGTAGGGCACGACGATGCGCACCGGTTTGGACGGGAACGGCTGCGCCCGGGCGATGGGAGCGAATAGCGCGGCGCCAGTGGCCAGTGCTGCGAGCGCGGCCAGCGCGCGGTTGAACGGATGCATTACGGTCTCCTCGAGGTGGTGGCGTTCGCGGTCGCGGCGCCCCCTGTTGTATCTGTGGCGGGTGGCGCGGCCGGCGCATCGCGCAACTGCCGGCGCAGGGTTTCCTTGAGCACCTTGCCCATCGCGCTCCTGGGCAGGGTGTCCACCAGCGCAATGCGCCGCGGGATCTTGTAGCCGCCGATATGCGCGCGGCAGTGGGCGATGACTTCCTCGGCCCTCGGGCGCTTGCCGGGGGCAGGGACGATCACCGCGCACAGCGCCTCGCCGTAGCGCTCGTCGGGGATGCCCACCACCGCCACCTCGACCACGTCGGGATGGCGGCAGATCACCGCCTCCACTTCCGTGGTGTAGACGTTCTCGCCGCCGGTCACCACCATGTCCTTCTTGCGGTCCTGCACGAAGATATAGCCCTCGTCGTCGAGGCGGCCGACGTCGCCGGTGTGGAACCAGCCGCCTCGGAACACTGCGGCGTTCTCCTCGGGGCGGTTGTGGTAACCGCAGCTCACCTGCGGGCCGCGCACCACGATCTCTCCCGAGGCGCCGCGCGCCACGTCGCGCCCCTCGCCGTCGACGATGCGCACATCCAACCCCGGCAGCGCACGGCCGCCTGCGTGCAACAGGTCCTCGCGCCCGGCAAGCGCCCGCCGGTGGTCGACCTCGTCGAGGATGGCGAGCACCGGCGAAGTTTCAGTGAGGCCATAGACCTGCTGCATGTCCACGCCCGGAAATGCCTGCATGGTGCGGCGGATCCACTCGGCCGGCATGGGCGAGGTGCCGTAACTGATGAGCCGCAGCGTGGCGATATCGAACTCTTCGAGCGAGGCGTCCTGCAGCATGCGGATGATCATGGTCGGCACGAGGCTGCCGATGGTGATGCGGTAGTCCCGGATCGCGCCGAGCACCGCGCGCGGCGTGAACCCGGGGATGTACGCGTGGCTACCGCCGTGCAGCGACACGGCAGTGGCCTTGAGATCGGTCGAATGGAACATCGCCGAGACGTGCAGGTAACGGTCGGCCTCGGTGACCGACATGGTGCGCGCAAGCTGCAGCGCGTTGCACATCACGTTGCGGTGCGACAGGCGCACGCCCTTGCCGCGGCCGGTCGTGCCGCCGGTGTAGAGCAGGATCGCGTCTTCGACCTCGTCAGGGTCGTTGGGGTCGAGCGCACGCGCCGCGTCGCGCAGCGCGTCGTAGCAGGGCAGTCCGGCAGCCGAGGTGGCACCGAGGCAGAACGCCCGGCAGCGCCACGCATCGAGCGGGGCGAGCGCGAGCAGCGGCGCGTACGGCTCCTCCACCGCGACCACGCGGCAGCCGGAATCCTCCAGCACCTGCGCAATCTCGGCCGGCGCGAGGCGGAAATTGAGCGGCACCGGCACCACGCCGAACCAGTAGGCCGCGTGCAGCAGCTCGGCATAGCGGGCGCTGTTGCGCGACAGGATGGCGAAGCGCTCGCCGCGGCGCAGGCCGAGGTCCTGCAGCATGCCCGCGGCGCGCGCGCTGCGCGCCACGTAAGCCCGCCAGTCGAGGTCGCCCTCGGTGTCGCGGATGGCGATATTGCCGCCATGCATGCGCGCGGTGCGCTCCAGCATCGACGGCAGCGTCAGCAAGGGAAAATTCCGAATCTCAAGGTTTTGTTTTCAAGAGGCGCGCCGCCATTGGCTCTTCAGCCAAAAGTGCGCTGGTACCGGTACATTCGAGAGGCAGCGAGCCGCGCGGCGCGAAGCACCACGTGGCTCGCGCCGGCCTTACTCCTTGCGGTCGCGCAAGAGCGGCACGATCGCGTCGACCGCGACGCGCGCCTTGACGCGCAGGGCGTCGTCGCCGTTGTTGGCCACCGGGTGGGTGATGACCGCGAACGGGTAGCCCGGCAGGCCGTTCAGTTCGCCCACGACCTCCGCGCTGCGGATGAAGCGGTCGGTGATGATTGCGACGGCGGGGATGCCCAGCCGCTCGGCTTCGATGGCGTCATGCAGACTGCACGACGAACAGCTCCCTCAGTCGCCGGTGGAGGAGAGCACCGCGTCGGCCCCCCTCAACTCCGCGAGCATTTCGGGCGGCACCGGGCGCGTGGCGTCGGGCTTGCGGCGACGGATGAACTCGCGCACGCCGTACTCCTTGCGCAGGATTTCCTCGATGAAGTCGAACAGGCGCTCGGTGCCGATCTTGGCGTTGTCGATCATGCCGACGACCGCGCCTTCGAGCGATGCGAGTGCGGGGGCCATGCGCAGCGCCTCGCCTTCGGCCGCCTGCCTTGGGTCCAGGACCATGAGTGTCATGGGGATACCTCCTTCGTATGCGCCGTCAGGCGCGGGTTGATTCGTGCGCCGTCAGGCGCGGGTTGATTCGTGCGCCGTCAGGCGCTGGTTGATTCGACCACCGTTCACTGGGCCGGTTCCACGATGGGCTCGGTGATGGCGAGCGATTTCTTGCCGTACCACGGCGGGATGATGGCCGCAAAGCCCCCGGCCGGGCCGCCTGCGGCGATGACCAGCAGGTCGTCGGGCGTGCGCAGGGCGCGGTAGACCTGGTCTTCGTTCTTGCGCCCGGCGACCGCGGCCTTGCCGACCGTGCGCCATTCGCCGCGCTTCACGCGCGCGGCCTCGAACACATAGTTGCGGATGTCGGCCTTGGACCACTTGGCGTCGTTGAAGATGTCGCGGTGCTGGCGCGCGATGACCAGCGCGTAGTTCCCTTCCCAGATCGAGTAGGTCAGCATGTTGCTGCGCATCGCCGCGGCGTAGGTGTCGCAGACTTCTTTCGGGTCGGTGGTCCACTCGTTCATGATCTGGTGCGGCGACTCGACCGCCATCACCGTGATCGACGATGTCCCGGCCGGGATGCCGCGCTCGGCCGACAGCGGCAGCCAGGGGGTGTTCTCCTCGTCCTCGGCCACGCAGAAGGTGAACTTGCCGGGAAAGCCGAGGGTCGAGCGGTCGAGCTGCCCAGGCACGCCGCCCAGCACATTGATGAGGAACAGGCGGATGCTGCGGCCGATGGTGGCGTTGGCGCGGCTCCCATTGGCCATCGCGTTGTGGGTCATGTTCATGCCGAGCTTGGTGCGGATCGGGCCGTTGACCACGATGAACGGCGCGCTGCCGCCGGTGCTCGCGGTGCTGCCGTGCAGCCCGTACTCGGGCTTGCACAGCGCCTTGATCACCGCCACCACGACCGGCATGTAGTCGGGCCGGCAGCCGGCCATCAGCGCGGCGATGGCGACTTTTTCGGCGGTGATGCGACGGCGGCGCACCGGCTCGACGCCGATGGTGTCCTCGCCCTTGAGGCCCGCGGCGGCGAGGAAGCGGTTCACGCCTTCGGTGGTGGGCGGAACGACCGGCAGACCGTCGGTCCAGCCGTTGTCCTGGAACAGCTCGTTGGCCTCGAACGCGTCCGCAGTTTCGAGGACGTTGCTTGCGAATCCTGCCTGGCTTGTCATTGGGTATCCATCTGGTTGAACCTGTCCTTTTCTATCACACTACGCCGGCTTTTTTGAGCCGTTGCACGTCGCCCGGCGACAGGTTCGCAAAGCGCGCGAAGATTTCCTCGGTGTGCGCACCCGGCACCGGTGCGGGGGTGTTGAAGTCGGCCGGCGTGCGGCTGAACTTGATCGGGAAGCCCGGCGCGCGCGCGGCCGACGCCTTGCCGGTCAGCGGGTTGACGAGCTGCACGATCATCTCGCGGTGGAGCAGTTGCTCCCATTGCATGACTTCGGCGGTCGAGCGCACCGGGCTGCAGGCCACGCCCGCGCTCTCCAGTGCGGTGCCAACTTCGGCCTTGGTCTTGGCCTGCGTCCACGCGGTGACCGCCTCGTCGACCGCGGCGTTGTTCACGATGCGCCAGCCGATGTCCATCATGCCTTTGTGGGCCTTGAGGTCGGCGCGGCCCATGGCGTCGATGAGGGCGAGCCAATCCGCATGCGTGGCCGCGCCAATGGCCACCCAGCCGTCGAGGGTGCGGTAAATGTTGAACGGCGAGAAGCGCATGATGCGGTTGCCCTGGCGCGGCGCGAGATCGAGGGTCTCGTAGCAGTCGATCGGCTCGTCGTAGAGGAGCGAGAACAGGCAGTCGGCCATCGACACGTCGATCGCCTGGCCTTCGCCGGTGCGCTCGCGATGCAGCAGCGCCGCGACCACGCCGTTGGCCGCGAACACGCCCGAGATCGCGTCGGACAGCGCCGAGGCCGCCTTGAGCGGCGGGGCGTCGGGCTGGCCGGTCATGCTCATGAGCCCGACCGCCGCCTGCACCATCAGGTCGTACGCCTTGTCGTCCTTGGCCGGCCCGGTCGAGCCGTAGCCGGTCAGCGCGCAATAGATGATGGCGGGATTGGCCGCGCTCAGGGCCGCATAGTCCACGCCGAGGCGGGTTGCGACGCCGGCGCGGAAATTCTCCACCACCACGTCGGCCTTTTTCACCATCTCGAGGAAGATGCGCAGCCCCTCGGGCGACTTGAGGTCGAGGGTCACCGATTTCTTGCCGCGCTGGCGCTTGAGATAGGCGAGACCCATGTCCTGGTCGGACTTGCGCTCGAAGGAAATGCCGCCGGGCCCATCGAAAGGCGGGGCGAACGCGGTCGGGTCGCCGCCCTTGGGGTCGTCGATCTTGATGACTTCCGCGCCCATGCCCGCGAGGAACAGCGTGCACTGCGGCCCGGAAAAAAACCGCGTCAGGTCGAGCACCACCATGCCGTCGAGAATCTTCTTCATGCCGCCTCGGTCAGTCGGGCCGCCGATGGCCCGGGCCCGCAGTCTAGGCGATCATGGGCAAGCGGCGTACCCCGGTTCGCACTGCGTCGCGCACAGCGAAACCGCGCTCCGTGCAGCGCATGCCGTGGCACAATCGCCCCGCCCCCCGACCCACCCGAACCGCAAGTCCCATGCGCAGCGACCGACGCAGTATTTGCATGCCCCGCTGCCGGAGCGCGTGATGCCGCGCACGGGCCGTGCTTCGCTGCCGTCGGTGGACCGGCTCGCCGGTTCGCCCGAGGGCGCGGCGCTGTCGGCCCGGTACGGCCACGCGTTGCTGGTGGAGGCGGCACGTGGCGTGCTCGCCGCGCAGCGCGCGCGCCTGGAGGGCGATGCAACGCTGGAGTGCCCGGCGATTGAAGCGCTCACCGCCGAGTGCGCCGCGCGTATCGAGACTCTCATGCGGCCTTCGTTGCGGCCGGTGTTCAACCTCACCGGTACCGTGCTGCACACCAACCTCGGACGCGCGCTCTACCCGCGGGCGGCGATCGACGCTGCGACGAGCGCGATGGGCCGGCCCGTCAACCTCGAATATGACGTGGACGGTGCCGCACGCGGTGAGCGTGATTCGCACGTTGAAGCATGGCTCACGCGCCTGACCGGCGCCGAGGCCGCGCTCGTGGTCAACAACAACGCCGCCGCCGTATACCTCGCGCTGTATGCGCTCGCGCGCCGCAAGGAAGTCATCGTGTCGCGCGGCGAGCTGGTCGAGATCGGCGGCTCGTTTCGTATCCCCGATATCATGGCGAGCGCCGGATGCAGGCTGCGCGAGGTTGGCACTACGAATCGCACACACGCATCGGATTTCAGCGCGGCACTGGGCAAGGCTACCGGCGCGCTCATGAAAGTGCACACCAGCAATTTCTCGGTGCAGGGGTTTACCGCCACGGTTCCCGAAGCGGAGCTGGCCGCCATCGCGCGAAGGCACGGCGTGCCGCTCATCAACGATTTGGGCTGCGGCATGCTGGTGGACCTCGAAACGTTCGGATTGCCGCACGAGCCCACACCGCGCGAGGCGATCGCCAACGGCGCGGACATCGTCACCTTCAGCGGCGACAAGCTGCTCGGCGGGCCGCAGTGCGGGCTCATCGTCGGCCGCAAGGACCTCGTCGCGCGCATCCGCAAGAACCCGATGAAGCGCGCGCTGCGCCTGGACAAGGCGCGCCTCGCGGCGCTCGAGGCGACGCTGCGGCTGTATGCGCATCCCGAGAGGCTGGCCGCCGAGCTGCCGACGCTGCGCCTGCTCACGCGTTCGCGCGATGAGATTCGCACACTGGCCGAGCGCATCCTGCCGGCAGTGGCGGATGCGGTTGGTGCCAGCGCCACGGTGCGCACGGTGGAGTGCGCGAGCCAGATCGGCAGCGGCGCGCTGCCGGTCGAGACGCTGCCAAGCGCGGGGATCGCCCTCGTGCCCGCGGGCAAGCGCCGCAGCGGTGCGGCCGATGCGCTCGCACGCGTCTTCCGCGCCCTGCCGGTGCCGGTGATCGGTCGCATCAACGAAGGTGAGCTCGTGCTCGACCTGCGTTGCCTCGGGGACGAGGAGGACGAGGCGGAATTCGTCGCGCAGCTCGGGCAGTTGCGTGTGCCGGCGGCCCGGCCATGATCGTCGCCACTGCCGGCCACATCGACCACGGCAAGACCGCGCTGGTCAAGGTGCTCACCGGCGTAGACACCGACCGCCTGCCCGAGGAAAAGGCGCGCGGCATCTCGATCGACCTGGGGTTTGCGTACCTGCGCACACCCGGCGGCGCGACCATCGGCTTTGTCGATGTCCCGGGGCACGAGCGATTCGTGCGCAACATGCTGGCCGGGGTGTGTGGCATCGACCTCGTGCTGTTCGTGGTGGCGGCCGACGACGGCATCATGCCGCAGACTGTCGAGCACCTGCACATCGTCGAGCTGCTTTCGGTCACGCGCGGCTTCGCGGTCATCACCAAGGCCGACCGCGTCACGCCGCAGCGCGTCGAGGAGGTCGCGGCCAGCGTGGGCGCGCTGCTCGCTCCCACCGGGCTTGCGGGCATCGACGTCATACCCGTGTCGTCGCTGACCGGCAACGGTATCGGCGCACTGCGCACGGCACTCGAGGATGCGGCGGGAAAGCTTGAGCGCGAAGGGCAGGCCGGGCGGCGCTTCCGGTATGCCGCCGACCGCGTGTTCAGCGTCGCGGGCAGCGGCACGGTGGTGACCGGCACGGTGTTCAACGGCACGGTGGCCGCCGGCGACCGGCTGGTGCTTTCACCGACCGGCATCGACGTGCGCGTGCGCGGCATCCAGAAGGACGGCAAGGCCGCGCAGCAGGCGACCGCGGGCGAGCGCTGCGCGCTCAACCTGACCGGTGCCGAGGTCGCGCAGGTTACGCGCGGCGACTGGCTGGTCGACGCCGCGCTGCATGCTCCCACGCAACGCATCGACGCTCGCCTGCGCGTCCTCGACACCGAGCCTCGCCCCATAGCGCACTGGACGCCGGTGCATTTGCACCTCGGGGCGGGCGACGTGCTTGCGCGGATTTCGGTGCGGCGTGGCGCGTCGGTCAAGCCGGGCGAGCCGAGGGTGGTGACGCTGGTGACCGAAAAGCCCGTGTCAGCGCTGAGCGGCGACCGCTTCATCATCCGCGACCAGTCGGCCACGCGCACGCTCGGCGGCGGGGTGGTGCTCGACCCGGCCCCACAGCGCCAGCGGCGCAACGCCGAAGTGCGCGCGGCGCAACTCGCAGCGCTCGAAGGCGGCGACCCGGCGCGCGCGATGCGCGACTTGCAGGGCTGCTCGCCCGCGGGCATCGACCTCGACTGGTTCGCGCGCATCTTCAATATCGACGAAACCACGCTCGCGGCGCTGGCCGACGCGGCCGGACTGGCAGTGATCGGCAAGGCGCCGCGCATCGGCCTGCCGCGCGCCAGCGCGGAGACCGCCAAGGCTGCGGTGCTCGAGGCCCTCAAAAGCTTTCATGCCGATTCGCCGCAAGCCGGCGGCATGGAGGTGGCCGTGCTGCGCGAGCTCGCCGACGCCAAGCGCATCGAGGCCAGCGGCTCGGTGGCGCGCCTGCCCCGGCACGTGGCCACCGACAACCCGGCTGACCAAAAGCTGTGGGGCGCGCTGCAGCCGGTGCTAGAGGCGGCCAGC
>JBBQCV010000130.1:0-10315 GCA_038319115.1 Burkholderiales bacterium | reverse complement strand
AAACAGCGCCGCGTACCAGACCACGAGGTCGAGCGCGGGGTAGCCCAGTTCGGTGAAAGTCGGCAGCTCGGGCGCGGCATCGCTCCTCTTGGCGCTGGTCACTGCAATCGGCCGCAGGCGCCCGGCACGCGCGTGCTGGATCGATGAGGGCAGGGCCGTGAATCCCATCTGCACCTGCCCGCCCACCATGTCGATGACCGCTGGGCCGGCGCCCTTGTAAGGCACGTGCACGAGATCGATCCTGGCCACGGTCTTGAGGATCTCCCCCGCGAGGTGCTGCACGCCGCCCGTGCCTGCCGATGCGAAGGCGAGCTGGCCGGGCTTGGTGCGCGCCAGGGCGACGAGCTCGGCGAGCGATTTTGCCGGCACCGACGGGTGGACCGAAAACAGCAACGCGGCATGCGCGGCGTACGAAACCGGTGCGAAGTCTCGGATCGCGTCGTAGGCCATCTTCGGGTACAGGTGCTGGCTGATGGTGAGCTCGGCCGAGGAGGCGAGCAGCAGCGTGTAGCCATCGGGCGCCGCCTTGGCGACCGCGTCCGCGCCCACCATGCCGCCGGCGCCGGAGCGGTTCTCCACCACGATCTGCTGCCCCAGGCTCTCCTGCAGCTTGGGGGCGAGGTTGCGGGCGAAGTAATCGAGGCCCCCACCAGGCGGGAACGGCACGAGGATGCGCACCGGTCGGGCCGGCCAGGTTTGCGCGACTGCAGCGCCCGCCACTGCCGCGAGCAGGAGCGTCGCGGCCACGGCGAACAAGCCGCGCTTCATGCCGTCTTGCCTGGGGCCGGCCACCCTACTTCGCCATCTTGATCGAGCGATCGAGGAACTCGTTGGTGTAGGCCGACTTCACGTCGAACGGCTTGTCGATGCCGATGTAATCCTTCACCAGGGCGTAATCCGCGGCCATGCGCGCGTCGTCGTGGATCCCCAGCGCCACGGTCTTGGAGGACTTGTCGCTCATGAGGTCTTCGACCAACTGCCAGTTGGTCATCTCGTTGTCGTACTTGAGCGCGCCGTTGGCGTCCACCAGCGCCTGGATGCAGGGCTTGGCATCGGCCACGCAGGCGGCGAAGGCCTTCTGCGTCACCTTCACGAAGCTGGCGATGGCAGGCTTGTTCTTCTTCAGGAAGTCGGCGTTGACGATGACCGAATTGCCGTACGGGTTGAGGCCGATGTCGCGCCAGGCGAGGAATCCCATGTCGTCGCCCAACTCGCGCTTGAAGATGTGGTGGATGTTGTAGAACGACGTGGTCACGTCGACCGACTTGGCTTTGAGCGCGGCCAGCTTGGCATTGGCGTCGATGTTGACCCAGGTCACCGACTTGGGGTCGATGCCGTTGGCCTTGGCAAGCGCCGGCCACATGGCGCGCGCGCCGTCACCGGCCGGGTTGCCGATCTTCTTGCCGGGGAAATCCTTGACCCCCTTGATGCCCGAGCTCTTCAGCCAGTACATGCCCTGCGGCGAGTTGGCGTAGACGTTGAACACGCCCACCGTGTCCGCGCCCTTGCCTTTGGCGATCAGCACGCTGCCCATGTCGGCCAGGCCCACCTGGTTGGCGCCGGCGGCCACTTTCTGCACCGCCACCACCGAACCCTTGCCGGGCTCGAGGTTCACGTCAAGGCCTTCCTTGGCGTACCAGCCCATCTTCTTGGCGTAGTAATACGGTGCGTGGTCGCCGCCCGGCACCCAGTTCAGGACGAAGTCCAGCTTCGTGTCGGCGGCCACGGGCGTGGCGAATGGCGCGACGGCAAGCGCGAGCAATGCCGTGACGAGTGCTTTTTTCATGTGGACCCTCCCCGCGTTTTGGTCAGGCGATGGTATCGGCGCGTAAGCAGGGGTGTCAATGCGCGGCGCGCACCGCCACAGGATCACAGCGCGGCGTTGACGCTGCCGGGGCGAGAGGTTAAGTTAACCGGGCAGTTACATTCGCGTCCCGCCCTCCGATCCCACCGGCCATGCCCCTTTCCTGGACCGACCTGCCCGCCGACGTCCTCGCCGCATTGCGGCACGGCGCGGTGATCCCTGCGCATCCGCTGGCCCTCGACGCGAACCGCAAGCTGGACGAGCGGCGCCAGAGGGCGCTCACGCGCTATTACGTCGATGCCGGCGCGGGTGGCCTCGCCGTGGGTGTGCACTCCACCCAGTTCGCCATTCGCGAGGTCGGCCTGTACGAGCCGGTGCTGCGCCTGGCGGCCGAGACCGCGCGCGACTGGAAACCGCTCGGGGCGAATAAGCCGCTGGTGCTGGTCGGCGGCCTGTCGGGCCGGACCACGCAGGCGGTGGCCGAGGCGCAGGTAGCGCGCGGGCTGGGCTACCACGCGGTCATGCTGAGCCTCGCACCGATGAAAGGCGCGTCCACCGACGAGCTCATCGCGCATTGCGCGGCGGTGGCGGCCGAAATGCCGCTGGTGGGCTTCTACCTGCAGACCGCGGTCGGCGGAATCGCCCTGCCGATGGAGTTCTGGCGCCGCTTCGCCTCCATCCCCAACGTGGTGGCGATCAAGATGGCGCCGTTCAACCGCTACCGCACGCTGGAGGTCCTCCGCGGCGTGGCCGCGGCGCGGGCCGAGGAGCGCGTGACGCTCTACACCGGCAACGATGACCATATCGTCCTCGACCTCGCGGTGCCGTTTGATGTGGTGCGCGATAAGGTGGGCGATGTAGCGCAAGGCGGCGAAACGGTCCGCATGCGCATCAAGGGCGGGCTGCTGGGGCACTGGAGCGTGTGGACCAAATCGGCGGTGGAATTGCACGCGCGCATCCACGCCGCGGTGGCCGCCAACCGCGTCGACGCCGAACTGCTCGCACTCGACGCCAAGGTCACCGATGCCAACAGCGCTTTTTTCGACGTCGCCAACGATTTCGCCGGCTGCATTCCGGGCTGCCATGAAGTGCTGCGCCGCCAGGGGCTGCTCGAAGGGCTGTGGACGCTCGACCCGGCCGAGAAGCTCTCGCCCGGCCAGTTGGCCGAGATCGATCGCGTTTACGCGGCCTACCCCGAGTTTGCCGACGATGCCTTTGTGCGCGAAAACCTCGGGCGCTGGCTCGCGTGACGCCCCCATCGCGCCGCACTGAAGGAGGCCTTGCATGGATACCCCGCTGAACAAGTCCGGTGACACCCTGCAGCGCTACGGCCTGGCGGTGATCGCGCACCTTGCGCTGGTCCTGTTGTGGTACCTGTTCGTGAAGTTCGGCGACGTGCCCAAGTACGTCATGCCGTCGCCCGGAGACACCTTTGCCGCGCTCACCGATGGCAATTACAACTGGTGGGGCAACATCCTCGTGACCGGCACCGAGATCTTCGCCGGCTATTTCCTCGCGCTGGTGGTCGGGGTGGCGCTGGCGCTGGTGTTCACCTGGTCCAAGCCGCTGGAATCGTTCTTCATGCCGCTGCTCGTGTCGCTCAACATGATCCCCAAGGTGGCGCTGGGGCCGCTCATCATCGTGTGGTTCAAGTACGGCGTGTTCCCCAACTCGATGATGGCTTTCTCGATTTGCGTGTTCCCTATCCTGCTCACCACCGCGCGCGGCCTGCGCGAGGTCGAGCCCGACCTCATGGACCTCGTTCGCGCGCTCAACGGGTCGCGCTGGCAGATGTTCACCAAGATCCAGCTCCCCGGGTCGCTGCCGTACATCTTTTCCGGCATGAAAGTCGCGGCGGTGCTGGCCGTGGCCGGCGCCATCGTGGGTGAGTTCCTCGGCTCGGACAAGGGACTGGGCTACCTCATGCTGCAGGTGCAGGTGACCCTCGACACCCCGGCCATGTTCATGGCGGTGTTGCTGATCACGCTGATCGGCGTGGCGCTGTACGGCCTGGTGCTCGCGCTGGAGACGCTGCTGGTGGCCAAGGACGCGCGGCTCGATTGATGGCGGCTGCACACACCAATCCGTATTCCATCCTTTACGGCGACATCCATAACCACAACGCGCACGGCTACGGCGTGGGCTCGATCGAGCGCAGCCTGGATGTGGCGCGCACGCACCTGGATTTTTTCGCCTTCACGGGCCATTCGAGCTGGCACGACATGCCTTCGATGGAAGGCGAGCGCGAGCGGCACTGGATCAACGGCTTCAAGCGCCTCAAGGACACCTGGCCGCAGGTGCAGCGCGTGATCGCAGAGGGCAACCGGGACGGCGAGTTCTGCGCTTTCCTCGGCTTCGAATGGCATTCCTCGCTGTGGGGCGACCAGTGCGTGGTGTTCCCGCAGGACCACCGGCCGCTCTACTACGCCGGCGACGTGGCGCGGTTGCGCAACTTCTGCATCGAGGAGCGCGCCCTCATGATCCCGCACCACCTCGCCTATCCCAGCGGCCATCGCGGCGTGAACTGGGAGGGTTTCGACGAGGCCTGCACGCCGGTGGTGGAAGTCTATTCCGAGCACGGCAATTCGGAAGACGACCGCGGCCCGTTCCCCTATTTCACCCATTCGATGGGCGGGCGCGAGACGGCCAATACGGCGCGCGCGGCGCTCGATGCGGGGTTGCGATTCGGCTTTGTCGGCTCGTCGGACGACCACGCGGGCTTTCCCGGGGCGTATGGCGAAGGCCTGATGGCGGCGCTGGTGTCGGATTTCAGCCGCGAAGGGATCTTCGAGGCGATCCGGGCGCGACGCACCTACGCCCTGACGGGCGACCGCATCGAGCTCGACTTCACCGTCGAATGCGCGCCGATGGGCGCGACCATCGAATCGGGCAACCGCGTCGAGGTGGCCTTCTCGGTGCAGGGCCGCGACGAGCTCGACGTAGTGGAGGTCATCCAGGACGGGCGCGTGGTGCATCGCGCCTACGCCGAGGACCGCACCGCGCCCGAGGCAATGTTCGGCTCTCCGATGCAGGTGCGGCTCGAGTGGGGCTGGGGGCCGTGGGGCGCCCTGGCGCTCGACCGCATCTGCGACTGGGCCCTCGAAATCCATGTAGAGCGCGGCCGGCTGGCGCGATTCTTCCCCTGCCTGCAGTCGATGCCGTTCGACGAGCAGCGGCGCCACCGGTTCGAGCGCACGGGCGAAGCGGGCCTTGCGATCCGCTCGTACACGGCGCGCCAGAACGCGTATCGCGAGAATCCCAACCAGAGTGTGGTGCTGGAAATCGAAGGCGGGGTGGACACCACCCTCGCCCTCAGCGTCACCGAACCGGTCGAGAAGCGCAGCACCCACGCGCTCTCGGACCTCGCGCGCGGGTCGGAGAGCCTGTTTACCGGCCCGTTTCCCAAAGAAAGCTACCAATGGCACCGGCTGGTGCCGCGCGCCGCCTCCTCACTCAGCGGACGTTGCACGCTGGACGTCCCCGCCGGGCGCTCGCATGCCTATCTGCGCGCGCGGCAGAAGAATGGGCACATGGCCTGGGGCAGCCCTGTGTTCATGAACTGGCGCTGATGAGCGGCGATACGGACACCTACGACGGCATCCTGCTCGGCGCGGGGCACAACGCGCTGGTGCTGCAGGCCTACCTCGGCCGCGCCGGCCTGAAGACGCTGTGTCTTGAGCGTAGTGCCACGCCCGGCGGCGGGCTTGTGACGGCCGAAGACCCGCGCCACCCCGGTTTCCTCCACAACACGCATTCGTTCTTCCATCGCGCGATCTCGTACATGCCGTGGTACGCCGACCTCGACCTTGAGCGGCGCGGCGCGAAATACCTCGAGCCTGAGCTCAACGTCGCGCTGGTGCAGCGCGACGGCAACGTGCTCGAGTGGTGGACCGATTTCGACAAGACTGCGGCCTCGTTCGAGCGTTTCAGCATGAAGGATGCCCACGCCGTACGCCGCTGGCACGACGCGTTCGTGCCCATCCTCGAGAAGATCATCGGTCCGGAGGGGCGCTCGCCGCCGATCCCCGCGGCCGAGCGCCGCGCGCTCCTGCAGCGCAGCGCGGAAGGCCGGCTGCTGCTGCAAACCAGCGAGCTCTCGCCGCAGGAATTCGTGCTGCGCGAATTCGAGAACCCGGTAGTGCAGGCGGGGTTGCTGTTCTTCAACGGCCTGCGCGAAGTGGACCTGCGCTGCAAGGGATTCGGCCATCACATCCCCATGCTGCTGGCCGCTGCGGGCAAGGCGCAGATGTGCGTGGGCGGGTCCGCGGGCCTTGCGCGCGCGCTGGTGCGGGCGGTGAACGAAACCGGCGGCGAGATCCGCTGCCTCGCGAACCCCAGGCGCATCGTGGTGGAGGGCGGCAAGGCCGTGGGCGTGGAAACCGAGGCGGGCGAGTTTCTGCGCGCACGCCATTTCGTCGTGTCCGGCCTCAATCCGCAGCAGACTTTCCTCGAGCTCATGGACCCCGTCCATGTGCCACAGGCGTGGAAGGACAAGGCCGCAGGCTTCACCTACAACCTGATCGCGCCGCTGTTCGGCCTGAACCTCGACCTGCGCGAGCGGCCGGTGTACACGGCGGAGAAAGCCTTCCCCCACCTGTCGCGCGCCCTCATGGTGATCCTCGGGCTGGAGGGTTATGCGCAGTTCCCGGAAATCGTCGAGCACCACGAGCGCGGCACCATCCCGCCGACTGTGATGTGGGGCTGCACGCCGACGGTGTTCGATCCTTCGCAGGCGCCGGCCGGCCACCACACGGCATTCATGTGGGAGAAGCTGCCCTATCGCCTCAACGGCGATGCGCGAAACTGGGACCGCGAGAAGGACGCGCACGGCAGGGAAATGCTCGGCCTGTGGAACGAATACGCGCCCAACCTCCAGGGCGCGGTGATCGATTCATTCACGCGAAGCGCGCTCGACACCGAACGCACTTTCCCGAACATGCGCGAAGGCGACCTGTTGGTGGGGGCGTTCACCCACGGACAGATCGGGCACGACCGGCCTTTCCCGGGCGCGGGCCATTACCGCGGGCCTGTCGAAGGGCTGTACCTGTGTGGGGCGAGCAGCCACCCCGGCGGCAATATCATCGGCCTGCCGGGCTACAACTGCGCGCAGGTGCTGCACGCGGACATGGGCCTGGCCGCCGAGTGGGCGCCCGAGCCGGCGGCGAACGTCATCGGACGATTGGGTTGAAAAGGGAGAATCAATGAGCGCAGCACTACGCAGCGTGCATGGCGTAGGCCTGAGCATGGAAGTCACCGTGCGCTCGCCGGCCGAACTCGGCAGCCTGCTGCGTGCCGAGATCCAGAAGTGGAAAGACGTCGCCCGCGCGGCCAACATCAAGGCGGAATAGGACCCATGAAAATAGAACGCATCGAAGTGCTGCCCGTGCGCCTGCCGCTCAAGGCGATCGCAAGGTTGTCGCGTGGCGTGCCGCGCACCATGGAAGAGGGTAAGCGCGTGATCCTCGTCAAGATGACCGCCGACGACGGCACGGTCGGCTGGGGCGAGGCGGGCCCGAGCAGGCGCTGGTCGGCTGAGACGACCCACTCGTGCTACACCACCATCAAGGAGTACCTCGCGCCGGTGCTCGTCGGGCGCGACCCGTTCGACATCGCCGGCCTGCACGCGGCCATGAACACCGAGCTCGCGCCCGGCCTCGATCCCGGCCAGCCGATCGCCAAGGCCGCGCTCGACCTCGCCACCCACGACCTCATCTGCAAGCATCTCGGCATCCCATTGCAGGCGTGGCTGGGTGCCAAGGGGAGCGACCGCATCGAGCTTTCGTACCTCGTCTCCGCGCCCGACGTTGAGGGCACGCTCGGGCAGGTGCGCGCCGGCCTTGAGCTGGGCTATCGCGCATTCAAGGTCAAGGTGGGGCACGAGCCCAAGCTCGACATCGAGCGCATGAAGGCAGTGCTGGAGCTTGCCAAGGACAGCGTCATCTGGGCCGACGCCAACCAGGGCTACACGCTCGCCGACGCGATCCGCGCCGCGCGCGGGTTCGAGGCGCTGGGCATCGAATTGTTCGAGCAACCGATCCCGATGGCCGAGTTCTACGGCATGAAAAAGCTGCTCTCTGCCACGAGTATGACCATCGCGCTGGACGAGGCGGCCATGGGGCTGCCGGTGGTGATCGAACTCATCCGGCGCGAAGCGGTCGAGGCGCTGGTGATCAAGGTCAACAAGATGGGCGGCATCCACTATGCGCGCCAGTTGTGCGACCTTGCGCGCAGCGCGGGCCTGGGCCTCATCGGCAGCGGCCTCATGGACGCGCCGATCGGCTTTGCCGCCTCGGTGCACCTGTTTGCCGCGTACGGCATCGATTACCCGTGCGACCTCAACGGCCCGCAGCACATCGGCGAGGATTACCTCAAGACGCCGCTGCCGGTCGAAGGGCGCTTTGCGCTGGTGCCCAAAGCGCCGGGCCTTGGCGTGGACATCGACGAGGACAAGGTCAAAGCATTCGCGCTTGTGCTGTGAAGACAACCTGTAATTCGACCCGGAGGTGACCCAATGAAGACCCTGAAGCTTTTGATCGCAGGCCTGGCCGCGGCACTCTCGGCGCAGCTCGCATGCGCCCAAGTCTTTCCGTCCAAGGCGATCCGCATGGTGGTGGCCTTCCCGCCGGGCGGTTCGACCGACCTCGCGGCGCGCTCGCTGGGCGAGAAGCTCGCCGCCTCGATGGGCCAGCCGGTGGTCATCGACAACAAGCCCGGCGCGAGCGGCAACATCGGCGCCGACTTCGTGGCCAAAAGCCCCCCCGACGGTTACACGCTGCTTATGGCAGCGACCTCGTTCGCCACCGCGCCGGCGTTCTTCCCCAAGCTGAGCTTCGACCCGGTGAAGGATTTCGCGCCCGTGTCGATGGTGGCCACGGTGCCGATCATCGTGGTGGTGAGCCCGTCGATCCCGGCCTACAACCCGCGCGACCTGATTGCCTACTCCAAGGCCAACCCGGGCAAGCTCAACCTCGCCTCGCCCGGCGCAGCCACGCTCACGCGCCTGTCGGGCGAAATGTTCAAGCAGGCCGCCGGGGTCGATTGGGTAACGGTCCATTACAAGGGCGGCCCGCCGGCGGTGGCCGACATGCTCGGCGGCCAGGCGCACGTGATGTTCGCCAACATTTCCGATGTCATCACGATGGTCAAGGCCGGCCGGCTGCGCGCGCTCGCGGTCACCACGGCGCATCGCTCGGCAGTCGCCCCCGAACTGCCCACGCTGTCCGAATCGGCGCTGCCCGGTTTCGAGGCGTCGACCTGGCAGGCGGTGTTCGCGCCGGCCGGTACGCCAAGGGAGGTAGTGCAGCGCCTCAACGCCGAGATCGCGAAGGCCATGGCCGCGCCCGGCATGAAGGAAAAGTTCCTCGCCCTCGGCACCGATGTGGAAACCGGCTCGCCGGAGGAACTCGGGCGCTTCCTGGCGAGCGAGGTCGCCAAGATCGGCAAGATCGCCCGCGACGTCGGCGCCAAAATAGACTGAGCGCACGAAGGCAATCCAGATGCGCGCGCCCGTGCGCCGCGATCCCGCGAAGAACCAGGAACGCATCCTGAAGGCGGCGACCGCGGAATTCGCACGCGCGGGGCTGGGCGGGGCGCGCGTCGACAGCATCGCGGCGCGCGCCGGCGCCAACAAGCGCATGCTGTATTACTACTACGGCAACAAGGAGGCGCTGTTCCTCGCGGTCATGGAGGCGAGCTATGCGCGCATCCGCAATGCCGAGCGCGGGCTGCTCCTGGCCGAGGTCGAGCCCGAAGAGGGCATCCGCCGGCTGGTGGAGTTCACCTGGGAGTACTACCTCAAGCACCCCGAGTTCCTGACGCTACTGAACAGCGAGAACCTGCACAAGGCGCGCCACATCAAGCGCTCGAAGAACATCCCGGCGCTGCACTCGCCTTTCGTGGCCATGATCGAAGACCTGTTGCGGCGCGGAGTGCAGGCGGGCAAGTTCCGCCGCGGCGTGGACGCGGTGCAGCTCTATATCTCGATCGCCGCGCTGTCGTACTTCTACCAGAGCAACCGCCACACGCTCTCGACGGTGTTCGCGCGCGACCTGTTCGCGCCCAGGCACCGCAGCGAGCGTCTGAAGCACATGGTCGAGCTGGTGCTCGGCTACCTCAGAAAGTAACTGCGGGAAATAGCCGCCGGAAAACAAGCGCCATGCGCATCGCCCTGTGCAACGAAGTGATTGTCCCAATGCCGTTCCCCAAGCAGTGCGAGTACGCCGCGCGGCTGGGCTACGACGGTCTCGAGGTCGCGCCCTATACGCTGACCGACGACCCCGGGCACATGAGCCCGGCGCTGGTGGCCGCGTCGCGGCGCGCCGCCGAGGATGCGGGCATCGCGATCACCGGCCTGCACTGGCTGCTGGTGAAGCCCGCCGGGCTGTCGATCAGCACCAAGGACGACGCCGTGCGCACGCGCACGCTCGACCTCATGTACGCGCTGGTCGACATGTGCGCGGAGCTGGGCGGGCGCTACCTCGTGCACGGATCGCCGGCGCAGCGCCGCATCGA